>JARGOZ010000001.1:105765-108807 GCA_029213025.1 Verrucomicrobiales bacterium
GGCGAGCTCCGGACGTCCAGCGAGAACTTTGGCCAACTCGATCAAAAGCCCGGTACTCGAACCTGCGTCGTTGGCTCCGACAAATCTGAAACTGAATTTTTTTGTATCATAATGGGAACAGAGCAATCCTGTAACTTTGCCGTCCCAGTTTGCAGCACCGAACCTCGATCTCAGGTTTACGAATTCAACTTTGCCCTCAGGAGTCATCTTTTCGAAAACCTGACGCTGAACACTCCAGCCGAGTTTTTCGAGTTGATCCGTTATGTAGATCCGTGAGGTTTCCAGTTCTTCAGAGCCTGAAGGACGCGGGCCGATCTCGACTAGCTTCACCACGTGTTCATACGCATTTTGACCTGAAACTTTATGAAAAAGAGCATTCGCAGTATCAAAAGGAACTGTGTTCCTGCCACAACCCGGCAACCCAAGCAACAGTATCAAAGAAATTGCTGACACGGAAAAAATAACCGAAATGAACCGGGATGCATACATCTCTCCAGAATTAGCAGCGGCCTAACGGAAAGCAAGCATTTGTCTAAAGCGAAAATCCCGGTAAAATCAGACTCGACTTTATGAAATTTTTTCTCCTCATCCTGAGGCTGGCATTCGGGGCGGTATTTATTTGGAGCGGTATTGCGAAGTTGAAGGACCCGATCGGCTTTGCCGATGCCGTACGAAATTTCGAACTTGTTAGTGACCCGGTGGCTCCGGCGCTGGCTCTTTTGATTCCAGCGCTGGAAGTAACAGCCGGTATCCTGACCATGGCAGGATTTCTGTTGCAGGGTAGTGTCGCCGCTCTGCTCCTGTCGCTTTTGGTTTTTACGGCAGCGCTCGGTACCGCATGGCTCCGGGGCCTGGATATCTCATGCGGATGCTTCGGCGGAAGCGGGGCAGTTAACTACCCGCTAATGATCACCCGAAATGTGGGATTGATAATGGTTGGAGGATTTTTGACCAGGCGGTTTTTCAGGAATTCTAAAGCCTCGGTATCGTAATTCTCAGTTCATCGATTTCTTTTACCAGTTTATTAATTTCAATCATCTTTTGGATAATTTGGGTGTCCATTTTGTTCATCTTGCGTTCGTATGCCTGCCGATCCGGTTTGATCGTGGAATTGTCATATTCCCGTAACGATTCTTCTCTTACATCCTGTAAGGAGTAGAGTTCATCGTACAGTGCATCCAAGTCTTTATTCATGCTTTTTATTTCATCACGTAACTCCGCAGCTCTTTTTTTGAGTTGATCGTAGGTCAGACCGCCGGAACCGGACATATTAGGATTAAATTTCCGCTTAGACACCAGAGTAAATATTTCTCGTTCCAAATCGCTGATTGAACTACTCAACTCCTCTTTCGATTTTTCATAATTTGTTACAATAGCGAGCCTTCGCTCGGCTTCTTTTTGAGATGCCCCTCTCCCCCTCCGAATACGCACAATGTCATATTCCATCGTGTCTTTCATAAACTGCATCTCTAAACTCGCCAACGCAGCTTTTTTCGATGTGAGTTCCGCCTCTTTCCGAGTAAGCTGCGCATCAATATCTCGATTAAATTCGACTATAGCGGCCACCCTCTGATTCATTTCAGCCTCTCTCTCTGCACGAACATTGGTAGAGGAACCCGAAGTTTCAGCCTGAGCTACCGGTCTGCTCGAGCTTCTCATTTCCGCTCTTTCTTTCGCCAGTTCTTTCCGCCTCCCGGCAAAGGCAGCGGACTTCAAAACATTGCCAGGCCTATGACTATAAACTTGCTCCAAAGATTCCAGAGTTTCCAGCTCCGGCCTTTTGTTCCAGGACGCACTGATTGAGTCCGGAAAGTCGTCAGCACCAAGCCGGCTGGTACCTTTGGAATGAACAACCACTACATTTGGGGCATCAACTTCTGTAACTACCACATCCGCTAAATTTTTGCCATCAGTGGTTGTGAACGTCCCCAAAGCATCGCCTTTTTTCAACGGAATCCGGTCTATGAAACGCCCTTTCATTTTATCGAGCAATACAACTTTACCGTTTAACCGCTTTTCAAGGGATGCCGCTTTTTTTAAAAGATCGCCATAAGACATTTTAGGCTTTTCAGAAACATCAGGGCTTTCGTTCGAATCGCCTATCAAAGCGTCGTATTCCGCGATCTCCTTTTTTAACTCATCGGTTTCTTTTTTGAGATCTACCAGCCTTTTCTTCCGATACTCGATATCGTCTTTCACGTCGGAGAGTTCGTCCCCGAACAAAGGGATTCCAAGGGCAATTAATAGAGTAATAATAATCTGGAACTTCATTGTTATCCTGCGTGTTAGTTGTTCGTAATTTCCGCCAGCACGGTATCTTCATGCATCAATGTGAGGCGCGATTTTTGTGCAAGGTCGGCCCACTTGATTTCACGAGGTGCGCCATCGACCAATACCCCCAAAGATTCGCCAGTGACTTTACTGATTATAACCAGTGGAATCACTTCTCCGTCGGCCAATGTAAGTCCCTTAAATGGCAAACCTTCAAAGGATTTCCACATCGGCTCGCGCCATTGCTCGATATGCTGCTCCGTCTTTGCGAGGTGATCTTCCAACAGTGCGACATATTCTTCGGCCTCCTTCATCGAATCGCTCGATGATTCCTTTTCAGACTTTTCACTCGATTTGGGAATTTTGGCTTTTTTATCGCTCCGCTCTTTGCGTAATTCATTGCGCTCATCTTCGAGCGCTTTCACTTCCGCTCTCAACTCTTCGAGCTCTTTTTCCGCCACAGCGAGTTCACCATCGCCGCCGCCTCCAAAACATCCCACCAAAAACAGCATTGGAACCAACAACAAAGACAAGCTTTTCATAAAGACTATTATTTACCTCCTCGCTGCCAATCGAAAAGGATTTTTTTACGTTTTTCGATTACCTGTTTTCTTCATGTTGAAATCCGATCAGGATGATTTACCTTCGCCATCTCCAAATCACATGCCGGTGTGGTGGAATTGGTAGACACGCGGGATTCAAAATCCCGTTCCTTCGGGAGTGCGGGTTCGATTCCCGCCGCCGGTATTCCCCGTCCGATTATAAAAAGAA
>JARGOZ010000001.1:108826-132118 GCA_029213025.1 Verrucomicrobiales bacterium
GAGGATAACCAGTCCCCCGCCCTTTTCAAATCTCCAGTGCAGACCATGAATCATCTGCACCGGGAATAACCAAAACAATCGCTATTACACAGTAGCCACCATCTTTGCCAATTCTGGCCAAAGTTGAAAAAATCTTTGCACTGGCACATGGGCGGAAAATTTGCCTTTCACATCCATGGTGTGATGAACTCCGCGAAGAATTCCCGCTTCATCATAAAGTGGACCACCGGAATCTCCTGCTGTAATTCGGCAGGTCGTGTAAATCATTCCCCGGCGCTGCGCCAGAAACCCAAATCCAACACGCAGAGGCGAACGTCGCTCAGCATTGAAACCCGAGGCATGCCCGGCTGCAATGAGTGTTTTTCCATTTTCAATTCTATCGCCACGCTCAACCTTCGCTGGAACTACGGGAAGATTTCTTGCCAGTTTCAATACTGCGATATCATGCTCTTTGTCATATTTTACCACAGTGGCAGATACAGTGACTCCTTCGTTGAAGAACACCGTGACTGTTTCACCCAGACGCCCGTAAACATGAGCCGCTGAAAAGATCATTCCCGTCCGGCTGACAATAACACCGCTTCCCCAGGCACCGTTTTCCGCTTTTATGCTCACACAGGCATCAGCCATCGATTCAGCGTGACTCTTGATGTGAGATTCGATATTCGAAAAATCGCTCTCCTGAGCCCCTGCAGAGAAAAAAGTGGCCAGAAAGATTAGAACTGCGGTTGCGATGTTTTTCATAACAATGATAATTTCCATTACATTATCACTAATGCAACCCGTGAATGCTATTTTTTTCAAAAATAATATAAAATATCTTAAAAAATGACTAGATAGTTAAGAGGAATTAACTATTTTTGTCCGATAACAAATGGCTAAGCATTCCGTTCCCACTTCAAAACACAAACTCGCCAATGAAGCCTACCTCCGGGGTGAATATCAGAAGGCAATCGAGTTACAGGTTGAAGTGGTCAACGATCACATCAAAGACGGAAAGAAGGCTGTAACTGCCCGCAAGCTACTTGCTCTATATTTGTATTCGTCGGGCGAACTCGAACCGGCAGTTGCTTTATTAAAAACTTTGGAGGAGGAGACTCCGGAGGATTCCGAAGTTCCGGAGAACATCGGGGTGATGCTTCGTCAATCGGGTAAACATGTCGAGGCCGTGAGATACCTTTTAAAGGCTCATGAAATGTCCCCCGAAAAAAGTAACATTTGCGATGGTCTGGCTCATTGCTTTCACACTCTCAAAGAACCCGAACAGGTTCAAAAATTCGGTCGACTCTCGCTCACCCTGAAAGATACCGAGTCGGAAAACGGAAAATCATGGCCGATTCCGGATTGTGATCCACCCGCGTTTAATCCGGAAAACCGGAGTCGAAATGTAATTTCTTTCAGTCTGTTTGGCGAAAATCCCCGTTACCTGCACGGTGCACTTCGCAACGCCAGACTCGCCGCAGATCTCTATCCAGGTTGGACCTGCCGGTTTTACTGCGATAAAAATGTCCCCGGCCATATTCTCAAAGAATTGAGGGAATTAGAAAGCGAAGTCGTGCTGCGCTCGGCACCTGAAAAGTTTTATGAAGGTCTTCTCTGGAGATTTGAAGTAATTGATGATCCCACAGTTGACCGGTTCATCGTTCGTGATTGTGATTCCGTCATCAATATCAAGGAAAGAGTAGCCGTGGATGAGTGGCTCGCTTCGGACAAATGGTTCCACATGATGCGCGATTTCCCTTCTCATACCGAAATGGTTCTTGCTGGAATGTGGGGCGGCGTAAGTGGTGTTTTCCCCCCTTTGAAAGAACTCCGGAAGGCTTTCAATCCGAAAACAGCAGCCACGCGAACCTATGACCAGCATCTCCTGCGTTGCATGGTTTGGCCTACGATGCGTCAAAGTGTACTGATTCACGACAGTATCTATACAGGATGTCTGGAAAGCATTCCGTTTCCTGCGGTAGGCCAACTGCCACCTCTGCGCAATGTTGGTCAGAATGAGGGTGCCGTTTTTGATAACAAAAAACTTCTCGCGCTCAAACCCTCCAGATCCGAAACTCTTGAGAGGTTCTTTGTCCTCGGTTTACCGGGCAGCGGAACGGTCTGGCTGCAGCGTCTTTTGAACTCACATCCTGAAATACTGTGCCCTCCGGAACATCATCTTTCCAAACTGTGGCAAACTACAGAATCGACCGTGGAAAGTTACCAAAGTGTGATTCAGCGAATCGACGAAAAGAACGACTGCCGGGGTCACAAACTGGATACAGAGAAATTACATGCTGAACTGTACACCAATTGGCTGGAGCATTTGTTTGTTCATTATACTGATGATTCAGTATCTCACGTCGGTATCAACGACAACAATCTGGACAGCAACCTTCCCTACCACGCAAGAATGTTTCCCCGGGCGAAATTTCTTTTCATCGTCAGGGATCCCCGGGATGTAGCCGTGTCGCTTTGGAATTTCAAAAAGAAATTCGATCCGGGATTTGACCGCGACGGTACCCAACTCACCGCTATCGCCGAATCGGTGGGAATGGAATGGACTGAAAAAATCAAAAACGTTCAGGAATTCAATCAAGCCCTGCCCGGTAAAATAGAGTTGGTACGATACGAAGATCTCAACGGGGCCGGCTCCGGAAAGACGGCATTAAAGCGCAGCCTTGCTTTTCTCAAAGTGGCAGATACCTCGGCGGCGACACTGGACTTGTGCTACGAAAATGCCGACGATCCCCCCGAGGCTGTCGGGGTATGGAAAGATGCTTTGTCGGTTCGGCAAATCGACCTCATTCAGAAAGATGCCGAAAAACATATGACTCTTCTGCAATATGAAATGTGCAATATAGACCAGCGCTCAATAGTGGAAGGCGATACGATTCTTCCCTCTTAGTATATCATCATGAATCCCCCGGGCCCGGTTTCAGAAAAACATCAAATCGATGCCCTTTTCAGTGTCGGCTATGAATTTCAAAACTCAGGCCGCTATCACAAAGCAATTGGTGCTTACCGGGAAGTGATCAGGCGAAACCCCGACTACGCCTCTGCCTACAATAATCTGGGAAACTGCCTCAGGTCTCTCGGCAAGAACTTTGAAGCCCTTGAATTTTACAACAAAGCGCTCTCTCTCGAACCGGACAAAGGCTCGGCATTGCTCAACAAATCCATAGCCCTTCTTTCCCTGGGGCGATACGAAGAGGCGTGGCCGCTTTACCGTCACAGACTTCCCACGATTTCCCGCCGGAGCGAAGTCCTTCACTGTGATAAACCGGAATGGGACGGTAGCAGCTTGAGTGACGGGAAAACTTTGTTTCTATACAGCAACCAGGGACTGGGTGATGAATTGCAAACTCTGCGATATCTGAATCTGGTCACGAACCGGGTGAAAAATATTATTTGGGAAGTACAGAAACCAAATTACGAACTTTTCAAAAATGTCCCGGGCATCAATCAAGTCGTAGTCAGACAGAACGGTGTTAACGGGGCGCTTCCCGGGTTTGACTTTCATTGTGAAATGTTCTCACTACCGGAAATATTTGGAACCAATTTCGAAAACGTCCCGCCTCCCTGGAGACCGCCTTTTGCTCCCGACTACGATATAAAATGTCGGGTTACGGAAGAAAGGACAAAGTTCCCCGATCATAAACATATCGGATTGGTTTGGTCGGGGAATCCTAAAAACGATCTTAATCGCTACCGGGCCTGCGGTCTTGTTCACTACCTGCCGTTGCTTCAACAGACCAACTGCCGCTTCTACAGTCTGCAAAAAGGTTCTCCGCGCAATGATATTGAGAAGTTCAAAAATCAAATACCTGGAAATCTTATCGACCTGGCCGATTGCCTCCCTAATATGGCGTCTACCGCTACAGCAATCGACGAACTCGATTTCGTAATCACTACAGACACATCAATCCCTCACCTCGCGGGAACCATAGGCGCTGAAGCGTGGGTCGTGCTTCATCAACCATCGGATTGGAGATGGACTCTCGATAAAGAAACCTCCCCCTGGTATCCTCAATTAAAACTTTTCCGGATGGACCGGCCAGGCACCTGGAAAAGCGTCATTGATAGGGTCATCGAACAGATCGCAACGACTTAGTATCTGCCAAAATATTTTTCCTCCATCGGCAGGGCAATGACCGGCCAAATTGACGGGTAGACCCGCACAATCTTCCCCGGCCGGTAACCTTCAAGCAGGAGCGAGGGCTTAATCGTAAGCATTACGCCACTATAGCCCGGCGCCCTGGCAGTTCTCTGTACACTTATGACCGGTCCTTTCTTCCGGTCATTCACCGGGTCGTAAGTTATCAAGGCGTCAGTTGCCACCGCGATTCCAGCCTCATCCCCTTCCACAAAACCGGTCAGCAATTCATCACTAATTCCGCCAAACAAGCGGATCGTAACCAGCCTTTTCTGATTATCCACTTCATCCACCCGGCCGGCCAGCCCCCGCTGCTTTTGATAGAGAATATGTTTCTCGGTTTGGTGTGAAGCAGCCAGTTCACGGGATGCCTCATCCAGCCAAATCTCGCGGATTCGCCCCGGTCCATACAGTGTCGCCCAGGTAATGTTAAAGAGGATCGACTGTTGTTTTTTTACACTCTGTAAATCGACTACACAATTCCCCTGCCAGACACGTGTGCTGGTTTGCAGATCAAACACCGTCGGCTCGCCCACTGCATCTCCGTCGTTCCACAGAGTCGCCGTCAGCTTCATTTCATGCAAATCCACTTTATCGACCTTCCAGATACACCCCGACCGGCGGTAAAAACTGAAATCATCTTCCAGACGAAAACAGCGATTGAAGTCCGCCTCCGGAGTGACTCTGCCATGCCAGCTTTCCAACGGTTGCGAATCATCTTCAGGATGCTTTTGGTAAAACCAGCCGTGCAGGTGCGTTCCATGTGGTATATCCTCCAGGGCGGCCGGTGAGCCATGGTAATAGATAGATCCGTATGGCAACATCGCGGCCGCAAGAGGCAGATCAAAATGGCTTCGACGATGCTCATCCGTCCTGTCCGTTCGAATAACAAACTTTCTCCCGGTATGATCAATATCGATTAGCTCGCCGGCGATATAGTGAGCCGTTCCGGGCGGAGGAAAGTTCATTCCTTCCAACTGATACCACTGCAGCTCCTGTTTATTATTTTCATCAGTTCGATATAGAGCCGTCGCCTCCTCCGCAATAGCAAAGCAGGAGCACAGAAAAAAGAGCAAACTGTACCCTGTTAGATGCCGGACTGTACCCTGTACACTCAGTGATCGTACCCTGTTAAGTCTCTCCCTGCACATTGGTCACACCACGATTTGCCCGATTGTTGTCAGGCTGTCCTGGAACTGATCAACCTCAACCCCCGCCCTCTGGCCCATAGTGAGGAGCAGATTGGCCAAACGGGCGTCACTGTCCACCGGCGAAGAACAAATCTTATAATGACTTTTCGCATCACTAACATCATAAGCTCCGATCTTAGGCAGATTAAAGTCGACATGCTGACCATGTTTAATGCCAAGATCCTTTCCGCCAGCCAGGATGGTAGGTAAATTGGCGTTGCCGTGGCTGTGGCCATAAGCCATACCACTGCCCCACAATACCTGGGTGGAATCCAGCAAACTTGCATCGCCTTCCTTCACTTCTTTCAGTTGATCAAGAAAGTAAGCATAGTTTTCGATCAAAAAGGTATCCGTTTCGGTAAGTCGCCGCATTTGCTCAGGATCTCCATTATGATGTGAAAGCTCATGCCTTGTCTGGACGACACCGATCTCCGGAATCGCCAGTCCATTGCTTTCACTACCAATCATACAGGTAATTACCCGGGTCATATCAGTGCGAAGAGCTAAAGTGATCAAATCGTAGTAAAGACGGTAATATTCGCCTGCCTGTCTTTGATCGACTTTGCGGGTAAGATTCCCGACCGTAACGGCATCGATCTCAGGCTTAGGTATGTCGAGCCATGAATCAGCCCGCTCGGTGCGAACCTCCACCTGCCGAACCGCTGTCAAATATTCGTCCAGTTTCGTGCGATCCTCTGCGCCGACTTTTTTACTCATCGCTTTCGCATCCTCCAGAACTACATCCAGCACACTTTTGCGACGTTGAAAACGCCGCCGAATCACATCTTTACCTTCTTTTTCGACTCCAAAGAGACGTTCAAAAATAGTTCGGGAATTGCGTTCGGCCGGTAGCTGAATGCCTTCTCTCGACCATGCCAGAGAATGTCCGGAAACCGCCATTTCGAGAGAAGCAAAACGGGTGTCAGGTCCCTGCACTTCAGCAATCAGTTGATCTATCGATACCGTATTGCGAAACGCTCCGCCATCCCTCGGCACATCGGCACCGGTCAACCATACTTTGTCACAATTGTGATGTTTGCCCAGGCCGTTAGGATGATGAAGCCCACTGATTGGGGTAATTTCACTGCGATGCTTTTGCAGCGCCTTCAGCGGACCGGTTAACTCATAATCCGGGCCCGCACTGCGGATTTGCCAGGTCAGAGTATTCACCCCGTTGGGTATATAGAGAAATACAGTTCGTTTCGGGTTGGAAACTACAGTTTTCACCTCCGCCATACAGTCCAGCTTGGGCAGCGCTATCGTTGCGCCCAAACCGCGTAACGCCGTTCTCCGGGAGATTCTCCAGTTTCCTGTATTGATGTTCATAGCTGGTAAAATTCTATCGTTTTTGAAACAAATCCGAGGTAACGAAGGCTTCCACGATGGCGCGCAGCTGGTAGTCCGCACCCTTCGCGTTTTCCACGATCACCGCGAGGTCGTTTTCGTCATCAAAAGTCAGAGGTCGCCGCATTCCGTAGGTAGCCAGTTTGCTGACGAAAGCTTCGCAAAATACATCGATATCTTCGAGGAGAAGTTTTTTGAATTCCCCTACATCGGAAAACTCGCGGCCATCCGGCAGCATGCCGCCGGCATCTACGAAGGGATTATCCCCGATCCCTTTCTGAACGACTTCTCTTGTTCGCCATCTACCGATCGCATCATAGTTTTCAAAAGCCAGCCCATAAGGGTCGATCTTTTTGTGACAGCTGGCACAGTTTTGATCCGCTTTATGCGCTTCCAGCTTTTCCCGGAAAGTCGCTTTGGGAGAATCTACCGGATTGGGCTCTACCGGATCGACATTGGCTGGAGGCGGCGGCGGTGTTTTGCCGAATATTGTTTCCGAAAGCCAAACACCCCGGTGCACCGGTCGATGCCGCGTGCCGTCAGAGGTAAGCGACAATATCGCCGCCTGAGTGAGGAGCCCGCCGCGCTGATCGTTCTCCTGTAAACTCACTCTTTGGAATTCGTCTTTTTCTATACCTTTCATTCCGTAGTGTAACGCCAGCCGCGGGTTTATCATGGTCCAGTCCGACTCGATGAAATTTCGAAGAGACCGATCATTTCTCATCATTTCAGCAAAAAACGCCTGAGATTCCCCAATCATACTCTGTTCGAGATGTTTATCGTAATCAGGATAAAGATTTTTATCAGGTGCAAACATACCTACTTTATTCAGTCGCAGCCACTGCCGCGAAAAAGAATCCGAAAAGCGCTGTGCCCGGTGATCATTGACCATTCTCGAAAACTGGTCTCGCCGTACTTCGGGGTCCTGTAGTTGCCCGGCCTCCGCAAGAGCAAACAATTCTTCATCCGGCATAGTGCTCCACAGAAAATAGGACAGTCGCGAAGCAATTTCCCAATTGTTTAAAACCTGCCGTTCTTCAGTTTCCGATCCCTCTTCAAGGAATAGAAAACTTTTCGAACAGAGAATAGCCAGCATTGAAGCTTTCAATGCCGATTGTGGACTTTCCCCGGCATCGATTTCGCCGGTATAGATATTTACATACTTTTCAAGTTCGCCGCGTTTCAAGGGACGACGGAAGGCACGTTTTGCCAGCGCAGCTAAAGAACCAACCACCTGCCCGGGATCTTCGCAATCTTTCGGTAGACAGGCAGTGCGCAACCTCGCTTCCTCTTCCGACATGATAGGACCTCTCCAACTCACTTTATCGATAATTAAAAATGGATAAAGCGGCTGCCCGTCTTCATCGGTCAGTTTAATCTGCCAGGGCATCCGACCATCCTTTGTACTGATAAAAGGGCGGCGGCCATGTCTTCCTGATCGCGGCAGGTTCGATGGCCCCGGCACATCATTCCAAACCATGATTTTCTGATTGCCGGCCGGGAGATGGGTCCGGAAAGTTAAAGTAACCGGCTCATTTTCCGGAGCGACCACGTCTTTGGCAAACAGGACCCGGTCCAGGTCTTCGTGGTAGACGTGCAACCGCGGCGACCTCCCTCCGGTCGGCTTTAGTCCGCTTAACGTAATCGACATTTCGTAAATACCCGAAACAGGAAGACGCCCGGGATTTGCGTAGCGAAACTTATCCTGCGGCCATACTTCAAATCGAAAGTTTTCGGCGCCATTTTTCTCCAGCCTGGCGATCTGTGATTCAGGATACTTTTCTGAATCAACCGCCATTCTCTCCATCTCGAAAATTTCCGGTTCTTTTTCCGGCCACGCCTCACTGAGAATTGATTCGGCGGCTTCAAAATACTTCTCGATATGGGATGCTGACAAAGTTAAGACGGAACCGATTCTTTCAAAACCGTGATACTCCGGATCGTCCGAAAAACCGCCAGGATCGGTAGCTGTGAAATGAACCCCCAGCAGATCTTTAACCGTATTTGTATATTCCTCCCGGCTGAGACGGTGAAAGCTCACTTTGTCCCTCGCCGCCATCCGCGACGCTTCTCCCTCGGAAATACGCGCTGACAGCCACTCCACTACAGCTGCACTTTCGTCGGGTGTTGGCAAAATTTCCTCATCGTCAGGCGGCATTTCGCCCGAGCGGATCCTCTCCATCACTTCCGCCCACAGCGGCGTATCTTTCAAACCGATTTCGCGGGAGAGTTCGTCAATCCGGAAATCTCCTTTCTGTTTATCTGCGTCATGACAGCGCACACAATGTCTATCGAGGAAAGGTTGAATCTCCTTTTCAAAATCCGGCGCAGCCTGAAGCGAACGGAATAAGAAAGCCAACGAAAAAACAGCAATAAAGACACGGAAAAACATGCGAATACCTATCAAATATTATTCTACCGGATGGATACTTTTCTCAACAGCCCCGAACCACCGATTCACGCCCCAAAAGTCAGCTTAGACAGTCGATGTGAAATTTTGGCCACGATAATGCCAATGGCGGGAAGCCGGTTGCAGGCGAAAGATAGCAGCATGATTCGAATCTTCGCAGCAACACTGATTTTCTCTCTTTTCCTCACTTCAATTGGCAAAGCAGACGAAACGCCAAAGGGTGCCCCCATATTTAACGGCAAAGACCTGTCCGGATGGAAAGTTCCGGAAAACAATATCTGGTGGCTGGTGGAGGATGGCGTTTTGCAGGTACGAAGCGGCCCGGAGAAAACCGGCAATATTTTGTGGACCGAAAAAGAATTCGGCGACTTTGTATTTGAATGTGATTTCCGGTTTGGCGAAGGCATCATTGACTCGGGCATTCACCTGAGAAACAAGGATCAAATTCAAATTGGGATTTCCGGGTCACTGAAAAGAGATATGACTGCGTCTCCCTACATTCCCGGAAAAGGTTATCCGGTCGAAGCTGAAGGCGTCGCCGCCCTGCTGAAGGCGAAAGATTGGAATCACCTCAAAATCGTAGTAACCGGGAAGAATTACGTCAGTTATCTAAATGGCAAAAAAGTAATGAGCTATGATTCTGATTCGGCAATCGAGAAAGGTCCTGTCGGCATCCAGCTTCATGGCGGGCGGGACATGTCGATCGACTACAAAAATATTACCGTGGCTGAATTGTAGAAGGATCACGGCACCCGAATAATCTCTTCCATTGATTGTTGCAAACCAGCCACCGGGAGAATACTCTCGGCGAAATTTTTGTATATGGAAATTCAACGATACGGCGGCGACCACCTCGAAGTAATTCTCGACTCAGGAACTTCCCATGGCCAGAAGGAGGAAATCGAGGCTCTCGACCAAATTGTGGGCAACTGGGAGGAAAAATGCCGGACAGCCGAAACTGTTTCAGTGAGTCTTCTTTGTGATCCCGAATTGCAGTCGGAAATTCTGCCGCTGGTAGAGCAAAAGATCAATTCGCTGGACAATCTTCACAACCTCACGGTGACTTTCAATGCCGAGCCAAAACACGAACTCGAAGTTCTCTCAATTCCTAAAGAAGAGCTCGACGTAAAGAGAAGCCATTTGAAAGACCTGGTCATGCTCGCCGTGGTGGATGGAAACTTCGATGAAGACGAGCAGTCTACAATTCTCGAAATTGGCAAAAAAATGGGATTCTCGGAGAGAAGAGTCAACAGCATCTACAACGAATCCATTTTAAACCCTGATCAAATTGAAGCCATATCCCCTACCGATCCGGAGGAAAAACTGCAGTATCTTGCGGATCTCTGCCGGGTCATCCTTGCAGATGGAACGATTGCCGACTGGGAAAAGGTGTTAATTTTCCCCATGGCCGTACGAATGGGATTCGATGCCACAGACGTTTCGGCAATGCTCGACAAAATGATCGACGAAGAACGGGGCTAAAACAGATTTACCGCCCCGGGAACCACGTCGAATTTGGCTGGTAACATTCCCGAATAGCAGTTGTCGGCGTCGACGAGAATCTTCCGTTTCGGATCATCGCAGGCAATTTCCACGCTGCGCGTCCGGATTGTGGAGATGCCCTCAAACTCAGCGAACTCATCCTCGCGGATCTGGTTAACCCCCTTGAGAAACTCGGTTTTGGTAAAATCGTGCACCACGATAATATCGAGGAAACCGTCTGACAGGTCCGCATCCCGGGCGACTTTGATCCCGCCGCCAAAACTCTGACCGTTACAAATTGCCACGCAGTTGGCATCCCACTGAAACTGACTGCCGCCGGGCATTGTGATTCTAAGCGGAAACCGCTTGTGGAGAAGACTGTTTTTCACCACCGACCAGTTAAAAGCCCAGTCACCATCAATTTGCCGTAGCCACTTCGCCCGGCGGTTACTTTTGCCGATGGCGGCGCTCACTCCGGTGCTGGCTACGTTGGCAAAATAGCGGATTTTTCCATCGGCAGCTGTTATTCGGCCCAAATCAATCGCTTTTGGTTCATTGGAACAAATGCGCTCCACTGCATCCGTTAGCCGCCCGGGAGTTCCGGCGGTTCGTTTGAAGTCGCTTCGGTCTCCCGTGGGAATGATCCCGAGGTGCGGCCTGTTGGCGACCGGTATATCATTATCGAAAAAACCGTTCACTA
Source organism: Verrucomicrobiales bacterium (assembly GCA_029213025.1). Taxonomy (GTDB): domain Bacteria; phylum Verrucomicrobiota; class Verrucomicrobiia; order Verrucomicrobiales; family DEV007; genus Arctic95D-9. Next base: position 120,091 of record JARGOZ010000001.1, read on the forward strand.
CCTCGTGGATCGTCGCATCCCCGGCCGCCACAAGAATGGAGTCAACCCCGTTGCGCAAAGCCTCCCTCGAAAGTTGTTCGGCGTGGCCGGGTTTCTCCGACTCAGAAACGGTCACATTAGAGAGCCGCTGGTTGACAGCCTGGATAACCTGCCGCGCGTGCACGTCTTCTTTGTTGCAGAAGACGGAACTCATAATAAGATGATGTTTCATGAAAATTTATGATACCCCAATATTTAAGAAATCCAGACATTTTTTTATCCATTATTCTCATTGAACTCAGGGGGATTAGGGACAATTTCCCCCCATGACCGTAAGAACCCGATTTGCCCCGTCACCGACGGGATTCCTTCACATTGGCGGAGCTCGTACCGCTTTGTACAACTGGCTGTACGCCCGTAAGCATGGAGGGAAATTTGTCATCCGCGTGGAAGACACTGATGCCGCGAGGAGTACAGATGCTTCGCAGAGCATTATCCTCGACGGACTACGCTGGCTCGGGCTGGAATGGGACGAAGGCCCGGATGCAGGCGGAGACAACGGCCCGTATTTTCAAAGCCAGCGCCACGAAATTTACCAAGCGTATTTGCAAAAACTGAAAGACAGCGACCTGGTTTATGATGACGATGGCGCTGTGCGGTTTCGTGTTCCGGACAAAGAAATCACCGTAAACGACGCGATCTGCGGAACTGTGACCGTGAATCTCAAAAAAACAGGATCAACCCGCTGGGATCCTGAAGCCAAAAAAGAAGTCGAGGCAAATCCCGATATTGTCATCCGTCGCCCTGATGGAAGTTTCATCTTTCACTTCGTCAATGTGGTAGATGACATCGAGATGGGAATTACCCACGTCATTCGCGGCGAAGATCATTTGTCAAACACCCCGAAACACATCGCTCTGTATGAAGCTTTTGGTTCGGATCTTCCGACCTTTGCTCATATTCCGTTGAACCTGAACAAAGACGGTTCAAAAATGAGCAAACGGGACCAGGGAGCACTCATACATGAGTATATCGAAAACGGTTTCCTACCGGCTGCGGTAAATAACTATATGGCTCTGCTTGGCTGGTCGTCCGGTAGCGACAGGGAACTGTATTTTTCTCTCGATGAAATCCTCGAAGATTTTGATCTAAAAGGTGTTAATTCATCCAATTCGAAATTCGACTTCGAAAAGTGCAAATGGATGAATGCCGAACACATCAAGGCCCTTCCGGCTGATAAATTCCTCCAGCGAAGCGCCCCTTTCCTGGAAAGCGAAGGTATTGATCCAAAAGACAGCCGCGTCCCGGCGTGTCTTGAACTGGCTAGGGAAAGAGCAGAAACACTCGCCGACATCACCAAAGTGATCCTGCCTGTGTTTACTGACAATCTGGAATACGATCAGCCATCAGTTGAAAAGGTCGTTTCAAAAGACGGCATGGCCGAAGTGCTATCCACACTGGCCACCCATCTGGCGGAGTGCGGGGACTGGACAACCGACGGCATAAAAGCTTCCATTCAGGCCGCTGCGGAAAGCCTCGACTTGAAAATGGGAGCCTTTATGTTTCCCTGCCGCGTCGCCACGATGGGAAGTACCGCCGGGGCGGATCTTGTTCCCATGCTGGAATTAATCGGTCAGGACCGGGTCGTAAGTCGGATTCGCGACTTCAAAGAAAAGTATCTTTCCTGAAGCAGCCTCTAGTTGCTCTTTTTCACAAATTCGGATTTCAGCTTCATCTGGCCGACACTGTCGACTTTGCAGTCGATATTGTGTCCGTCGCTGCTTTCCACGATCCGGATATTCTTTACTTTTGTGCCCATTTTGAGCGTCGTGGAAGTTCCTTTTACTTTCAGATCTTTCGTCAGCTTTACGGTATCACCACTTTCCAATATATTACCGAACGCATCTTTCACCGCATCGGGATTTTCGTCAGTCTCAGCTTCCGCGGTCGGGGTCCATTCGTGTCCGCAATCCGGACAAGCCAGGAAATGTCCGCTTTCGTAGGTATATTCTGAACTGCATTCAGGACAAACAGGTAAATCACTCATATCTAATATTTTCGCCTATAGCCGAAGGTCCGCAAAAAGACCACTATTTTTTTCAGCGCGCAGATGATGAAAATTCACAGAAAATGTGTTTCATTCTCCCGATGACACGCCGGGACATTTTACGCTCCAGCTGCGCCGTGGCTGCGTCTTCCCCGGCCATACAGGCAGAGTCCGGTCAATTGCAGAAAAAAACCGGAATTGTCACTGCTTCGTTGACGCCACATTTCTCCAGTCCTCAACGACCCGGAAAATTCACTCTGCTGGATTTCCCTCAGTTCGCCGGTGAGGAACTGGGTCTCGAAGTCATCGATTTTAATACGATGAATATCTTCGACTACCGGCCCACCTACCTCGATAAGCTCCGGGCAAGCATCGCTAAACACGGTTGCATTGCCACCAATCTAAAGATGAACCAAAAGGTCAACATGGCTTCTCCGAATCCGGAACACCGGCACGAAGCTATGCGAGTCTACAAGAGATCTATAGATGCCGCGCAGCAACTGGGTTGCAGGTGGGTTCGTCCTCTACCTCAAAGAGAAAAACCCGATACGGCTCTACAAAAAGCGGCCTTTGATGAACTGATTGACTATGCCGGTGAAAGGAAAATAACCGTTCTCGTGGAAAACTTCGGATGGATGATGAATGACTCCGATTCCGTCATAAATCTGGTCGAAAATATTGGAGTTGATCGGGTAAAAGTAGGTATCGATACAGGAAATTGGACGAACAACCGGATCCGATACCCGGCTCTCGAAAAAACCTTTCCTCATGCGGTGACTTGCGACTTTAAAGCGAAGGAAATGACAAAGGAATTCGAACACCCTACTTACGACTTAAAAAGATGTTTTACGATCGGCTGGAACGCCGGCTTTCGCGGTCCCTGGTGCCTCGAACATGGAAACCGGGATTTTACCAAAGCAAAGCGGGAATTGATTCAGTTGAGAACCCTACTCGTTCAATGGATCGCAGAGGCGTGAACCTATTCCGGTCTTTCACTTTTGGGTATTTGCGATTTTCTCAACGGGACCGGAACTTTTACCACGTTCTTTTTCCATTCGCTATACCTTTCGTCAAGCGAGTGTTCAGTGAACTCGTCTCCTGTCACTTCGATATAGCTGATAAATTCGGCATCGCCGGGTATGTATTAATTGTTGCGGGCCTTGAGAGGTAATACGGCTCAAATTGAAATCAAAATAGCCAGCCAACTTTGCTTTTTCATTGTGATTGTACCCTGTACAGTCCTGGACTGTACCCTGTTGAATCTTTCATCACTTCGCTATACCAACAATTTTTTCACTACGTCCCCATGAACGTCGGTCAACCGAAAGTCTCTGCCCCGAAACCGATAGGTGAGCTCTTTGTGATCGAAACCGAAGAGATGCAGAATCGTGGCGTGCAGATCATGGATATGAACCGGGTCTTCCTCGACCCCCCAACCAATTTCATCGGTTGTGCCAATCGTTTGCCCGCCTTTAATCCCGCCGCCCGCCAGCCAAACACTAAACGAATAGGGATGGTGATCCCGCCCGGTGACTGCTTTAAAACCGGAGCGATTTTCGCCGAGCGGAGTTCTGCCAAATTCACCACCCCAGACTACAAGGGTTTCATCAAGCAGACCGCGTTCTTTTAAATCCTGTAACAATGCCGCTACCGGTTGATCGGAGGTACGGGTGTTAGTCGCAAGGGCAGAATCAAGATTACTGTGTTGATCCCAGGTGGAGAGGAACAAAGTCACAAAACGCGTCCCCCGCTCCACAAGACGCCGTGCCAAAAGACAGTTCCGGGCGAAAGAGGATTGAAATCCGGTTTTATCCTGACGATTAATCCCATAGGCTTCGATAGTGGATTCCGATTCACCACTCAGATCAATCAACTCCGGCGCAGCTGATTGCATTCGATAGGCAAGCTCGTAGTTTTTGATTCGACTGGCAATTTCCGGATGCTGCAGCTCGCTGAACCGGTTTTGGTTGAGTTCGTTCACTGCATCTATCGTTCTTCGCTGCATCGCCGGTGAAATGCCGTGCGGGTTTTCCAGATTTAATACCGGGCTGCCCTGGTTTCGAAACAAAGCGCCGGAATAGTTTGAAGGCAAAAAGCCGCTCGACCAACTCGCCGCCCCGCCGGGCAGTCCGCGTCCGAGGGTTGTCATCACAACGTAGCCGGGAAGTTCGTTCGCGTCGCTTCCCAATCCATAGTTCAACCATGAACCCAAAGTGGGAAATCCCCGCAGAGGTGAACCCGAGAGCATGAGTAGTTGGCCGGGTAAATGGTTAAACTGATCCCCATGCATCGAACGGACAAGAGCAATATCATCCGCATGTTTGCTGAGATGCGGCAGCAGGTCCGACATATCCATCCCGCATTGGCCGTATTTCTGAAAAGTCCGCGGACTACCAAGAAGCCGTGCGGTTTCTTTGCGGGTAAAAGAAAATTTCACTCCCTCCAACAATGAATCAGGCATGGGTTGCCCATCCAGTTCATTCAGCTTCGGTTTTGGATCGAAAAGATCCATTTGGCTGGGGCCGCCCTCCATGAACAGGTAGATACAGCGCTTTGCCTTAGGCGCGAAATGAGGAGGCCGAATCGAAGCCTCCGAAGCGAGAAGTCCATCATCGCGCAGCATTGATGCCAGAGCGAGTGATCCTATGCCGTTACCGAGAAATCGGCGCCGGCTGTGCATTTGTTGGAATTGTTCAATCACGGGTCACAAATTCGTCGAGGTTCATTACCACTCGCGCCGTGGCGATCATGGCCATTTCCGGAGATCCGGATGAGGTTAAAAAATCATCGTGGGCGGAAAGAAGAATATCCAGTTCCCGGTCGGTGGCTTTCCGGTTCAAACAGCGCAGGTACAAATCATTCAAAGCGTCATCTGTCTTTACCCCGTATTGTTGATATACTTCTTTGCCCAAAGTTTCTGCACATTCAAAAAAGACCGGATCATTGAGCAATGTAAGAGCTTGCATAGGGGTGTTGGTCTTTTCCCGGCGACTACAGGAAACACTGGTATCCGGAGCGTCAAAGGTATTCAGCATGGGGTAAATCACTGTGCGCTTCAGAATGATATATATACCTCGCCGATACCGTTCAGGGCCTTCACTTACCGGCCATTTCACACTCCGACCTACCGCAGCCACAAAATCCGGCAAGGGCGGTCGTATTCCCGGGCCGCCAATTTTAGGGGAGAACAAACCGCTGGCTTTGAGATGAACATCCCGAACGGAATCGGCAGTGAGGCGAAAGCTGTTTTGGCGCCACAGGAAAGTATTCGCTTCTTCAGGCCGGGAGTTTGTGGAGGACTGCTTGTAGGTTTCCGACATAACGATTTGCCGAATCAACTCTTTCCGACTCCAACCGTTTTCCCGGAATTCCACCGCCAACCAGTCCAGTAGATCAGGATGCGTCGGATCGTCGCCATAGGTTCCGAAGTCATCCGAAGTCGGAACCAGACCTATGCCGAAAAGCTCCTGCCAAATCTGATTTACCGCAACCCGAGCAGTCAGAGGGTTTCTATCATCAAACAACCAGTGGGCCAGCGAAAGTCGATTCGGTTCCGCTACTTCCAGAGGATGAAGAATCGCCGGCGTGGATGGAACTACGGAACCGCCGTTTCTTGTGTAGTCGCCTCTCACATGCACAAAGCTCTCCCTGCGATCTTTGCCGCTTCGTTCCGCAAGAGCCTGCGCTTTTTCCGGTGGTTTTGCGGGTGGATTCGCAAGCAGTTTCTCTACCGGCAAACGACGGGCCGCATATTCAGGATCTACCACATCTGTCATCGGCATCAGTTCACGATCCGAGCTGGTGGTAGATAATTGAAAATGTCTGATCGATTTCGCTTTACCCGACTTTTGGCCAAGTGAGAACTTCAGGCGACTTCCCTTCGGTAATTCCACAGGTGATTCCAGTTGAAATACAATCGTGTGATTTTGATACGTTTGAGTGGCCACTCTCCATCCCTTGTTGGTTGGCAAAATTGTTTCCGCCACCTCAGAATCATCTCCTTTGTCGAAGTGATCAGCTTTAGCCGAAACTACTTTCAGTCGCCGCGCTTTGCCATCCACGATCAGATCCGGAAAAAACATCGAAAGGACAAATTCGCCGCCTTTACCCCGCCCGGCAGTAGTTCCCGGGGTTCGATCAACACCGAATGCACCGAACACTTCGAGTTTAAATCCGCTTACTGTTACGGTTTGATTCACCGCTGACTCGACAAAATAGGTAACTGTTGAAGGCACCTTGCCGGAAGCTTTAACCGAACCGTCCGACTGAATGGCTAGATCAGTTCCCGCCCCTGCCACTTTGTCCGGTTTCAGGATATTCCAGATTTTATCATCCGATTTAGTTGGCTGGAAATTGGCAGGAACTTTATTTAGTAATCGATCCAATTCCTTTTCCCAGTCCCGTTTTTTTGCTTCGTATTTCTCCCACGCATTACCAATCCGAACGCCGATGTCGACATCGTTGGTATTGTTAAAAAATGCATAGAGACCGTAAAATTCCCGCTGCGTGATTGGGTCGTGCTTGTGATCGTGGCATTCCGCACACGCTACAGTCAGTCCCAGCCAGGTCGTACCGGTAGTAGCGACGCGATCGACAATTTGCTTCGTCCGGTTCAATTCAAAATCCGAACCTACCTCGGTATTCTTCATATTGTTGCGATGAAACCCCGTCGCAATCAATTGGCTCTGGGTAGGATCCGGCAAAAGGTCACCAGCCAGTTGCTCTATGGAAAACTGATCGTAGGGCTGATCACGATTAATCGCGTCAATAACCCAGTCCCGGTAGATCCAGGCCCATTGCCTGACACTGTCTCCCAGATAACCGTCGCTGTCGGCGTACCTAGCCAAATCCAGCCACGACCGGGCCCAACGTTCTCCGAAGTGAGGTGAAGCGAGAAGTTGATCCACAGCATTTTCATATGCCGTCTCCGGACTTGAATCCCATTCAGATAGAAAGGAGTCGACATCTTCCAAAGAAGGCAACAGCCCTGTCAGATCCAGATGCAACCTCCGCAGTAACTGATGCGGCTGCGCCTCCGGAGACGGAATTATTCCGGCCGATTGGAGTCGGGCCTTAATATATAGATCAACAGCGTTTGCATCCCGGCCATCCGGAAGCGCTGGACGCCGGACCGGTTGAAAAGCCCAATGATCTTCATCACCGGCAGCGGCTTCGCTAACGCAGAACAAGACGATAGTAAATATAGAAAAAAATCGGATCATTTGTCTTTCAAGAATACGGCAAGATTGGGTTCTACCTTTTTCAAATCATCTACGATCAAGCCGGAAATCGCAACCGCTCCCGCCTCATTGAAGTGAGTAATATCTCCTTCTTTCGGGCTGTAGGTTGCGCTTACGGCCTCTCCCGTTTCGTTATGATGTTCAACGCTGAGTTGATACAGATCAATAAAGGAAACTCCCAATTCGTTCGCTAAAGCCTTCGCCGCATCAGCACGAGGTTTCAATGGTCTGGTTCTTCCGGGACCATCCAGGTTCGAATCGGTTCGAATTTTTCCCGATTCTGAAAAATCCCGCCGCGTCACCGGACTCAATAATATCGGAACAGCGCCGGACATGCGGGCCTCGTCGATATAGACTTTTAGATACTCCCGATATGTAGTCGCCGGATCGGTTTCCCTTCTGGGCCCTTTACCCGGTTGACCGTTGTGCCCGAACTGGATCAGCATGTAGTCAGGCATCGCATCGCGGACCTCCTGCATCCGGTCCTCCGCCAACCAGCTTTTCGAGCTCCTTCCCCCCATCGCGAAATTCTTTACTACCACATTATCCCCGAAATGGTTGGCAAATGCTTTTCCCCAACCGGCACTGTCAGTAACCGTCGAATCACCGATCAGAGCTACTACAGTCTTTTCTAAACTTAACCGGCGACAGGGACTGGATACTGTAAGAGGCAATGCATTTTCTGTGTGTGTATGCCGTGAAATGTAATCGACCCGATGGGGAATATCATCAAACTCTATGGCTGCTGTATATCTTCCAGGGCCGATTTTCTCCATCTCTACCGATTCCCATTTGTCGTATTCGTAGGTCAAAGTGTAGGGCTGACTGCGATCCGCTATCCACCAGAGTCTGTTGGATTCCGGAGATGTACCTTCGGGAAACTCTGTAGTGACAGCCAGCTGTTTCGAAGCACGATCAAATTGGCAGGTAATCACGGGGGGATCTATCATTTTCCTATCCCCAAAGAAGTGAGACTTGGCAAAGCTGACAAAATTGGCCCGTGTTTCCGGCAGAACCGGGACTCTGGTTGTAAATCCGGCCGTAGCGGGACCGCCATGCTGACCGCCCGGAACAATGGATACGGGAAACCCCGGGAAGCGTTTTCCCAGTTCAATGAGCGAAGGAGTTACACTGTCGTTGGTTCCCGCATTGTAGAAAATATCAAGCCCCCGTTTTTTCAGCTCTTGCCATTGCGAAGCGACCCGCGAGGCATCCCATGCCCGATCGGTAATCGCTTCCATATCTGCGGCTGTCCAATTTGCCGCCCTGGCCTCTTTCAGAGTTCCCCGTTTGGCGGCACGGCGTTCGGCTCGTTCCCGCAGCGCGTTCGCAATACCGGCATCTTTCAGTTCAGCATAAAAGCGTTTGTCTATAGCGAGCAGTTCTCCGGGCTCCTTGCCGATAATGTAGTGCGCGGCTCCAGGATTGCCCAGCGGAGGAGCTACTACCGGCATGATTGCAGTAAATCGATCATCGTGAATTCCGGCCACAGCGGAAGCCACTCCCCTCTTCGAGCCGCCGGTTGTGAGAACCTTTCCTGGGCGAAAAACACCGGGTTCTGTCAAAGCTGCCGTAAGGGCTCTCATTTGACTCATCCCCCAAATCCAGGCCGGAGTATACCGGGGATCTTTTGTCGCCAACAGGTGCTTCTTCATCCCGATATGAAGCTGACCTTTCGGCTCCATCGCATCAATTGTCCCCATCCCAATCAGGACAACACCTACGCCATGGCTCTTTAAAAGATCCAGTTGGTCCGCAGCGGGAAGCGCAGCCTTATTCCGCAAAGGTTGATTCGCGACAATTACATTCGTAGTGGGACTGTCCGAAACCGGAGCATTCAAAGTAACCGGAAGGCGGACCTTCTGTCCGTCCCACCATTCGCATACCGTGATTTCGATAAGCTTCTGCCGAACCTGTGGGTCCTTTGGCGAAGGCTGCCAATCTTGCAATACTTTGCGCTCCAGCGTTGCCGGATCCCGAACTGCCTCAATATCGAAGAGTTCTGATCCTGCAAAAGCCGGGAAAATGCCCGCCAACACAAAGACGATAAAAACCAGGGTTTTCATGCAACGCAACCCTCGCATCTTCAGGCACTCTTCGGCACCGGCGGAATCACGGACATTGATGCCCCTACTCGGGAGACAACCGCGCCCGGCTTTCCTCTGACAGGAGATTTACCGGATATTTGTGCACGGTGCCGTTTTTCATTTTCAGCCAGGCTTTGCCACCCTCGACACGAATCAGGGTCGCCCGGATCGTTTTGCCCTGAGTATTGGTCCAGTTTTCCTCCACCGGTTCCGCAGTCATTTCCGGGGCTGGTTCGCCGGCTGCCTCAATATAGCCGGCGTCGCCTTTTTTCGGCATAGGCCCGGTCTCTCCGGATTTCCCGGCAATGGGAGCCCCGTCAGCAATCCACTGCTGAACCATTCTCGTCTCCTCCGGGGTAAGGCGCTCCCCTTTCCCTTCGGGCGGCATCGCATCTTTGTGATCAGCGGGACGAAACAGCGTGATAAACAAAAGGCTGGCATCCCAGTCACCGGGAACGACGACACTGTTTTTCTCAAACCGGCCGTAAAAATGGCGGGGATCATCCAGTTTCAATCCGCCTTTGGCTTTGCCGCTTTTGCTGTGGCATTCTCCACATTTTTCGGAAAGAAACGGCATAATGTCTTTTTCATATTCCAGAGCAAACATTCTTCCCACAAAGAGAAACGCCAATGCAGCGACAATCAGACCTTTCATGATTTTTTATTTATAGCCGCGTTCGCAACCGGAGCAAAACTCATTCTATGGATTTCACAGGGCCCATGTTCCCGCAAAGCTTCAAGGTGTAGCCGGGTTCCATAGCCTTTATGTCGCTCAAAATGATACTGCGGAAATTTCTCTGCATACTTTTTCATGAGCCGGTCCCGCTCCACTTTGGCTATAATGCTGGCGGCTGCGATCGATAAACTCAGACTGTCTCCTTTCACGAGAGCTTTATGTTTCCCGGGGAAGTTCTTCACCGGTTTGCCATCGATCAAAGCGATATCCGCCGCGATTGATAGTCCCGCAAACGCATCGGCCATTCCTTTCCAGGTAGCTTGCAAAATATTGATCTCGTCAATCGTCTTCGAGTCGATCATTACAGAACTATAGAAAATGTCCGGATGCGTGGTGATCTCTTCGTATAGCAAATCACGATTTTTTTCGGAAAGCTTTTTGGAATCCGTCAGCACTTTGTGATGGAAATCCACCGGCACGATAACGGCAGCTACCGATACCGGCCCGGCTAGCGGTCCGCGCCCGGCTTCATCAATTCCGGCCACTACAGGAAACCCTTCGGTCCGTAACTGGTTTTCAAATGATAAATCCGGCATCACTTAACAGGGTACAGTGGCGCACCTAACAGGGTACAATCGATGCTTAGAACTCATTGATCTTATCAATCAATGCCCGAAGTCTACCGGATTTCCCCTTCTTGTTGTGAAACTTTAAACGATACAGATCTTTCAAGGCGGGTTCGTCTTTCTCGGCTTTCAGTTCCGAACAGGCCTCGAACTCCCCTTCCTCGAGTAGATCACGGAATTCATGATCTATAATAATCAGCATCCTTTCATCGACGGGGTTTTGGAGACGCAAAACACATTCTTTACCTACATAACGATAGGAGTGGAAATTTTTGTAAAAACCGGTGATTTCCTCCACCGCTTCATCCACATCATCTGTCACCAGAAACAGATTAAAATCCTCCTCGGAAATCAGCCCCAGCCGGAAGAGGTGTTCACGGACAAATTGGACCCATGTTTTCCAATAGGTGCCTCCGGGAGCGTCGATCAACGTAATAGGAAAGATCGATGCTTTTCCGGTTTGCATCAGAGTCAATACTTCGAAAATCTCGTCCATCGTGCCGAACCCGCCGGGAAACGCAGCGGTAGCATCGCTCTCTTTTACAAAAGCGAGTTTGCGGGTGAAAAAGTAGTTATAATTAATCAGCTTATGATCATCGACGATGGTTTCGTTCGCTCCGGCTTCAAAGGGCAAATTGATACCAAGCCCGAAGCTGTTGTCTCGACCTGAACCGGACTGGGCAGCCCCCATAATTCCAGGTCCCGCTCCAGTGATACCCATAAAACCGGCTTCGGCCATCTTCCGGCCGAATTCCAGCGCAGTTTTGAATTCCGGTTCGTCAGGCCTGGTTCTCGCGCTGCCAAACATCGACACCTTCCGTTTTGCCGAATACGGACCAAAAACCCGGCTCGAAGCCCGATTTTCTTTGAGAGCGCGGTTGTACAACTTCAGGTCCGCATCGTTGATCCCGTCCTTGCCCATGACCAGCGAGGTTATGATCAGTTCCTCGATCAGACTGTTGGAGTCACCGCAATCCCATTGCTTGACCAAATCGTGCACTTTTTGATCGAATTCTGTGTCGCCGGTGGTACCCGGCTTACGCGGCAGTGCCAAAATGCCACCACTGGTAAAGTCCTTGGTGTTGCGCTTATAGGACTGCTTTGATTGAGGTTTCTTTCCCGAATTGGTCTTTTTCTTTGTCATCAGAAGGTTGAAGGTAAAATGGCTGTCAAATTTTCGTCATTCAAGGGAATTCGGAAAATTCACAGGTTGCAGAACAATCGAAAAGCGGCATGGAAAGGAGAATATGTTGGTACTTCTCGTATTCAGCTTGCTGTCCACTTACGGTTTTCGCAAAAAACTGAAAGAAAAAGGCTACCCGGAATCGAAAGGCTGGATTTTTCCGCTCCTGATCGGGTCCTTGTTGATCAGC
>JARGOZ010000001.1:132153-146599 GCA_029213025.1 Verrucomicrobiales bacterium
ACGTTTTTGTCGGGGTTTTGGATAAAAAATCCCGAATCGGGGTTGGCAAGAGCGTACCCGCACGTCGTGGCATTTCTGACACTTCTTGTCTTTGGACTGGTCGTTTCCCGTCTATGGAAACAAATCCGCAGTCTTCCTGATCGTGGATAAAAAGCAGGGCAACCTTGCGGTTGTCCCTGCGGAAAGTTACACGAGTTTCCAATCGCCCCGGTATGGAAGATCCATTAGCATCTTTTGCGCGTCTTCATCACCGACAGCCTGCTCCTCTTTGGGATCCCATTTTACCGGACGCCCCAGCTTGTGGGACAGATAAGCAAGATGGCCGGGAGTAGCCGACCGATGACCGGTCTCAGCCGGACAAATGCATTCTTTTCGGTTAAGAACACCTTCGATAAAGTTGCTTTGGTGGCCCGCGCCTGGATGGTAGGCTTTCCAGTCACCGGCGACAAAACCCTCTTTAGCCCACTCGGGATTCGAAGCTTCCAGTTTGCCACGAGTCACATAGACCCAGCCGTTTTCCCCGATCCATTTGGTACCCATCGTATTGCGGGAGGATATCTTCACCTCGATGTCTCCGGGATACCGGCTTACTACATCATAATTCACCGGGGAGTTATATATCTCGGTCAATTCATCGATATACTCGAAATTCTGCGCTTCAACACTCAAAGGACCGGATTTGTCCATATCAAGCCCCCAATGGGCAATATCATTGTGATGGCCGATCCAATCCATCAACTGCCCGCCGCCGAAATTGAGATGCCAGCGCCAGTTCCAGTGACAGCGCCCTTCCATATAGGGAAGCTTTTCGCTCGGGCCGCACCACATATCATAGTTTAGATCAGCTGGCGGTTGTTTGATAGTCGTGTCACCCTGAGGCGACTTTTTCCCCTCCGGCAGACCAACTTCCACTTTGGAAATCTTCCCGATCAGTCCATTGCGGACAATCTCCACAGCCTGACGAAATTTTTTGTCGGATCGCTGCTGGGAACCTACCTGAAAGATAAGATCCCGATTCGCCACTTCCCGGTGAAGATGATAGCCCTCCGCGAAGTAGTGAGTGATGGGTTTTTCGCAGTAAATATCTATATCCTTTCGAGCGGCTTCCATGCACACTAGAGCGTGCCAGTGATCCGGTGTTGCTACCATGATGGCGTCGAGATCCTCACCTGCTATCATTTCCCGAAAATCCGCATAACCCTTCACTCCGGTGTCACTGCCGCCATTTTTCTTATTGGCTTTATTGAGCAGTTCAATCCCCCGCTCCAGTCCCTGGGGATTACCATTGTTCGGAGCCAGGTAACTTTTGTGTAGATCACACACTGCGATGCCCTGGGTCTTTTTGTGATTCATGAGCGCCGTCATGACGCCACGCCCGCGGTTGCCCATACCGACAAAACCCATATTCACGCGATTGCTCGGCGCATTTTTCCCGAGGACGGAAGAGGGAATGATCGCGGGAGCTGCAATAGCTCCGGCAGCACCGGCCAGAAAGCGGCGACGTGATGTGTTTGGTTTACTATTCATAGTTCGTATTTCAGTAGTAGGTTACACGTCACATAATTGAACAGCGTGACGTAATGCTTCCAGTGGATCATCCCACTCCGGGATAAATTCCTGGGCAACGAATCCGGTGTATCCGGTCTTTATGATCTCTTCCATTATCGGTGGATAATTGATTTCCTGAGTATTATCCATTTCAGCCCGCCCCGGGTTACCGGCGGTGTGATAATGACCGATGATATCTTTGTATTGACGGATCCGGCGGATGATATCGCCATTCATCACTGATACATGGTAGATATCAAAGAGGAGCTTAAAATTGTCTGAGCCTACATCGTTGATCAAGTCGACGCAGAAATCCACGTCGTCGCCGAAGTAACCGGGATGCCCCTTCATGGGGTGAGTATCATCGCGGGAATTGAGGTGCTCCAGAACCAGAGTTATCCCCGCCTTTTCCGCTTTGGGAACGACCTTTTTCCAGGTATCCACACAATCCCTCGCTGCTTTCTCCGGGTCCATGCCGTCGAATTTCATTCCGGTGAAAGTGATAACGCTTTTTGATCCAACTGCCTCGGCCACATCGATAGCTTCTTCCAATTTCGCCACCACTTCGGCCTGAAATTCCGGATTACAGGGACCATTCGCAAATCCATGGCTACTCACCAGAGAAATTTCGAGGCCCATTTTTTTCACTTCGGGATAAGTGTCACGGGGAATTCCCTCCATGGCGACGAGCCCGAGTTCTTTGCAGTGTTTGGCGAGTTCCAGCGGTTTGTAATGGTCTTTAAAAGTCCAGCCCATAATCGACTGGCGGATCCGACCGTTTTTCACTACATAACCGGGATCGATAGCTTCCCGCCGAAGTTGAGCCTGAAGGTCCGAACCGAGAGCCATTCCGGCAGCTGCGAGAGAGGAATTTTGTAAAAAGCGACGTCGCGAATGCATGCAAAAATCTAAGGCTGATCCCGTCAGTGAAGCAAGGGCGACTTCACGTCGCCAAATGAACCGGATTTCGTTGACATCTTCGCGATGAACTTTTATGCAGATTTATGCCTGTTTTGCCCACGCTCTCCATCGAGCAATGCCGCTCCCGACAGAATCGTCTCCGGACTTCTATGCAGAAAGCGAACGCCTCCCGGGCGATTATAACCTCCCGGGAAAACGTCCACTGGTTAACCGGTTTCTGGACTCATCCTCTGATGAAATCAGCCGCCGTTATCGACCTCGAGGGAAATTGCACGCTTTTCGCTCCAAACTCCGAGCCTGAATTCCATGCCGCGTCGCAGGTCGAAGTATTCGAAGCGTCCCCTCTGTGCACACTGCGGCAGGATCAGATCGAACTGATTCTCGGAAAAGTTGAATCTCCTGCCACGTTGAATGCGACCGAATTTTCCGATTGCCCGGTCTGCTTTCGTGAGAAAATGGCTGACAATATAGTGGATATAGGACCGGAAATTCTCAAGCTGCGGAGAACGAAAGACTCCGATGAAGTTGATATGTTAAGGCATGCAATCGCATGCACGGATGCGATGTATCGCAAAGCGCGCGAAATCATCGAGCCGGGGATTACCGAGTTGGAGGTCTTTTCGAAACTCCAGCGGGCAGGTGTTCTGGCGGCGGGCGAGCCGCTAACCGCGTGCGGGAACGATTACCGGAGCAATGCCCCGGGAGGGCCTCCGCGTGACCGAAAAGTGGAGGCCGGCGAATTGATGATTCTCGATCTCGGCCCGGCATACCGGGGATATAATGCGGATAACTGCCGAACCTTTTCGGTAAACCCAACCCCGAATGACGAGCAGATGAAGGCCTGGGGTGTGATCAGAAGTGTTCTCGATATGGTGGAAAGTGAAGTTCGTCCCGGAGCGTCCTGCAAGGCTCTTTATGAAAAAGCAAAAGGGATGTTGGATGAATATAAGAAGGATTCTTTTTTTCACCATTTGGGACACGGAATCGGGCTGTTTCCCCACGAAGCACCCCATTTGAATCCAACCTGGGACGAAGTTTTTCAGGTGGGAGATGTGTTTGCGGCCGAACCGGGTTTGTATACCGAGGAGTTGAAAGCCGGGATTCGGATCGAAGAAAACTATCTCGTAACGGAACACGGGATCGAAAAACTGACCTCAACTCCGATCGAAATTCAGCGGTGAGCAGTCGCAGCGCGACAGTTGTACAGGCGGGCTTTTAACTTCTATGCCTTGCCAGGTAGTACTCCACGGAATCCACCAAAGCACGCCAGCTGGCCTGAATGATATTGGAGCTCACACCAACGGTGTCCCAGGTATCTTTCCCGTCGGTGCTTTCAATCAAAACCCGGGTCCGCGCGGCGGTTCCGGATTTTCCGTCGATGATTCGGACTTTGTAGTCGCAGAGTTCCATCTGTTTAATCTCCGGATATGCCGTGCGCAGAGCTTTGCGCAGAGCGGCATCGAGAGCATTCACGGGGCCGTCACCTTCTGCGACGGTGTATTCTTTTTCCCCGTTTACTTCCAGTTTTACGGTGGCGGAGCAGGTATCGTAGCTTCTTTCGCCATCGCGACGGAAGGTACAGTGGTATTCTCTGAGAGTGAAAAACTTCTTTTTCGGATCGAGATGTTTTTCGATCAACAATTGGAGAGAAGCTTCTGCAGCTTCATATTCGTACCCTTTCTCCTCCTGCTGTTTGACATGTTCGAGAATCTCCCGCACCTCGGGACTGCCTTTTTCCAGGGTGATACCGAGTTCTTCCGCCTTCATCAAAATGTTTGATCCACCGGACAATTCGGATACCAGAATTCTCTGTTTATTGCCTACTGTCTCCGGGCGGATGTGCTCGAAGCTGTGGGCAACTTTCTGCACCGCATTGACATGCATGCCGCCTTTGTGAGCAAATGCGGTTGCGCCGACGTAGGGAGCCCGGATATTGTGGGCACAATTCGCCAGCTCGTCGACAAAATGTGACACATCGGTAAGCATGCTGATATCGTCCACTACGGGACGCCCCATCTTCAGTTGTAGATTAGGAATCACGGTGGTGAGATTGCAATTGCCGACCCTTTCCCCGTATCCGTTGATTGTGCCCTGGACCTGGGTAGCTCCCCCGCGAATCGAGGCAAGGGCATTAGCCACACCCACCCCGGTGTCGTCGTGCGTGTGAATTCCTACGGGGATCCCGAGTTTTTCGACTACCTCTCTGGTGATTTCCGAAACCTCGTGCGGCATGGTGCCTCCATTTGTATCACAGAGCACCAGCCAGTCGGCACCGCCTTCTTTTGCCGCGAAAAGCGTTTCCAGCGCATAGTCTTTGGAATCTTTGAAGCCATCGAAAAAATGCTCAGCGTCATAGATGACTTCCCGACCGTTTTCTTTCAGATATCGAGTGGTGTCACGAATCATGGCGGCGTTTTCCTCCGCCGTAGTGGTGAGAACCTCGGTCACATGAAGCAGCCAGGTTTTTCCGAAAAAGGTTACGGCAGGCGTTTTGGCATCAAGCAGCGTCTGCACCTGGGGATCTTCTTCCACAGCGGTGTCTTTTCTCCGGGTGCTTCCGAAAGCGGTGATTTTAGCGTGCTCCCACTCGAGGTCAGCAGCTCTTTCGAAAAACGAAACGTCCTTGGGATTTGAGCCCGGCCAGCCGCCTTCGATGTAATGCATCCCGAATTCGTCCAGCTTCTGAGCGATCCGGATTTTATCCAGAGAACTGAAGTTTACGCCTTCGCCCTGGGTTCCGTCCCGCAGGGTTGTGTCATAGAGTTTAACCGGTGGATGCTGATTTTTCATCGATCTAACAGGGTACAGTCCCGGATTCAACAGGGTACAATCCGAAACTTAACAGGGTACAGTCCAATTTTCTGGGGTGGTGATCCCGGCTCGTGTCTCTCGCATGACTCCCTGTAAAAAAGACCGAATCGCAATCACCATTTTCGCTTTAGCGAATGATAATTGCTTTTCTAATAATGGCGCAAATGATGGCTGCCCGAGTCATGAGCGCCTATTGTAAAACGGGAATACCGGTATGCAACCCGCGTTTTTGGCTAGCAACAGCCACCGCCCGGGGAACAGCAATCAGACGCTTCAGTGGTGGCATCGTAGCTTTGTCCTTTTGTCTCGCGGGCATGACGGATCGGAAAATTGCTGCAATCAAATAATTCAGCGTTCTCGAGAGGAACTTTTTCGTGCGGTTCGATACATTCGAAATGATCGGCGTAGGGCTCGCGTTTGAACATTTGCCAGGTCTTGTCACAGACGGCGTAGCGATAACCGCGCTCCATAGTATGCCCGTCATCATCGACGACTTTTTTGAACGGACCTTTGTAGATCACGGCCTGATTGGCTTCGAGACATATTCCGTCTTTACCTTTGTAGGCGACAACGGTCATGCTGCGAAATTCTATGCCTTTCACGGTTTGCCAGGGCTCTTTGTCCAGATTCAAAATGGCTACTCCGTAAAACCCGGCATCTTCAAAGGCCTGGAGAAATTCCTGTTCTCCGAAGGCACCGGAAATACATCCGCTCCAAAGTTGCGGATCTTTCTGAAGTTCTTCAGGGACTTCTTCATCACATACAATGTCGGAAATCACAGCCCTGCCACCGCGCTTCAAAACTCTGTGAATCTCTTCGAACATTTGGCGGCGATTCTTTTTGGAAACGAGGTTTAAAACGCAGTTCGAAACAACTACATCAACGCTGTCGCTCTCCACGAGCGGAGATGTGGAACGTAGTTCATCAGCCAACTCCTCCGCTTTGACAAAACCGTTGGCATCACTGATGGGATTTTCCTTCAGTTCTTCTTCCAGCAAATCCAGATTGAGGCTGAGGTCCTGAATCCTTCCCTTTCGAAAGTCGACATTGCTGTATCCGATTTTTTCCGCAACGACCGGTGCGTTGCGACGAGCAACTTCCAGCATATCATCCGTCATATCGACCCCGATAACCTTACCGTCCGGCCCGACGACCTGGCTGGCGATGAAACATATTTTTCCGGTACCGGCACCGAGATCAAGAACGGTTTCACCGGCTCGTACATATTTACTCGGATCACCACATCCGTAGTCGCGTTCAATAACCTCGGTGGGTATCACTTTAAGGTATTCAGGATCATAATCGACCGGACAACAAAGGGCAGCTTCCTGCGCCTGAGCTCCGGCGGCATATCGTTCTTTTACAGCGGATTCTGTTTTCATTCGTTTTAGTTTCAAGCCAAAGCTCCTCCACAGGAGCTGCCGCTACCGGCCGTACAGCCGAAGCAGTGATCACCTGTGAGAATAGGTATATTGGAAAATTCCTCCACATCGATGTCCCAAACATAGAGACGTTGCGTGGAACCGCCGGACAAAGGCATATCCAGCATTTGATTAAAATCACAATCGAACACCTCACCTTCCCAGCTGACATTTATTGTATTCCGGCACATCAATCCGGATACAGTTCCGGGATTAAAACTCTCCCGGAGTAGATCCATATATTTTTGCAGCTCGCCTCTTCTTTTCAGGTAGCTGGCGAAGCGGGAAACCGGCATATTGGCAATGCAGTAGAGAGAGTTGAACTCGATACCAAAATGATTTTTCATTTCATTTTTGTAGTCTTCTTCGAGTTCCTTTTGATCGGGCGGAAGAAAACCACCGGCCGGGTTGTAGACGAAGTTTAAAACCAAATCCGGGTGTCTGCCGTAACCAAGTTCGTTCAATTGCTGAAAGGCTTTTATACTGCTGTCGAAGACGCCTTCCCCACGCTGGGCATTGACGTTTTCCGGTGAGTAGCACGGCATGCTGGCCACGATTTCCACTTTATTTTCAGCAAGAAAACCGGGAACCCACTCGAAACCAGGTTCATTGATAATCGTAGCGTTGAGACGATCCATCACTTTTCCCGGACGCTTGAAGTTGCGAACAGTTGTAACGATACGGCGAAAGTCGGGCACCATCTCCGGAGTCCCCCCGGTCAGGTCAAGAGTCGGGATGTCTGAGCTTTCAAACCACGAAAGGATTTTGTCGACGGTTTCCCCTCTCAAAATCTCTTTCCGTTTTGGACCGGCATTTACGTGGCAGTGAACACAGGTTAGATTGCAAAGCTTTCCGGTATTCAGTTGCAGGATTTCCGGGCGGGACCGCCTCAATTTCCTGCCGGCTACCGCAAGGGTTCGATCAAATTGATTTTTTTGCACTGCAACTTCCATTCAGGTGAAAAAACTGGTTTAGGGACGAAAAAGTCCGTTGTGCCTTACCCGTCCGGTTGCTTTTTCACCAATCGCATCCGGTTCATTGTCCTGCCTTCATCCAACCATTGTTGTTCGAAATCGGTAACCGGATAGTAGAAATCATTTTCATTCCAGTCAACCACGGTAAAAAAATCGCAGCAGTTCTGAACTTCCGAAGCTTCTTCAAAATACTCGAGAGAGTCGGTTTTAAACAGAAATTCCCCGTCTTCGTCCAACAGATCGTGGATTGATCTGAGAAAATCGATGCGACACATTTGCCTCCGGGACGCGTGTTTTTTCTTTGGCCAGGGATCGGGACACAAAAAATGTAAGCGCGAGATTCTAGCCTTCGGCAGCAACCATTTCACGGCGTAATTGGTGTCGAGGCGCAGGATTTTCACGTTTTTCAACCCGGCCACATCCGCCTTTTTCCAAACCTTTCGGCAGCGACCGAGCAAGCGCTCCACGCCGAGAAAGTTCCGGTCCGGATATTGCTGTCCCATTTTTGCGAGAAACGAACCGTCCCCACAACCCAGGTCTATTTCGAGGGGGTGAGCGGGGGCATCAAACCAGTCATCCACCTCCAGGGGGGCAAACCAGTCAGCAGGGTAAACTTCGTTGGGAAACGGAAAAGGTTCTACAGCCCTTTGTCGTAAAAAAATCGCACAGTGTATCTTGAATTCCAACAGATCAACCGAACCTTTGCCCTCAAATGTCGCTACCCACATTGTTATTTGATCTCGACGGCACATTGACCGACCCCGCGCCCGGGTTTCTCGCCAGCCTGCATTATGCGCTCGAAGAGTTGGATCTTGAAATTTCCCCGGAACAGGAACTACTCCGCTTCATTGGCCCGCCACTCCGGGAAACCATGGGGACGCTGCTTCAAACGGAAGATCGCGAATTGATAGAAAAGGCCGTCGAACTGTACCGGCTTCGCCTCGACAACGGGGGGAAGTTCGAGGCCGAAGTCTTCCAGGGTATCCGCGAGGTGCTCGAACACTTTGCAGAAAAAGGCCACGCCCTCTATGTATGCACCGGCAAACCGGAAGGCGTCGCGACGGAAATTGTCGAACATTTTGAACTCGCTCCTTTTTTTCGGAAAGTCTATGGAGCCAAACTCGACGGGAGACACTGCAACAAAGCTGATTTGATTCGACATATTTGGAAAACCGAAAAGATCGATTCCCCTGCCGGAATTATGGCTGGCGACACTGTTTTCGACATGGCGGGTGCAAAAGCTACCGGCCTGCGTTCGGTCGCAGTCAGTTGGGGTTTCGGCTGCAATGACGAACTGAAAAATACCGGTCCCGATGCATTTGTTCACCACCCGGATGAGTTGATTCCGGCGCTCGAAAGAATTATCGGCGACCAAATGCCAGCCACTTTTTCATAATCCCGGCAACAAAAGGCGTCAATCGGGTGCGGTTGTAGGCATCACCCGCCCGGCGGATCGCCTCTGCCTGGGTTGGATAGGGACTAATCACCGATTGAATCGTTCCCAGCCCGACTCCCGCAGTCATCGCCTGACTGATTTGGCTGATCATATCACCTGCATTTTTCGCAACGATAGTTGCTGCCACGATTTTGTCGGACCCTTTTTTGCAGTGGATTTTCACAAAGCCCTCTGTATCCCCTTCGAGGATGGCCCGGTCTACAGTCTGCATATCGACTTGATAGGTATCGACATTCATTTCGGCGAGCTCATTTGCCAGCGACCCAACGTGAGCCACTTCCGGTGAAGTATAGGTAGCCCAGGGAATGACGAGGGATGAAGTTTTGGCTCTGCCTCTAAACAGGGCATTTCGAATTACGTTTCGGGCCATAAAATCCGCGGCATGGGTGAACTTAAACCGGGAACAGATATCGCCGGCTGCGTAGACGCTGGAATTGGTTGTTTCCAGTTTATCAGTCACAATTACACCGTCTTCGTTGTAATCGATACCAGCCGCTTCCAAATCCAGTCCCTCTACATTTGGAGCGCGCCCCGCAGCGACGAGCAGTTGATCCACAACTACATCCCTGTGCTGCTTTTCTATAGAACACCGAATATGTCCGGTGCCGAGCGAAGCAACACTGAGATCCCTGCCCCCCACAACGATTTCAACACCGTCCCGCTTCAGACTTTCCTCGACTATGGCTGCAGCTTCGCGGTCCTCTTTGCCCAGAATTCCACTTTCATTTACGATCAAAGTCACCCGGGAACCGAGACGGGCGAAGGCCTGGGCCATTTCCACACCGACCGGACCGCCACCGATAACACCAAATGCTTTGGGCAGTTCTGTGAGGGAAAATACCGATTCATTGGTCAAATAAGGGACCTCACTCAGGCCCGGAATCGGCGGTGCCGCGGCTCTTGCACCGGTGCAAATCACAGCTTTGGCAAATTTCAGTTCCTGATCATCGACCTCGATGGTATTGCTCCCGGTGAATTTCCCCTGCCCTAAAAAGACATCAACACCAAGCGAACTAAATCTTTCCACCGAATCGTGAGGAGAAATATCGGCCCGCAACTTGCGCATCCGCTCCATTACCATATCGAAGTGGACATGAACTGATCCGGAGTCCACTTCGATTCCTTTGGTAAAGGCGCGATACACTTCCGACGCGGTATGAGCCGACGCAATTATCGCCTTGGAAGGAACACAACCGACATTGAGGCAATCGCCCCCCAATAGGTCGCGTTCGATCAATGCCACTTTTGCGCCGAGACCGGCAGCGCCCGCAGCGGAAACCAACCCGGCCGTTCCGGCACCAATCACCACAAGATTATACTTTCCTGAAGGAGTCGGGTTTTCCCAGTCCTGTGGATGGACATTGGCCTCCAGTTTCAGGTTATGTTCCGTTCGCGGCTCCAGCGGTCCTGATTCCTGATTCATAGATTCTATCTGAATAAACTTGTCGACGGCACTGTAACCCGTCTTACTGTTTTCGGGTGAAGATTATACGCAGATATCTTTTCACCGTAATCTTTCATGTCCTTTCGCTAACTGCTTTGGCCGGATGGTGGCACAGCTCGAAAGTCTGGATGGCATGGATCGCCGAAACTCCGTTCGGGATATTTAAAATTCAGAGCGAGTCCTCCATCTTCGGTATGGCCGCCCAGTTTATGACGCATGAACATCGCTGGGCTGCCTACAGCAATTCGGATGCAATTACCGGTGATCACATGCAATGGATCGTTCAAGTGCCTAAAATCCAACTCGGCAGCGGCTTTTTCCTAATCCTGCCCTACTGGCAAGTCATGCTCCTGCTGCTCAGTTTTGCCGGACTCAGTTTTTTTCTGGAAAAGAAGCGAATAGCCAAAGCCCGGGCCGGTTTGATAACGGGTCAGTGACAAAACGAAAAAGGCACCTTTCAATCCGTCGGGAACAAGGTGCCTTTTGTAAAATATTCCCAAAACCACAAAGATCCGGGAGGAAAACCGGGGGAAACTCTATTCAGTTTTTCCGAGAGCTTTACCCAGCAGACTGTAGAGCCGCTGCGCTCCTCCCATCGACATGGCGATTCGGGTATGGACCGGAACACAAGGGTCCCCTGTATTTGGGTCCGGGACAACGCCGGACGAGAAATCGAGAAGAAATTCTTCCTGGGTGGTATTGAGAATAACCTGACTGGCATACTGTGCTGCCATGTCTTCATATCTCACCTTCAACTTCGTGGTATCTGGTTGATCACTCATAATTTTATGGGCTCTAAGTCATAGCTTACTTTCCCATTCTTAAAAAGCTGTAAGTAGCGTAAAATTTTTACGTTGTAAATATTTCTGCCCTTTTCGAATACAGACAGAGTAACGATTACGGAATTCAGATCTACAATACAGGAACTCTAAGCGACAATCCCCTGCGCATCAGTAGTGATCGCACCTTCCAGATTGATTCCACTCTGATTTGCCCCGGTTAGGTTGGCGGCGATCAGGTCTGTTTTAAGACAGTTTGCGTTCGTCATGTTCGCATTTTCAAATCTCGTTCCCGAGCAATCGGCTGCAGATAAGTCGGCACCGGCAAGATCGGAGCCTAAAAATGTCACTCCGCCGAGGTCTGCTCCCTGAAAGTTGGCCCCTTTTAAATTGGCGTTATCAAAACAGGCTCCGCTAAAATCAGCCCCGACAAATGAGATTCCTTCGAGATTTGCCCCGGAAAAGTCTGCCCCCTGAAAATATCCCTGATCGAGATTCATCCCGGAAAGATCTTTCCCGGCATAGTTTGCGCCCTGCTTTTCCAGCCTGGCTCCGGCTGCTCCATCCGATTCAACAAACTTTCTGTGCTCGCTGAGTTGTTCTTCTGTGATATCCCAAAAACTCATAGTCAATAACATCGCTGGTTAAAAGTGCTTATGCAACACATGCCTCCGGGGAATTAAAATTCGACTTTCACCGAATCCCGTTCTGAATCATCGCTCACCTCGAACATGGTGGCTTTCACAAAATTGAACATACCGGCGATGAAATTGGCCGGGAACGATTCGATCTTGTTGTTGTAGTTCATGACAGCGTCATTGTAATGCTGACGGGCAAAAGCGACCTTTGATTCCGTTGATGTCAATTCCTCCTGAAGCTGGAGCATATTCTGGTTACTCCGTAATTCCGGATAGCTTTCCGATACCGCGAAGAGTCGCCCCATCATTCCTCCCAGTCCGGATTCCGCCTGAGCCAGAGCCGACATGGAATCTGCGTCGCCAATATTGTTCATCGCATTCTGGCGTGCGGTGTGAGCCACATTACGAGCCGCAATCACTGCTTCGAGAGTTTCCCTTTCGTGTTTCATAAAGCCTTTTGCCGTTTCCACGAGGTTGGGAATCAGATCGTGCCTTCTTTTTAATTGCACATCGATTTGCGCAAAGGCGTTTTTGTACCGGTTTCGCAAACGGACGAGACTGTTATACAGGGCTGTTACCAAAAGAAACGGAATCAAAAATACAGCCAGAATTACAAGGATTGTTATGGTTAAAGCGGTCATAAAATAAAAACGTCTGATTCATACCTCGTTTCCCGACATGTTTCGATTACAAAACACCATCGGAATCGGAATCGAGTGCACCTGATTCTTCACTAAAACTTTGAATTATAAAATTTTTAAGATAAATTAAGCATTTTTATTAAAATAACCACCCGGTTTGAAAATTTTTTCTGAAACATACCTGTATTTTTTAGGCAGCTCGACTGAAAAAATTTCGCAGGTCTTCGAAACACTGCCGTTTTTTCCCGGGCAAATTGTCATCTTCCTCCTCATTGGCCTGTCAGCGGCTTCATGGTCTGTGATCGTATCGAAATACCTGCTAATCAGACAGATCAGGAGCGCAGACCAAAAATTTATACAGCGCCTGAAGCGTTCGAGAACCTGCCTCGAAGTGTTCGAGTCGTGTGAAAACTTCGAGCCTTCCATCCTTTTTGACATTTATGACGAAGGAGCGAGGGCAACGGCTCGGGAGACTGTGGGATCAGATAGTCCGAAGTTTCTTACCGAGCACAATCTGGTGACTCACCACAGTCTTTCCCGTACCCGGTTTGATCAAATCGGTAAGGCGTTCTCATTCGGGGAAAAGTACGCAACCTTCCGCCTGAGGAAAGGATTTCGCCTGTTGCGGGGAATCACTATCGCGGCCCCTCTGCTGGGGTTGGCCGGTTCTCTCCTATTCATTCTGGACCCGGGGAACGGTCACACGGGTTACCACGACCTCCTTTCCTATTGCTCTGTCCTTCTGGTTTCTTCTTTTTTTGTGGCAGCACCGGCCGGAATCGCGAGAACTCATCTGCTAAACCGCTGCAGAAAGCTGGCGAGGAAAAGCAACCGGTTCCGCAACTGGATCTTCGAAGTCTTCCGGTCTTCATTTGAAGAAAACGAACAAATCGTACCGAACGTGAATCCGGTGAGACTGAAAGATGAGATGGAAGTTTTCGATTTGCCCACACACTTTTTCCCGGAATCCGGTTGTCCAGTGTCCGACCCGCCAAAGGAGCGGGCCCGCCCGAATAATCCCGACTCTCCCTACGTAAACGCCAATTACTGATTTTCAGCCATGAACCCTGCTTCGCTTTCATTTCCCGCTGGAATCGTGATTTCAGTCCTGGCTCACCTGCTGGTTGTATTTTGGCTCAACGGCCTCTGGTCACCTCAAAAGCCGGGTCGCTCTGTTCAAACAATGGAAACTTACCCCATTTTTACGGACCCTCATCAAACAGGAGAAGCCGCGACGAACTTCACTTCAGTCGAAGAGAAAAAACGTAACCCAATGTTTTTTGAACAGTAATTTCCAATTATTTTGTTTAATAAACCGAAATATACGCGTAAGTTTACCACGTGCGTGTCCTATCTATAGACCCAGCCCTCCGAAATACCGGATATTCTGTTCTGGAGAGTTACAAAAATTCGGCCGGCCGGACGGAGTACCGGGCGGTGGATTACGGAACGATAACCAATAAGCGGCAGCTTAGCCAGGCAGGGTGCCTTTGTCGAATCCGGGAAATTCTTTCCGGTGTGATCCAGCTGCACAGCCCGGAAGTCTGTGCTGTGGAAGGTGTGATTTATGTGCAGAGCTTTAAAACGGCAATCACAATGGGTGCAGCCAGGGGAGCCGCTATTATCGCTGCCGCCGAACACGGGCTCGAAGTTCATGAATACGCTCCCCGCCGGGTAAAGCAGGCTGTAGTGGGTAGAGGCGGGGCCGACAAACAACAGGTCGCATTCATGATGCGCTCGATCCTGAAACTCACCGAGACTCCACAATCTGATGCCGCAGACGCTCTCGCCATCGGCATGACACATTTTTATA
>JARGOZ010000001.1:146609-175034 GCA_029213025.1 Verrucomicrobiales bacterium
ACCCACGATCCGTTGAAAGCAGGTATGAATTTCGGCAAATCGGCTACTCTGTAGGAAATCCAACCGCCAGCTTGCCGAACCAATAAAAATTGCAGGCTGGCTACAGAGGAATTCACTTTCCCTGCTATTTTTTCCCGGTTATAGGTAAGGATGTCGGCACCGGCACGAGCAACACATTGGTGGCATCGTGAAGGGGCAAAAATCGTCTGTGATCTTTGCCCCCGGCAATGTCGCCTCCAGGACGGCCAGCGGGGATTTTGTTTTGTTCGCGCTAATCAGGGCGGACAGATGGTTTTAACCACCTATGGGAAAAGCACCGGATTCTGTATCGATCCCATTGAGAAAAAGCCTCTAAACCATTTCCTTCCTGGAACACCGGTCCTTTCCTTCGGAACCGCAGGTTGTAACCTGGGCTGCAAATTCTGCCAAAATTGGAGTATTTCAAAATCCCGCGAAGTGGAAATTCTCAGCCAGCACGCTGAACCTGATGATATCGTCGCTGCGGCCCTGAAACATCAATGCCGTAGCATCGCTTTTACCTATAATGATCCTGTGATCTGGGCGGAATACGCCATTGATGTCGCGAAAGTCGCCCGTGAAAACGGAATTAGGACGGTGGCCGTATCAGCCGGATATATTTCACCCGAAGCCCGAAGTGACTTCTTTGAACACATTGATGCGGCCAACATCGACTTAAAAGCTTTTACCGACGAATTTTATCGCAGTCTGGCTTTCGCCCGCCTCGATCCGGTTCTGGACACGCTGAAATGGCTGAAAAACCATGGAAAAACCTGGTTTGAAATTACTAATCTTCTCATTCCCGGCGAAAACGATTCCGAAGAGGAAATCCGACAGTTCGTAAGTTGGATCCTCGATAACCTTGGTCCAAAAGTGCCGATCCATTTCACTGCATTTCATCCCGATTTTAAATTAAAGGATAAGCCCCGCACGCCGCACAGCACTCTGATTCGGGCTTATAATCAGGCTCGCACTCTCGGAGCTGACTATGTTTATGTCGGCAATGTTCTCGATCAGGAACGTCAAAGTACTTACTGCCCGCATTGCAGCAATACCGTGATCGAAAGAAATCATTACGAACTGGGAAGATTCGATCTGAAAAACGGTGCGTGCGGTTCTTGCGGGACAACCCTCGCCGGTGTATTTGAAAACACTCCGGGACAGTGGGGACGAAAACGGCTCCCTGTTTCTATTCCATCCACCCATTCCACATGACAAACGCACCGAAGAAAGAACGTTCCAGTTTTTCGACCAAAGAGGGACAAATCCTTCTGGAACAGGCCGAAGCCTGCATCACCGCCGCCCTGGACAAATCAACACCGCCCACATTGCACAAGGATCTGTGTGAGGCACCGGTCGTAGGTGTGTTTGTTTCCCTGAAAAGAGGTAATATTCTCCGGGCCTGTTGTGGCAGCCTAAATGAAAATGTGCCCGCCCCGCTCGGTGAACTGCTTTCCACGGCGTCCGAAAGAGCCGCGTTAAATGATGTTCGATTTCCGGCTGTTTCTATTGAAGAACTGGACAGTCTGGATATTGAAGTTTCCGTTCTCCACGATCTTCGCACAATGCCGGAAGACCCGAATCTACGGCTGAACAGCCTTACGATAGGCCGCCACGGATTGATTATTACTCATAAACAGGGCCGCGGCCTGTTGCTGCCTCAGGTCGCAGCCGAACATTCGTGGGATTCAGTCACTTTCCTCCAGCAGGTTTGTAAAAAAGCGGGCTTACCGAGCGATACCTGGCTCCGCCCTGAAGCAACGCTGAAACAGTTTTCCGCCTCAATTTTTCATCGCCATGCCGAAGTCAATGACATCGATTTTCGCGAACTGCCGGACGAAGTGGCAATAGCAGCTCACGATTTTGCCACCCGCCTCATCGCCGGCGAAGATCCAAAGAAAATCAATATACCGGAGCAGCTGAAAACTCCCGTTGCAAAAACAGGCTGGGGCCTCCTCATCCAGACTGTCGGTAAATCCACGGAAGCTGCGTTTCGTAAAAAGGGTACTCTGGCGGATTTGATTCTCCGAACGACCAAGGGTCTTCACAATCCTGACCAGAAAAAGGCCAACAAAATTCAGGATTTCCTTGCTTTCAGCCACCCCGTCGACCTTTGCCCTGAGGATTTTCCAGATCGATTAAAACATTTGCAGCCTGGTGTTGCTGTAACAGCGAGAAAAGGAAAACGCACCTCTGTGGTCCTGAATAGAGGGCCCCGGGATCCTGTGACTCAGGTTCTGGAACAAATGGGAGAAACGCCCTCCTCATGGGCCAGTTCCGGCGTCGCGCTGCAAATCCATCAGGTGCTGAGTCTTACCAGGCCGGAAAAAGTTGAGCACATTCAGGCTCCGGTAGCAGGTACGACGGTGAACGGTATTCGTCTCCCGGCGTTTGCGGGAAAATTTTATCCGGCATCGGAAAAGGATCTCAACAGCGAACTTGACCGGTATTTCCGTAACTGTGAAACAAGCGAAAAGAAGAAGGTCCGCGCTGTTATGCTGCCCCATGCCGGTTGGAAATATTGCGGCGATCTTATAGCGGAAACACTCGGACAAATAGAGATTCCCGACATCGTTGTGATCATAGGCCCCAAGCACACTCCCCTGGGCAGTCGCTGGTCAGCTTCCAACGCAAAAAAATGGAGAATTCCCGGAGCTGAAATTCCAGTCGATGAAGAGTCGGTCGCTTATCTCGCAGCGAATTCTAAAATCCTTGAAAAGGAGGAATTGGCCCATCAAAAAGAACATGGAATTGAGGTTCTCATTCCATTTCTGCACCGACTCAATGCCAAGGTAAGAATCGCTCCTGTAGTGGTAAGCTCAGGTACTCTCGAGGATTTTCAGGATTTCGGCAGGGTGTTGAAAAACTTCCGTGACCGGCTAAGCGCTGACGGAGAAGACTGCCTGTTTATCATCTCCAGTGATATGAACCATTTCGCTGAGGATAAAGTGAATCGGGAACTGGATAAAAAAGCACTCGACGCATTGAAAACCGGTAATACAGAAAAACTCTTCAATACCTGCATTGAGAACAATATCTCTATGTGCGGGATGAGACCAGCCGTAGCTGTGATCAGCTCGCTGGGCCTCAATGTGGAAATGCACTGCCCGGATATTGAAATCGTCCGCTATGAAACGAGCGCCAGGATCACCAACGACCCATCCAGAGTGGTCGGGTATGCGGGAGCCCTGCTTTTTTAGCGAACCCGGTTTGCTTTAAAATGCTGGATCACAGCCTCCTTAATGAAGAAGTCATTTTCCTCAAAAACAATCACAGCTTCCTGATTCACGGTATCCTGTTGAATACCACCGGCGAACAAGCGGTGAACTCCTCTGGCAATCAGCTCGCCGGTAGACGGGTCGAACGATATCGCATCAGCCTCTGTTTGGTACGTCCCTTCCCGGTGGGTCAGGATCGCATTAAGGGCTTTGAGAACCGGAACAGGGCCGGCAGAGCGATCAATCACCAGCGAATCAGCCTCAAGGACAAAGTGATCGTGATCCAAAATCACTTCGCCACTGTAAATCACCTTGCCCCCTGAACTTGTAGAATCGTTACACGCCAGTTTAAATGAGGAACCCACCTCCGGCAGATTCGGTATCGAACCGTCAAACCGGGCCTCCGGGGGGCCCAAATCAACATCGGCCATTTCGAAAGGCGCTACGCTGCCGTTAGTTGCAGACGCTACCGGGAGAAACTTATTGACGCCCGGATGAGAGCTGACGAGAACTTTACGATTTGCCGGGGCTTTTTCTTTGCCGGCCACTACCTCTTCATATTTCACAACAAGATGAAATGTTTCCTCCTGTCGATTTCCGTTGGATAGAGTTGATTCTCCGCTGTCGAATTGATTCAAAACAACGATGCCGAGAACAGTGATCACCGCAACCGCTGCAGCCACCCTGGCCCAGTCCCGAAATTTGAATATCTCTTTCGGCGCCGGTGTATACTGGCAAATTTCAACCGGAGCGTTTACCGTGTTTCGCAGTATGTTCGCAACGAGTTCCTCATCCCTTCGCCGACCTAAGCGGGCATGCTCCGAAAGAAGTGCGTCGGTAATTCGATCCTGTGGCGAATCCGGTATGTGATAATTGTCTTCGGGATTCATATAAATTTACTCGCGAGGTTCTTGTTCCAGTTTTCGATCGACACATTCTTTCAAAAGGGTCCTGGCCCGCTGAAGGCGCTTCCGTACAGCAGCCGGGGCGACACCCAGACTTTCCGAAACTTCTTCACCGGAAAGACTATCATAGTAAAAAGCCTGAACCGCATCACGCAGACTTTGAGGAAGCCTTTCGAGGCACGCTTCAAGAGCGTCAAATACTGTGGAACTGCCGGCAGCGCGCTCCCCCTGCCAGGCAGCAATATCTGCATCGATCTCGCTCAAATCATCGTCAGTCAGTTCGTATCTTCTGTTTTTGCGAAGCCATTCTCTCCACTTGTTTCGCACAATGCCGCGCATCCAGGTCGCGAAGTCCCGGGTCACGTCGAAGGTGTGAATTTTTTGAAAAGCGACAATGAATGATTCCTGAACGATGTCCCGCGCCGTATTGACTTCCCTTGTCAGCGTACGGGCATAGACCAACAGCTCCCGGTGGTGAAGATCTACCAATTCGGCAAAGTCTTCCGGATTACGGGGATCAAGTTGAGATGGGTCTTTATCAACGATGGCCTTTTCCAATTGCATTCGGCTTCAGTTTAGATTGGCAAACTGAAACAAAAAGGTGACATCTTCCTTCGGCTTTGCACAAAAAAAGCACGCTTGTACGAGTACAAGCGTGCCTTTTTTGCGTCAGAAAGGAGGATGGGGCCGCTGTTACACGGTCTCCATTTCGCCGAGAAGCTCGTTCAGCGCTTCAGCGATTTTCTCCTGTTCTGCGATGAGGTCGTTCAACTCCTCATTCAACTCATCAAGCCGGGTTTGAGCGGCATTGTGGATCTCAAGGATCTCAGGAATATAATTCATTTTTTTGTGGGTTGAGGTTTTAAGAGCCGGGGAAACTCCCGGAAGAGGGTACTTCAGTGTTGAACTATTTGGAAAATTTGACAAGAAGTTTCTTGTGAAATTTAAGTTTTCTTAACAAAAATGCTAAAGTTGCCATAGTGACTCGAAGTGACCGGAATTGACGCTGAGGTTATTCGACGAACGGGTCGACCAATTTCAGTCCGCTCGGGACCGATTCCGGAATGGTATGATCGAGATTCAGTGCGGATGGACTGGTCAGAGCACGCAGGAAAGCGAGCAGTTGATCGACCTCGGCATCGGTCAGATAAGTTGGCATTTTCAATTCCACCGGCATCGTTTTCTTCACATCTTCGATGATCTCCCTGCTGTTGTGAACGGCACCTCGAAATTCGGGTTCCAGACGTTTTACATCGTAATTTTCAAGGTGATAAACCGGATTCAAATGGTGACGGACCGATGCTTCGAGAGAATCGTAGGCGCCGTTGTGCATGTAGGGAGAGGTCAGTTCCACGTTGCGAAGCGGAGGAGTCCTGAACGCATATTTTTGATCCAGCCCGGCGTTACTGCGGTGAGTCACTCCGTAATCGGCGTCTTCGTTTTCATCTGGCCCGGGACCAATCGGAATCACTCCGATATTATGCATCTTTTGATCCGTCATGAGGCGGCCCGAGTGGCAGGTCGAACACCTCGCCCGACCGTAAAACAGGGACGCTCCCGCTAGTTGCTCTTCATTCAGAGCGCTGTCGTCGCCTTCCAGGAATTTATCCCACGGACTGTCGCGCAGGGTGAATGCATCGATTTCGAAAGCTGCGATGGCATTTCCAACTGCGGAAAATTCGAGAGACTCGAGCGCGCGCCCAGGGTAGGCACGGGAAAATAGCTCGCGATAACCTTCAATACTAAGCAGGCGATTCATCAGGGCCACCCAGATATCCCGTTCATTTTGCCCAAGTATTTGTCCGACTTCGTTATGCGCGCCAACTGAATCAGTCTGACCTTTGGTGCCCCTCATTTCGTCATTGGAGAGAACCGGCACCATTGCCTGCGCGGCGAGAACGCTTTCTACATCATCCGGCATTGTCACCTGGTAAAGACCTTCCGACTTGGTCAGGCGCATTGAATTAAGAGCAAACCTGCCCGGTTCGTATTCATGAATTCTGCCGTCCCAGAACATATTTATCCACTCGGAATCACCCCGATTGAATATTTCCGGTGAGTTACGCGGAGTAAACGGGTGCGCCGCCCGGTTCAAATCAAAGCCGACAAGAACAGGGTCTCTGCCACTCACCTTCATCAACCTCAATCCGTCCGGCATTCGTTTGCCACCATCTGCATAGGCCTTGGTTCCAACAGCACGGGATCTTGCGTCGCCGGTAGCCGTCTTCGGGTGATGGCAGGTCGCGCAGGAAACATCCCGGTTTCCGCCGAGCACAGGATCAAAAAACAAGGCCTGTCCCAGTTCGATTTTTTCCTTCGAAAAAACGGGAGGCGCTTCGAGAGGAGTCACATTTTGTTCTTTGAGAACCTTTCGAAGCTCGGCGATATCTATAGCCTCCACATTTGTATTCGTGCAGGCCAGGAACAGACCTAACAGGGTACAGTGCAGGATCCAACAGGGTACAGTTACTGACCTAACAGGGTACAGTCTGATTTTTCTTTTCATTTCAGCAGCTCAGGGATTGCGTTTTAACTGGAGGAACGTGGCCTCCGGCTTGATGCTTTGTTTACTCACTTTGCCGTCAGGCCAGCGCACCGTGACAGACACGTTTTTTGCAGCAGCATCAGGGACGGCGAAAATTACATCACTGCCGGATTGGGAAAGATACCCTCCTCCGGCGGAAACTTCAGAAGTCTGAACGGGAATTCCTTCGGCTTTCACAACGACGCGGGATCCGATTGCAGAGGGGTTCCCATTGCCGAAACTCAGTCGAATCCGCAGAGGATGGGTTTTATTGATTCCAGCCGTGTCATTAACAAAAATTTCCGGGGCATCGTTATTGAGGCCGACTACGAAGTCCTCACGACCGTCGCCATTCAAATCTATAGCAGAGAGGCTTTTGGCATCCCCGGGAACTTCGAGCCCGCTCTCTTTCGGCCAGACCGGAGTAAACGGATTTTCTTTATCCCCGGTGCCTTTCAAAAGCAGGCTCAGGCCGCTGCCCATGATACCAAGTTCTTCCGGGAGGCTGAACTGATTCTGCACGAGATAACAATCGGTCAGCCCGTCCAAATCGATATCTCTGAGAACGACGCCGAATCCGGGAGAAATCTGTGCCACCCGGGGCAGCGGTTTGATATCAAATACTCCCCCGCCCTGATTGATAAATACACTGCTCTCCATGTTGTTCACTTTATATTGAGCCGCGTTTCCGATTTTATCGATGTTGTAGATTTGGCTTAACTTCGAACTGGCGTAGTTGTGGTAGGTTTGTTTTTCCCGCAGAATAAATCGCATAGCTCCGCCTGCCGCCATAAAGCCGGCGCGGGGGTAACATATTTTATTTCCATTCTCGGATTTAAAATAGGCTTCTACGATGTGTTTTTTTCCTGAGTTATCGAAATCCCCGTAGAACAGCAATTCGGGATGATCGAGACCGGCACGACGATAGGTGTTAGTGCCTTTGTTAGTTGCTACAAAGTCCATGTCGCCGTCATTATCAATGTCGGCTGCGGCAATTCCGGTCCACCAACCGTTCCTCGCAATGCCATCACCGGCGAGTTTTGCCTCATTTGAAGCTTCCACAAAGGAACCTTTATTATTGAGGAACAATCGCACCGGCCCCCAATCTGTAGTAACAAGAAGGTCCTGCCAACCATCATTGTTTACATCGCTCCACACAGCGCTGGACACCATGCCGGTTTTTTCCAACTGCGGAGCCAGCGATGAAGTAACCAGTTCGAATTTGCCGCCATTGTTCAGCAACAACTGGCTGGTTGGCGCTTCAGGGTAATGACCGGGAATCGACCGGGAACCGACAAATAAATCGAGATCGCCATCCCTGTCGAAATCAGAAGCGGCAATCACGCTTCCGCTGTGACGCGCTTCGGGTAATACATTTTCCGCCAGGGAAAAATCGCTGTTGTGATTCAGATACAATCGATCCTGTAAAGACTCGGAGTCAGGCATGCATTCAACTCCGCCACTTACAACATAGAGATCCAAATCCCCGTCCCCGTCGGCATCGAAGAACAGGCAACCCATATCTTCAAACCGGGCATCTTTCGCAAATGCATCCACAATCCTCGGCACGAACAGAACTTCATTTGAACCCGGGGTGGTTTGATTCACAAACAGCTGCCCCGGCTGCCCCGCTGCCCCGGCGAGGTAAAAGTCAGCATCACCGTCGCCATCAATATCGCCCCACGCCTGCCCCGGTCCCAGTTGAGAAAGCTTGATCGGCAGGAGCGGCTGACGATCAAAGTCATCGAACTCGGTTTCCTTATGGTTGAAGCCTTTCAAGGAGGGGACTCTGGTAAACCAGGTATTCTCGGCTCTTCGAGTTCTCACTGGCGGAGTTTTTTGAGCCTCACCTTCAGGCTCTGTAATGGTATATCTACGGTTTACAGCAAGATTTTCAAAGTTCTGAACTTTTCCGCTCGGCCACTCGATTTTCAGAGTCGACACTTTGTCTTCATCACCCAGTCCGAAGTGGAAAACAGCTTCGTCAGCATCAAGAAAGCCACCATAAGGGAACAGTTGGCGGATTTGTTTTTCTCCATTTGCGGTAGTCAATGAAGCGATGCTACCGACTCCTTTTTTGTTACTCGATAGGCCTTTGAGTTCCACTACAATGCGATTACCGGTGGTGGATTTATTCCAGTAAACAGACAGGGGATCGTCCAGATTGGAGACCAGCAAATCCATTCGACCGTCACCATCGAGATCCCCGAGAGACGCACCGTAAGACATACTCATGTGGTCGAGCCCCCATTCTTTCGATACGTCCTGAAATTCGAATTCACCCAGATTGCGAAACGCCAGGTTTTGTTCGCGGCGCTCGGGGGTGTCTTTGTAGTGATCCCATTGCGTTTTGCCGACCAGTGCTGCGTGATTGATGTCCGGAAGATCCGAATGGTTAAACTGACGGGGCACACCATTGCAGAAAAACAGATCGCTCAAGCCATCGTTATCGAAATCGGCACTGCGGATTGCCCACGTCCATTCGGTATCAGCAACACCTGCCAACCAGGCCCCTTCAAAAAAGCGATCGGTACCAGTGTTGATGTGCATCGTATTGCGCATCATTTGTCGGGCGCCCCCCATGAATTCCAGGTTATCGAGCCGGTCAGCCATACTGGCAGTCGACGCTTTCTGCATGTAATGGGTGCGAGGCAGCATATCTGCCAGCACAAAATCGATCAGGCCATCGTTGTTAAAATCGCTTTGCACTGCCCCCATGGAAAACCAGGTAGTGTGCCGAACCAAACCATCCGACACTTCGGTAAAGGTTCCGTCTCCATTGTTCCGATACAGAAAATCGGGACTCCTAAAGTCATTCCCAACATAGAGATCCGGCCAACCGTCGTGGTTGTAATCCCACCAGGTAGCAGAATTTCCCCAGTGAACATCCTTAGTGATGCCTGCCGTTCTGGTAACTTCGACATAGCCTTTCTCACCGTCATTTCGAAAAAGAAAATCCGGACGCCCGCATTCAGAATAAAGAATCTCGCCGTTTTTGCCTTTTTCGTTTTCATCGACCCGGTACCATCGTTGTAACTCAGGAGCGACATTCAGCTTTCCGTTTTCCTCGATCAATGGAATAGGCTCCGCCGACCGCCCCCCTTCCCGATAAATCTGGTGAGTTAAGATGTACAAATCGAGGTCGCCGTCGCGGTCATAATCAGCAAAGGCGGAAACTACCGACCCATCGACGATATCAAGCCCGTATTTCGCAGCCTCTTCCGTGAATCGCAAAGGACCTTTGGTTCGCTTCCCGTCCACGATTGTCTGATTCACAAAGAGTTGGTTGGGATAGTCATAATTGCAAACATAGGCATCCAGATCCCCGTCGTCATCAAAATCCACCAGAGAAATACCCACGGCCCACGCGCCTTCTCCTCCGGCGACACCGGCAGATTCAGTCACATTCGTGAACTTCATCCTGCTCTTTTGGAGATACAGACCGTTATCTCGCGGTCCATTACCGGCAAACACGTCAGGACGACCGTCGAGATCCAGATCCCCAATCGCCACCGCTGAACAGGCCGAACTGGAGTGATACGCTCTCGCGAGAGGATGTTCGACATCGATAGGAACCACCAAATCTATACCTGATTCCTCAGGTGGAATCTTATAAAAAAGGGTTTTACCTGGATTGGGTGTCGACTCTTCGAACGGGGCCGATTCGATCTCGCCAGCCAGGCAGTGAACCTGACAGACAACGAAAACGAGGAGAGCAGCTGGATACCGGGAAAATCTTTTCGTCATTACACCTTATATATTATGTTTTTACGAGCTGCAAAAAGGTGACACACACAATCAGTACAGTCATTTAATAAAACGGGCCTACTAGCGCCAGATACAGAGCAAATTACTACTTTTTGCGTCCATATTGAGCTCCGCATTTCCCCAGGCCTGATCAAATTGTTATCGGACCACAAAAAAACGGCATACCTGAAAAGGAATGCCGTTTTGCGTTGTAAAAAGGGAGTATTATCAGTTGGTGACCCCAATGCTTTTATGAACTTCGAGGAGTTCTTCCAATCGGGATTGGAGAGCTTTCACGTCGACATTCGGATTGTCCATCTCAAGAACGATCGATCTGAGTTCCTCCCCGATATCATCCTGGGAAACCGGCGCAGCATAAGGGTCGATATTAAAACCGACTTCAGGATAGGTTACCCCGGTATCGTAGATGTCATTGGAATCCGTGCCCGTGTAGAAAAAATGACCGGCAGGATGGTACGTAGCGGCTTGAAGTGGGAACTCAACCGGCCCCCAATTTTCTTCAAAAGATACCTTCACCATACCGCCGACGTCTTCACTACTGTAGGGATCAAAGGCACCGAGGTCTACCATCTCCAACTCCAGATCAACCGGCTGATTAACTTCCTCAAGCAACCTAAGGTTGAAAGGGGATTCTACCGGCACTTCTGCAATTTCAACAGCCCTGTCGCCGTCATCAAACCAAACATGATCGTCAGAGGAAAAACCCATATTCTGGCCGGATCTGGACTCACTCAGCATTCCGCCAACTACGAGCAAACCAGCCAGAACTGCAGCAAGACTAACCAGCACAGGCCCGCGATTCCTTGCGGAACGGGATGATCCCTGTGATGCCTGGGCAAAATTTACCGAAACAACATTTTCTTCTCCGGTAGCCTCCACGAGGGAAAACTCATAATCTGTCGCAGACAGCTCGGATTTCCATTCACTTTCCAGACCTTCCGACAGTAAACTCACCAATTCCTCAGTTTCACCAAGTTCCTTCCTCGCATTTTCAGAATACTTAAGAATCGTCTTGAACTCAGCAGAGCCTTCCTCGTCGAGTTCACCAAGTACAAAATCGGTGAAAGCCGGGACATCCAGTTCGTAGGATTCCCGGGACCGCCACTCTCCTTCAAGGCTGCGAGACAACAGTCCCACCATGTCTTCAATTCCTTCAAGCTCAGCTTTTGCTTCATCGGACTCAGCAAGCAGCACAGCAACTTCATCTCTCGACTGATCGTCGAGTTCGCCCAAAGCGAAATCCATCAGAGAATGATCCTCCCCGGCTAATGAGAGGGCTGACTTCACTTCATCTTCAAAACTGTCGGTTAACAGACTGATCATATCTTCAGTCCCCTCAAGTTCCTTTCTTGCTACGGGGTCCTGAAGCCATGCTTCAAATTGTTCCAACTCCGCGCCTTCCAACTCACCGACCGCGTAGGCGGTGAGCATAGGGTTTTCCTGGTTTATCGATTCATTCATTGGTATTAGGTAGCAGTGGTGGTGATGTGGTTGATTGTGGTAAGGTTGTGGTGAAATTTTTTTGTTATTTGGAAACCTCGACCCCCATCAGGGTTCGAAGCCTCTTGATTCCCGTATGAATCAGGAATCCGACGTTGCTGACACTCAGACCGGTCACCTCAGCAATTTCTTTGTAACTGAGATCGCCCTGAAACTTGAGCCGAATCACTTCCTTCTGATTGGTTGGAAGCCGATCTAAAAATTTAAGAACTTCAGCATGGCGTTCTTTAGAAACAGCGGTTTCTGAAGGGGACGGCATTGAGTCGTTTAGATTCTCAAAAGCTTCTCCAGCCGAAGTGAGCATAGGATTCTCTTTCCGGTGAACATCGATGGCCCGATTCCGGCAGACTGTGTACAGCCAGCTTTTAAGTTTCCCTTTAATGAGATCAGGATCCTGCTTGTGGAGTTTAATGAAGGTGTCCTGAACGACATCCCGGGCGCGTTCCCAGTCGCCCCCCAATAGACCTGCGGCATAACCCGTGAGCGGACCTTGGAATTCTTTCTGGGCGAGCTCGACGAGTTCTCTCGAGGTAACTTGCATGTGTTTGATTGCAACTGCGGACATATTATCTGGTAGGTGTGTGTTGGTTGTTGTTCCGGTGGTTTCAGGTTCTTTGACGCTTGTCCGCATAATGTTATTAGTTTTTTTTCGGCTTTATTTTACGCCATTTTTTTAAAAAAAGCGAAACTTAAAATTAAAAATAATAAAATTATCAGTTTTGATTTACGATCTTCGAAAGTTTAACTCATCGCTTTTCCCCTTTTGAGCCGGTGTTTTCAGAAGTTTTTTCATTACTGAGAATAATTTAAGTTGAATTACTTAAGAAATCCGTAGTATTAAGTGTTCCACATATCTAATTCTGAAATAGATCACTCAAAGATGGCTAAAATTCTCATTGTCGACGACGAGACTGCAATCCTAAACCTGATGGCGAAAGCTTGCCAACAGGGCGGACACGAAACGATTGCGGTTAACAGCGAAGCAGGTGCGCGCAAGGCGCTCGAAACCCAGGACTTCGATGTTCTCGTAGTCGATCTCGTCCTTGGTGATGGCAATGGCATGGACGTAGTCCGCTTCAGCGAGGAAAAATGCCCCGATGCAAAAGTCATCATGGTAACAGGGCACGGAACCATTGAGACTGCAGTTGAGGCGATGCGACTTGGCGCCTTTGATTACCTGACCAAACCATTCGAACTAGCCGATCTGAAGAGAACTGTTGACCTTGCCTATCAACAGAAACTCTCTCCCGATACCGACGAATCCGCCGATGCGACATTTGAGCTGGCATGGAGTTCCGGTGAGTTGATCGGCGAAAGCGACAAGATGAAAGCCATCAATGAACTGGCTGCAAAAATCGCGGAAAGCGATTCCCCGATTCTACTCGAGGGTGAGTTTGGAACAGGAAAGCAAATGGTGGCCCGGACTATTCACAATTCGAGTTCGCGAAAAGATGCCCCTTTCAAAGTTTTGCAGTGCTCCGCCCTTCCCGAAGACCTGCTGGAGGCGGAACTCTTCGGCTCAATAGGCAGTCGCGGAGAGACCATTTTCAGCCGCGCCATGGGAGGAACTGTCCTTTTGGAAGAAATCCACATGCTGCCGGTAAGATTACAATCCATGCTCGAAACCTATCTGGAAGAAGTGGCAGAACGCCGCCTGACAGGAAGTCTGCCGATGAAAATGGATGTTAGATTTATCGCCTCTTCAGCCAAACGTCTTGAGGAGTGCGTTGCCAACGGCAAGTTCCGGGAGGATTTGTACTACAAAATTTCCGTCATCCCGGTTGATGTCCCCCCACTGAGGAACCGAAAAGAAGATATCTCACTCCTCGCCGATTATTTCCTTCAGCGTTTCGCCGACAGAACCAACTCAAAACCTTTGGAAGTCGACAAATACGCAACACGCCTTCTCGAAAACTACTCGTGGCCAGGCAATGTTGGTGAACTGCAGAATGCTATAGAAAGGGCCTGTGCATTCGCTGAAGACGGGAGAATACGCCCCGTGGACCTGCCACCAAAGGTAGCCCAAAAGGTCGAAATTACCGACGAAGATGAGAAAACAACGCATCATCTACCGATCGGCACGGCACTCTCTGATTACATCAAGAAGCAGGAGAAGCTATTCATCAGGGAAACTTTGAAATACAACGAAGGCTCCCGCGAGAAGACCGCAAGTATGCTGGATGTCAGCATCGCTACTCTTTACCGGAAGATGGGATTAAAGTTGGAGCGTGACAAAATCCTCAATTCCTGAGAAAACGGCCGGAACGAATTTACACACTCAAAACCTGCTTCGGTATTTCGAAGCAGGTTTTTTTGTGCGCCAATGTTGTCACACCGAGTCAAAATGGCACTCCAACCGTGTCACATGTGCTCCTTCGGCAACGAAATAGAAATTCAATCAAGCGGTTGTAACGAATGTATATGCCTGCCAGTAAACCCGTTAATACATCGCCTATATCACCTGGCATATGCACTGCTAAAAAGACTGATCAGAATAGAAAAACGCACCAACCCCAATTAGCACAAACCACATTTGATTATGAGTAAAATTCTTGGCATCGATCTGGGTACCACCAATTCCTGCATGGCAGTGATGGAAGCAGGGCAACCCACAGTTTTAGAAAACGCAGAAGGAGCCCGAACAACGCCCTCCGTTGTAGCTTTCTCGAAAGACGGCGAACGCCTCGTCGGTCAGGCAGCAAAGAGACAGGCCATCACTAATCCCAGAAACACCATCTTCTCAGCGAAGCGGCTTATTGGACGAAAATTCGACGAGTTGAACGAAAGCGAGAAAAAGGCTCCCTACAAAATCGTGAAAGCATCGAATGGAGATGCACATATCGAAGTCGAAGTTGGCGGAGATACGAAAACCTACAGCCCGCAGGAGATTTCCGCCATGGTATTGAGCAAACTCAAAGCTGATGCAGAATCTAAACTGGGTGAAAGTATCACTTCAGCGGTTATTACCGTTCCCGCTTACTTCAATGATTCCCAGCGGAACGCGACAAAGGCGGCCGGTGAGATTGCCGGTTTGAAAGTCGAAAGGATCGTTAACGAACCCACCGCCGCTGCGCTGGCTTACGGTCTCGATAAAAAAGGCGAAGAAAAAATTGCTGTATACGACCTCGGTGGTGGAACATTCGATATTTCGGTGCTCGAAATCGACGAAGGATTCTTCGAAGTTCTCGCTACAGACGGCGACACTCACCTCGGCGGTGATGATTGGGACAACGCTATTATCGACTGGATCTCAGGAGAATTTAAGAAGGAGTCAGGCATTGACCTGTCCGGTCAGCCCGATGCTCTTCAGCGGATCAAAGAGGAAGCGGAAAAAGCGAAAATTGCACTCTCCTCTTCACAATCCTACGAGATCAATCTGCCATTCATCACAGCCGATCAGTCAGGTCCAAAGCACATTCAGCAGAAGCTTTCACGCTCTCAGCTGGAACAAATGACCGACCATCTCTTCGAGCGAACCAAACGTCCGGTCAACGACTGTATCAAAGAGGCCGGCATCAGCACGACCGAGATCGATGAACTCGTTCTCGTTGGCGGTATGACCCGGATGCCTAAAGTCATTGAAACGGCTCACGCTCTTGCAGGAAAAGAACCCCACCAGGGTGTTAACCCCGACGAGGTGGTTGCCATTGGCGCATCTATCCAGGGTGGAGTGATCTCCAAAGACCCCAGCCTCGGCGATGTGGTTCTGCTCGACGTGACTCCCCTCACCCTGGGAATTGAAACCATGGGCGGCGTAGCCACTCCGATGATTGAGCGAAACACCACGATTCCGGCAAAAAAATCACAAGTTTTCTCTACGGCTGCGGACAATCAGCCGTCTGTTGATATTGTCGTCTGCCAGGGCGAGCGGAAACTGGTCAATGATAATAAAAAACTCGGCAATTTCCGCCTCGACGGAATCAAGGCGGCTCCAAGAGGCCAACCTCAAATTGAAGTTACTTTTGATATCGACCGGAACGGGATTCTTAAAGTCACGGCTAAAGACATGGAGACTGGCAAGGAACAGAAAATTTCCATCGAAGGCTCCAGTGGTCTCAGTGATGACGAGATCGAAAAGGCCAAGCGCGAAGCGGAAGAGTTCGCTGATGCAGACAAGTTGCGCATGGAGGGGATCGAAGCCCGAAACGTCGCAGACAATAA
This sequence comes from Verrucomicrobiales bacterium, assembly GCA_029213025.1. Taxonomy (GTDB): domain Bacteria; phylum Verrucomicrobiota; class Verrucomicrobiia; order Verrucomicrobiales; family DEV007; genus Arctic95D-9. Next base: position 162,704 of record JARGOZ010000001.1, read on the forward strand.
TGTCTACACCATCCGGAAGCAGATGGAAGATCTCGGCGAGCAACTTCCAGACGATGCCAGGAAGGACATTGAAGCCTCTTTAACGGAAGTCGAAGAAGCACTTAAAAACGATGACACTGACAAAATCAAAGCCGCAAATGAAGCCCTTGAGCAGAAGTTTGCCCAGTTGGCCGCCGCCGCTCAGGCAGCGGGAGCCGGAGCTGCAGCCGCAGACGGCGGAGGCCCGGCACCGGCTGGAGATGAAGAATCCGGCGAACCAAAGCAGGCTAAAGGCAGCGTGGTCGATGCCGATTTCGAAGTTGTCGACGAAGACAAATCATAAATTCTAAACACTTTTCCCGGCCTCAAGCGGAGGCCGGGATTTTCATGGAAATCTGAGGTTCACAGGCCCGCTCTTCGTGGCGGAAACAACCGAATCACAAAGGCGCGCCAAACGAGTTTCAGATTTTCATACCTAACAAAACAAAACAACAAATAAGACTAACTATACTATGGCTAGTACATTCACACCTCTCGGTACTCGTGTTCTCGTGAAGCGAATCGAGGAAAACGAACAAAAAACAGAAGGAGGAATTTTCCTCCCGGACAGTGCAAAAGAGAAGCCTCAGGAAGCTGAAGTTCTCGCTCTCGGTAACGGAAAGAAGGATGACGGGGAGACTGTCGAATTTTCCGTAAAAGTCGGCGATAAAGTTCTCATTTCCAAGTACGGCGGCACCGAAATCAAACTCGATGCCCAGGAGTGCCTCATTCTCAACGAAGGCGACATCCTCGGAATTCTTTCCTAACGGTTTCTTTTAAACAAACAATCTAGAAAAATAATCAGATGGCTAAACAACTATCATTCGACGAAGAAGCACGTCATGCTCTCCTTTCCGGAGCTAAGAAGCTTGCTAAAGCAGTAAAAGCAACGCTGGGGCCTGCAGGCCGCAACGTAATCCTTGAGAAAAAATTCGGCAGCCCTACTATCACCAAAGACGGTGTTACTGTGGCTAAAGAAATCGAGCTCTCCTGCCCTTACGAAAACATGGGCGCACAGCTCATTAAAGAGGTATCTTCCAAAACCAGTGACATCGCTGGTGACGGTACGACTACAGCTACCGTTCTGGCCGAAGCAATCTATGCTGAAGGTCTTCGCAACGTTACTGCCGGAGCTAATCCTATCAGCTTGCAGCGCGGTATCCTCAAAGCTTCCGAAGCACTCGTAGAGCAGCTTCGCAAGATCTCCAACGAAGTAAAAGACACTACAGAAATCGCACAGGTTGCTACCGTTTCAGCAAACTGGGACAGCGAAATCGGCGGTATCATTGCTGATGCAATGGACAAAGTAGGCAAAGACGGAACAATCACCGTTGAAGAAGCTAAAGGTATCGAAACTACACTCGACGTTGTTGAGGGTATGCAGTTCGACAAAGGTTATCTTTCACCCTACATGGTGACCGATGCCGAGAACATGATCTGTGATCTCGAAAGCCCTTACATTCTCATCCACGAGAAGAAGATCTCCAATCTCAAGGACATGCTTCCTCTTCTTGAGAAAGTAGCTCAGAGCGGACGTCCTTTCCTCATTATCGCTGAAGATGTAGAAGGAGAAGCACTTGCAACTCTCGTAGTTAACAAGCTTCGCGGAACTCTGAACGTAGCTGCTGTTAAAGCACCTGGTTTCGGTGACCGCCGTAAAGCTATGCTCGAAGACATCGCCATCCTCACCGGTGGTAAAGTCATCACTGAAGATCTCGGTATCAAACTCGAAAACGTTACTCTCGACGATCTTGGTTCCGCCAAGACTGTTAAGATCACAAAAGAGGAAACTACAGTTATCGAAGGTGAAGGTTCTACCGACGCTATCAGCGGTCGCGTAAATCAGATCCGCCGTCAGATCGAGGAAACCACTTCCGATTACGATCGTGAGAAGCTCCAGGAGCGTCTTGCCAAGCTCGCCGGTGGTGTTGCTGTCATCAATGTTGGTGCTGCTACCGAAACGGAAATGAAAGAGAAGAAAGCCCGTGTTGAAGATGCTCTTCACGCGACTCGTGCTGCTGTTGAAGAAGGTATTGTCCCCGGTGGTGGTACTGCTCTGATTCGCGCACAGGGTAAAGTAGGTGATCTTGGGCTTGAAGGTGATGAAGCAACCGGTGCAGAAATCGTTGCCCGCGCAATCGAAGCTCCTCTTCGTCAGCTTGCCGCTAACGCAGGTCGCGAAGGTGCCCTCATCGTTGAGCAGGTTAAGAACGCGAAAGGTAACAACGGATACAACGTCGCTACCGACTCTTACGAAGATCTCGTTAAGAGCGGTGTGGTTGACCCGACTAAGGTTACCCGTTCAGCTCTTCAGAATGCAGCTTCTATCTCCGGTCTTCTTTTGACTACAGAGTGTCTCATCGCAGACATCCCTGAGCCGGAGCCAGCCGACGCAGGCCATGGTCACGACCACGGCATGGGTGGAATGATGTAATTTAATTCCATTTTCAAAAATTGATTTTGAGCGGGCGAACCTTCTGGTTCGCCCGTTTTTTTTGACTCAACAGGGGACAGTCAAAGACTCAACAGGGTACGATCTCCGACTGTACCCTGTTTAATCAACACAAAGACTTGTTTCCGCTTCGGTAACGTCGTAAAAAGGCAAATTCATACGCCATGCCTGGATTGATCGAAGCACTGCAGCAAATCCTTACTCCCGCCGGAATCACATTAATCCTGCTCGGAACCGCTCTTGGTGTATTCGTCGGTGCTGTTCCCGGGCTCACCGGCGCGATGGTAATCGCCCTGATCTTACCTCTCACTCACGGTCACGATCCACTGTTATCGATGGCGTTCCTCATTGCTATCTATGTCGGCGCAGTGAGCGGCGGTATGATCACGGCCACTCTGCTCCGTATGCCGGGAACCCCTGCATCGATCGTCACAACCCTGGATGGCTATCCCCTCGCGAAACAGGGGCAACCCGCCCGCGCTCTCGGCCTCGGAGTGATGTCATCACTCGTCGGCGGTATGATTTCGTGGCTTTTCCTCGTGCTACTCACCCAGCCCGTAGCGCGCCTTTCGGTGAAGTTCGGATACTTCGAATACTTTTCCCTCGTGATGATGGCCCTCGTTCTTATCGCCACCATTGGCGGTTCCTCTTTGCCCAAAGCCCTGTTCGCCGGTTTCCTCGGTATTCTCTGCTCCATGCCTGGAATTTCCAGAGCTACAGGAGAAGCACGACTGACGTTTGGTTTCGAATCAATGAACAGCGGATTTGAACTTCTATCAGTGTTGATCGGACTTTTCGCGGTAAATCAAATCCTTCAGGAAATCATCTCGATTGATAAAAAGGCGGATGCCATAGAAGTAGGCAAAAGTTCGGTATTCATCGGTATGAAAGACTTTATCCACCACGGAGTAAATATGGTGAGATCCGCAGTTATCGGAACATGGATCGGTATCCTTCCTGGAATCGGCGCGAATATTGGATCGTTGACCGCCTATTCCTTTACCAAAAGCCTGTCGAAAGAACCTGAGAAGTTCGGCACCGGTCACGAACCCGGAATTGTTTCGGCGGAAACAGCCAACAACGCAACCATCGGAGGTGCACTGATTCCACTGCTCGCTATGGGTCTGCCGGGCAGCATTATGGAAGCGGTTCTGATCGGCGCTCTGGTGATGCACGGACTCACGCCCGGCCCCCGGCTGTTCGAACAGAGTCCCGATATGGTCTATACCGTGATGGGATCGATGTTTATCGCCAACCTGGCGATGGCAGTGATCATGTTCTTTTCGATGGGTTATCTGGCCAGGTTGATTCGCATCCCGAAGCGATTCCTGTTTCCGTTGATTCTATGCTTCTGTGTGATCGGCGCACTCGCCAACGCTAACAATCCGTTCGATATCTGGGTGATGCTCGGCTTTGGGCTGCTCGGATTCATTCTCGAAAAATTCAGCTTCCCGTTGGCGCCCTTTGTGATTGGGTTTGTGTTAGGTGGAATTGCCGAAGAGAATTTGAGTTTGGGATTACAATCCTCCGACGGCAACTATGCCCCTCTTATAACCCGGCCCATGTCAGCATTTTTCCTTTTGATCGCTGTATTCATGCTGGTGCTTCCCGTAGTCAAAAACGCCGTATCAAAAAGAAAGGAGACGCCATGATTAAGCCTTTGCTCTCCGGAATAGGAATAGTGGTGCTGCTAGCCTGGTGGACAAATAAACAATTCAATGGAACCTCCGGCCCGGCTTACCCGAAGAAGCCGGTAAACATCGTGGTTCCCTACCCTGCAGGTGGCGGCTCCGACACCTTTGTTAGAATTCTGCAACGGGGAATCGAAGACGAAAATCTACTCGGACAACCTTTGGCGATTAGCAATATCAAAGGCGGCAGCGGGACGATAGGAAGTCGAAAAGTAAAAAACGCCAAACCCAATGGATACTGGATTTTGTGCAGTCATAACGCGGTAATCACCGCGAAGCTCTCCGATACAGTCAACTACGGACCGGAGGCATTCGCACCGGTTTGCCTAACCGGGACTATGGCTATGGTTATTCTGGTAAGAGAAGACGCTCCGTATGCTGATTTACCAGCTCTCCTCAGGGCTGCGAAAGTTCAACCGCGCAAAATCACCTTCGGAGCCAACCAGGGAGCACCAGCCTATTTTACGACCCTGCAGCTGCAAAATCATTTACCCGGTGCCGAATTCAGCATCGTATCCGCAAGCGGCGGTGCCGACCGCTACGCCCGCATCATGGGTGGCCATCTCGATGCCGGTATTTTTTCCCTTTCGGAGTATATCGACTTTCGTCGCCCCGATGATACTCCTCCTTCAGAAAACATAAGAGCCCTGGTAGTGCTGAGTCCGGAACGGCACGAAGCAATCCCCGAAGTTGGTTGCAGCCTGGAACAGGGCATTCCCGTGTATTCTCAGAACGCCAACTACTGGTTTGCTCCGAAAGGTACACCGCCGGAAGTCATAGCGCATCTTTCCAACTGTTTTCAAAAGGCGTTGCAAAACGATAACGTTATCAACCGTCTCCGGGAAATACGCGTCGACCCGGTTTTTATGTCGGGTAAGGAATTCAAAAATTACCTGAAGGAGTCCGAACAACTGTTTGTTAAAGTCGCCGCTAAGAAGGAAAAGAATCTGCCGAACTTTCCCTTTATTGTATTCCTAATCACCGTTCTACTGTTTGCCTGGGTGGTGATCGATTCCTTTTTTCGCAAAGGCAAAATCGCATCACCCGCCCCGGTTATCGAGCCACTTGAGCCTTTTGATCCCCGGTATAGAACGGCGTTCTGGTGCTTCTTCGTACTTACAATCTATGTCATAGCATTGCAGTCACAGCTCATTCCGTTCGCGATAATCACCGCTGCCATGATTTTTCTCATTGGCAGTCTCATCTCCAGGTGGAATCCCGAACAACGCATGGGTATGATCCAACTGGCCCTGCTCACCGCCCTCGGCACCGACTTTATCTTTACCAAAATATTCTCTGTGGCCCTGCCGTAAAAACTGTTTGCCGCTGCGTATGGAAAACCTACTTTAACACATGTCGCACACCTACAAGTATCCACGTCCCGCCCTCACCGTGGACACTGTGATTTTCGGGCTCGATGTGAAAGACTATACGTTACAGGTGCTTTTGGTCGAACGCGCACAGCAACCTTTCAAAGGGAAATGGGCCATTCCCGGGGGATTCGTAGACCCGGGTGAGTCGGTCGACGATGCGGCGCGACGGGAACTGGAGGAAGAGTGCGGCGTCAAAAATGTATTTCTCGAACAACTTTATACTTTCGGTGACCCGGACCGGGACCCCAGGGAGCATGTGGTAACCATCGCCTATGTTGCTTTGGTAAATATCAATGATCACAAGGTAAAAGCAGGGAGCGATGCCTCGAAAGCTGAATGGTTCCCTGTTTCAAGACTGCCAAAACTCGCCTTCGATCACAGGAAGATACTGAAAATGGCGATAGAACGGATTCAAAGCAAAGTGCGCTATCGGCCCATCGCCTTCGAGTTACTACCGAAAAAATTCACCCTGACACAACTTCAAAATGTCTACGAAACAGTTTTGGAAAAACGCTTCGATAAACGAAATTTCCGGAAAAAGATGCAATCTCTGGGAATCATCAAAGATCTCGGACAGACCCAAACGAAAGTAACCCACCGTGCAGCCAAATTATATAGTCTCGATAGAAAAGCCTATCGGGAGCTGGAGAAACAAGGTGGAAATTTAGGTGTCTAAAACGCTACCTGCTCTCCGTGTTCCAGGACGAAGCTTCATAGCCGGTACGAATCCGCCACTCCAGCAGTGCCGTTAGCAGTTCATTCCTCTTTACCGAAAAGTCCGGATCATTCCACAGATTGATCTGTTCATCCGGATCGTTTACTAAATCGAACAACTGTCCTTCGCTGCCCCCGTTACAGGGGTCACTTCCGGTGATGTAGACCAGCTTCCACTCGTTACTTCGGATCATAGTCTGGTAATCCGCAGACACAAAATTACCATCCCGGCACCCTTCGGCGAAAACATATTCTCTACCTTTCCAGTCAGCGACGCCTGACAACGCCGGAACCAGAGATTCAGCCATAAAGTTATCGGGAACTTTACATCCAGCCAACTCAAGAATGGTTGGGCCAAAATCGAAAAGCGACACCAACTCATCAATCATTTTTCCACCTTCTCCGAACTTTCCGTTCGAAGACCATACAACTGCGGGCACCCGCGTAACCTGCTCATAGAAAGTCCATTTCTGTGAATGACCGTGATCGGTCAGACAGTCACCATGATCACTGGTAAATATAACTATCGCGTTATCGAGATAGCCCTGTTGCTCCAGCGTATCCATGATTTCACCGACCTTTTGGTCAATCATAGTTACGTTAGCCATATAATGGCGACGTTGATCGAGCCTTTGCTCTTCGGTAGGCGGTAGCGGCAATATCACGGAATCATGATCGACTTCATGGTTGTGATATCGCATCTCTTTGTAAGCTTCCGGCTGCCCTTCCAGATCATCTTCCGTTAGCGGTTGCAACGGGATCTCCCGGTCTTTGTAGTCTGCGAGAGCTTCCGGCGTCGGGTCGTAGGGCGGATGTGGCCCCGGAAAACCGATTTGAAGAAAGAGAGGATCTTCTTTCGGATGGGTCTCCAACCACCAGTTGGTGGTGTTTCCGACAAAGTTATCAGAGTGAGTGTCTTCCGGTAAATCCCAGGTAAATGAACCCAGCCTGTTGCTATAGTCGGCCCGTTTTCGATACGTTTCTCTCTGTTGTTTAATCAGACTTCTCGACGCCAGGGCTTTGTCCCATTCGTCGAAAAAATATCGCCCCTCCAGGTAGCGGTCTTTATTTTCCACGACATATCTTTCATCAAACCCACAGGGCGTCGTAAACGGGAAGGTATGCATTTTCCCAACATTGACACAGTGATATCCTGAATCAGCGAGATCACTCACCCAGCTTTTTGTCCAGCGATCAGCATTCTTCAATATCCCGTTGGTATGGGGATACTGACCGGTAAAGAGGCTCGCCCGCGATGGCGCACAACTCGGTGCTGTGACATGGCAATTTGTAAAACTTACTCCTTCATTTACAAGACGATCCAAATTCGGAGTGTCCACATAGGGATAACCGTGAGAGCAAATCGTATCAAACCGCTGCTGATCGGTGATGATGAAAATAATATTCGGGCGATCTGAACTCATCTTATCCTTCTTTCACAGTTGTATGCAAGACGACTCCTTTTTCATCGCGCCACGAAAACTCCAACGTAGCGCCTTTTCCATCGCTGGGAGGGTTCTGTGAAATTACCAGGAACCCTCCGGATCTCGGATTCTGGTAGTAAGGTTGTTTGATCAACCCTTCCGGATCCGTGGATTTGGGATCCCCGGGTTTCCGTCCCAGACGGGAATTGGCATCCACAAGAGCACCACAGGAAAATTCTTCAATTCCCGTCGAATCAACTGACAGATACTGCCAGTGCCTGTCGCCGCAAACAATATAGAAATGCTTTTGATCCAATCCATTCTCCACGAGCCAAGTAAAGAACTCATCCCGCTCGTGGCGGAATCCCCCGATATTGGTGTGGTTATCGGTTTTGCGGAGATCATCCGGCCCGATCATCGGCGTTGGCGAAATCAGGATTTTAAAAGTCGCATCACTTTCCAGTAGAGTTTTTTTCAACCACTCTTTCTGCTCTTTACCCCAGATCGTCTTACCGGGCCCGTCCTCTGTGTCATTGTCGCTGCGATACATCCGGTTCTCCGTGAACCAAACCTGTAGATCGCCGGTGACTCGATGGGTTCGATAGGTCTTTACATCTTTATTTGATCTGGCACCTACCGGAAGTTGTTCCAGTATCATATCTCTCCCTACCTGTGGCGTTGGATCGTAGTTCCCGGAATTATCGCCGTCATCAATTCTGTAGTCGTGATCGTCAATCATCCAGTAAGTAGGCACTACAGCAAACAAGTTCCGGAAGCGGGGTTGGATAAACTGCTCATGCCACTTTTGGCGAAGTTCCGGAACTGTTTTCGCCCGTGGCTTGTCCGGAGTATCGTAGTAAACATTATCTCCGGTGCCTACGAAAAAATCCGGTTTGAGTTTCAGTATGGATTCCAGTGCCGGATAGCCCAGATGCTTATCCGGTCCTTCGTAGGGCCGGGGTAGTTCAGTGTTGTTTTCCACCAAATGTTGTGCTTTATCGATCCGGTCGTCGCCATGAAATTTGGCATAGTTCATTCCCGTGACTACTACAAAACGTACCGGCTCTTTTCGATCAGCCCCCGGTAGAGTTTTAAACGAAACTTCAGTAGATTCCCCTCCTGATGAGATTTTGCACCGGTATTTTTCTCCAGGCTCCAAATCGACAAACGTGGCCCGCGCGATAAAATCATTGCCCTCTTCAGCCGCAAGTTCCCGGGTTACAACGACATCCGATTTTCCGAATTTTCTCAGTTCGAAATGGACCGTTCCTTCATCACCGGGAAGATCCCGATCAATTAATTCCGATCCACGGGTAAGTCTTGCCTGAATGTGGGCTTCGTGGGAAGTCACCTCACCCACCATGGCACCCATTCCAAAAGTAGCTTCGTCTGCGGTCGAACTACCACAGAAAACGGTCACCAGAACCGGGATAAAGAAGTGTCGCAAATTCATGTCTGTGACTTAGAGCATGAACCGCGACTGTCAATGTAAGACGGAAAGCTAAATCCGTATGCCTTTACGGCCGCATACTCACTTTCGAAGGGAGGTCAGGAACCACGAGACGGTTAATTTCATCGGCAGGAATCATGTAGGATTTGATCCGCCCTGCTCTGGCTATGTTTATTCCGATTACATTTCCATCCAGATCCACTACCGGGCCGCCGCAGTGCTGAGGTAAAATCGGCAGATCGGTCTGGGTGATCCTCGGGAAACCGGAACTCAATTTGTTCACATTAGTCCCCATCCGGTTCATCCTGCCGTTGGGATCGGGCCGTCCGTCATCAAGATCAGCGCGGTTGCCGAGTTTTACTTTTACCGACGTGCCGCGTCCATTTCGGATAAGCTGCAGAATAATGTTCGTTCCCGGGGTTTTACTGCTGATCAGCCTGATCAGTTTTTCCGGTGTATCACAAACCGCATCGTCGATTTTCATGATCACGTCGCCTCTCCTGATTCCGGCAATACCGGCGCTGGCCTCTTTGATCACCATAGTCACTTCGACGCCTTTGTCGTGATGAGCCGTTCCAATTCCGAGAAACCCTTTGTTTTCACCGGTTAAACTTCGTGGCAGAACACTTACCAGCCCGATCGCTACCGGATCGGGGCCGGTGCCGGGCGCGGCAATCATCGAACCCGGGTCCAAATCCCGGTAATTGTCCATTTTGACAGTTTTCAGTCCGTTTTGTTTCTGTATTTTGATCAGCGCCAAATCGTGCTTTTGATAGGTCTTTATCACTTTGGCAGGGACCAACTGCCCTTTCGCTATAAGAACACCCAGCTTTTGGTTATTCTGCGTATCGATCTCGCTGGCCTTGGTAATGGCATAGCCGTCCCCGGTCAGCACCGTGCAAAGACTTTTCCACTCCTGACCGCGAAATACCATATGTGTAGCATTTGAAGCCGCCGAGGTTGAAGGCTGAAATGAATTGAGCACATCTCTGAAAAATTCTTCATCGATATCGTACTGCCGGTCCGGATCGAATGTGCCTGGACGAATCGGCTCGGGAGGTTCCACCGTTGCCACCTCTATTAAAGTCTCCTTTTCCTTTGGAGTCAGAGTCTTTTTGAAGCGATTCATAAACTGGTTAAACTCCGCAGCACTTCTGAATTTATCGTAAAACTGATCAGTGAGTTTCAATTTTCTCTCTTTGATCGAATCTCTCATGATCCGGTTGAACTCAGCCTGCAGTTCCCTCACCTCTTCCGGAGTACGCTTTGGCAGCTTGCGGAGCGGGCCGTTTCCGGCCGATCCCGCACCCAGTTCACCGGCCGAAGCGAGTTCCACCGATACTGTTTTCCGACGACCTTTTGAATCCACTACCATTTTTATCACATCCCCGGATCGCTTTTTGCGAATCTCGGCAATCAATTTGTTGCTGTCCGGGATCGATACGGCTCCGGCTTTGATGATTTTGTCACCCTTTTTCAGCCCGGCCTTATCCGCCGGCGATCCTTTGCGAATCGAATCAATCATCGCCCCGCTGTCGTTCGCCGAATCAACCAGCATAGCCCCGATCATCGGTTGATCCGGATTCACCAACAACGCGTTGTCGTCATCCCCGCCAAATCTCTCACCGGACTTCAAGCGCTTCCAGTTCTCGATGAAGGTGGAAATCGGCACGTGATTGTTTTGAGAAAGTGTCATCCCGATGTTGGAATGAATCCCTATCACCCGGCCCTCTTCATCGAAAAGCGGTCCACCGGAGTCGCCGCTGATCAATGCCGAATCGGAGGTGATAAATCCATTCGGGTTCGAGCGGATGATTCGCCCGAGTCGCAAAGGCGGAGTTCGATCATGCTGATACCCGCCGGCATGCCCGAGCGCGACACACCAGTCATTTACTTTCATCGAGTCGGAATCACCCAACTCGGCAAAAGGATACACTCCCGGATCGGTAATCTGAACCATTCCTGAGTCGCGCGAGTAATCCATGCCGAGAACTTTTCCTTTAGCCCGCTTGCCGTCGGGAAAAATCACGATAACCCGGTTGTTCATCCCGGTAGTCACATGAGCAGCGGTCAAAATTAATCCATCTTTACTGACAATAACTCCACTGCCGGAACCCATCATCCGGGATCGCACCGCCGGAATAATCGCCACAGTGGCTGACATATTTTTCTTCGCCAAATGCTGGATTTTGGTCTCGGTAACTCGCAGAGATTCCGGAGTGATCTTTCGCTCTTTTGCATTAACCGGCGAGAGAGAAGAACTTAGTATGACTGAGACAAGCAGGAGGTTTGCGATGAGCCATCGTGGGGCTTTGTTTAACTCAGAAATACTTCTCTTCTTCATAACACTTCAACTTTCAGACGATAAATAAGCGTTTTCCATACCAAAACTTATTCGTCTGATTGCAGTTTTTTGGAAAAAATCGACCCGGACACTATAATTGAAATCCGGTCTCTTAGAAAGATTAACATTTTCCAATCAGGAAGTTAAAGCCAAAAATTGCCGGACCTAACAGGGTACAATTACCCATTCAACAGGGTACGATGCGCGACCTAACAGGGTACAATCCGGCTCGCCGAGAGAAATTTCAGCGGATCAGGAATCACTTCGCCCAGCGCCAAATCAGCCATTACTTCACCGAGGACGCTGGCGAACTTGAACCCATGTCCGGAAAGACCGGCGGCAAAAGCCACATTCGAAAATTCCGGATGCCGATCGACGATAAAATTCCCGTCCGGACTCATTGTGTAAATACAAACGGAATGCCGGTTTCTCTGCCGACTAACGCCTCTCAAATAACTTTGGGCAAACCTATCCACCCGGCGGGAGTCTTCCGGGTCCGGTGTGCGATCCACCACCATCGGGTCGACAACCACCTCCCCGCCGCTGTGCTCCGCCACTTTCACTCCGGAGGAATCCAGCTTCGGAAAGCCGTAGAAAAAACCGTCCGCCACTTCGAAGAAAAACAGAGGAAAACCAGCGGTAGCATCCGTTGTTTTGTCGCCTTCGAACCAGTGGAGATGTTTCCTCAGGATCTGAAACGGAATTCGGCATTCTTCCAGCATTTGACCAGCCCACGCCCCTGCAGTAATCACCAGTTGGTCGGCGGAAAAGCGACCCTGCGTAGTCTCGACCTCTACATTTTCACCGTCGGTTTTCCAATTGAGCACTTCCACATTGTCCCAAATTGCTGCCCCCTCCTCAGCCG
>JARGOZ010000321.1:0-2652 GCA_029213025.1 Verrucomicrobiales bacterium
ATCAGCCCTACCCTGGTATTCACCCGCAAACCGTCGACAACCGGAAAACCCCGGAGCCACGCAAACCCTCAAGGAGAAACGACAATCCTGTCGTCTGCGAAGCCCGGGCCATCACGCACGTCCTCACCACCGCGCGCCAGACCCGTCGCAACTCCCGAAAATCTCACATCGCCTTCTCCGCGCTACCAATCCAGCGCATGGCCATAACGCTCCGCAATTTCGATTAATTCAGGCCGCATCGGCCACTCATCACAGCGCTCACTTTTGGCGTGGCGGGTACTGGCTCCTTTCAACGGCATGCAGCCGGTATTGTCACCGATCTGACGGACTTTCTCTACTTCCTCCGGAGAGAGTCTGCAGTCAGTCAGCCTTGCGACGCTGCGAATTTTTTCCCGGATCGGTATCGCACCGTCACCGTTTTCCTGGATGAAGGTAGGAATGACGCACTCCACTGCGGGGTGGGAGAGATTCCACGCGGCAGCGTATTCGAGCAGGGACAGACCGTGGCTCTCCGCGAGAGGGCGAATCTTTTCGACAAATTCACATCCTCGTTCCACCCATCCGGCAGGACGGTACGACCGGTGATCGCCTTCGCGAAACTCGTGCCCGGGCTTCAGTTCGTCGTTGAAGATGCCGCCGTGATCGACAACCCGGGTCATGATTTTGACGCCGTGTTGTTTCGCTGCTGGCAGACCTATGTTGGCCGGCCACGGTTCAAGTGGATTGAGAATCACCATGGACCAGTCGATGACTTCGCCAAAATTCTCGTAACAATGAATCAAATCCAGAGTAAACCCGTTGGCCGGGCCGGGAGCGATTCCCAGTTTCCGGGTGATGCCGATTTTTTTCAGATCATTCATACCGGTCCAAACCTCTTCGCGGGTGTAGCCGAGCTCGTCGGGATTGTGGAGAAGAAGCAGATCGAAATGGTCGGACTGACAGCGTTTCAGGGATTTGGTCGCAGCCAGTTCGAGAAAATCATCAAACTGGTCCGGGCTGCGCAACTCCGGATCGGTGAAACGGGGATAACCGGCATTGCCCTTGCGGTTGCCAAAATAAAAGTCGTGACCAACCATGCCGACAAGATTGTACGAATCGCGCGGAAACTGACAGAGCGCCTGCCCGAGGAGGAGGTCGGCCTGGCCTTTGCCGTACACATCCGAGGTGATAAAAGTCCGGATTCCCTCCTCGAACGCCTGCCGAATACAGTCGATATATTCCGCTTCGCTCAGCGTTTCGCCAAAGTGCATGAACCGGCCACCACTCCAGGTTCCGTAAGCCACCGGCCCGAATTGTACGCCGGATTCCCCCTTTTTCTCCAAATCCAAAGTCATGCGCGAATGTAAATTCAAAGCGAGTTGATTCCCGGCACTGGTTACTCAATCCTTTGCATCTGTTGCTCCAATGTTTTGTCCGATTTCAATCTGGCAGAAACGCCGACTGCGTTTAGTTTCCTGTTATGTCGAAGTTTCGATTGAAAGAAGCGACTCTTCAGAGTCTTTCCAAAACTTGTGGTTGAGCGGCAAAAATCGACCCGGTCGGGCTCGGTGAACTTTTGCAGTCGCTTCCAAAGAATGAGGACCCTAATTTGCTGGTCGGTTTCGATACCAGCGATGACGCAGGGGTGTACCGTCTTACCGACGACATCGCCATTATCACGACAGCGGATTTCATTACCCCTCCGGTAAACGATCCGTTTCTCTACGGCCAGATCGCGGCGGCCAACGCCATCAGCGATGTCTACGCGATGGGCGGGAAACCGGTCACCTGCATAAATCTGGTCGGTTTTCCTTCGAAAAAACTACCACCGGAGCAGCTCCACCAAATCGTCGCGGGTGCGCTCGATAAAATCACCGAATCGGGCGCTGTGCTTGCCGGCGGCCACTCCGTCGAAGATGATGAGCCGAAGTTCGGTCTCGCTGTGACAGGTGTGGTTCACCCCGATAAAATCTGGTCGAATGCCGCGGCCCGCGTTGGCGATGATCTGGTTTTGACCAAACCGATTGGCAGCGGGGTGCTGTTCAATGCCAAACTGAAAAACAAAGTGTCGGAAGAAGCTTTTGCGAAATGTCTCGATACCGTATCCACTCTGAACCGCAAAGCGGCGGAAGTGCTGATGGATTTCGAAGTTCATTCCGCCACAGACATTACCGGGTTCGGTCTTGCCGGGCATTCGCTTGAAATGGGTGAAGGCTCCGGAGTCCTCATCGAGCTGGAACTCGCAAAGATTCCCATCATGGACGAAGCCCTGGCGATGTATGAAAAAGGCGTCAGCACCGGGGTGAACAAACTCAACCGCCAACAGGTCGAACCGAAAGCCCGGATCGAGGCGGACGTGCCCGCCTGGTATCGCGAAATCATCTACGATCCGCAAACCAGCGGCGGGCTAATGGTAGCAGTCCCCGGTGGAGAAGGCGAGAAAGCCGTAGCAGCACTCCACGCCGCCGGCATTTCTGCAGCCTGCATCATCGGAACAGTAAGTGAATCTGCCGGAGATGGAATACATCTATTGGTGAAATAGACACTTCCAATACCGATCCAGCAGCAGGCATTGATCTTTCGTAGGATGGACTGCCAGTCCGTCCGATTCGGAGAGACGGAGAGACGGAGAGACGGAGAGACGGAGAGACGGAGAGACGGAGAGACGGAGAG
>JARGOZ010000321.1:2752-3693 GCA_029213025.1 Verrucomicrobiales bacterium
ACGGAGAATGCCGAGTCCAGACACTTTTATTTCCTGGCTTTAACATATTCACAAAAGCTGTAAAGTGCATGAAACTGGAGGGGGCTCCGGTATAAAACTGGAGGGGGGGAATAAAACTGTTATCCTAATGAAATACGCAGTTCAGATCGCGACTTTGATATTCGCACTTCCAGCGCTGATGCATGGACAACGGGTTTCCGACGATGACACTACTTTTAAGGTCTACCCGGACCACGAAGGGCACAGCTATTTCCCCGAAGGTCGGGAATCATACTACACGCGCTATTTAGCGGCGATGAAAGAACCGTCACTCTTTCGTCAACTTCCCGATGGAATCGAATCAATTTACCGCCTAACGATTCTACCAAGCTTTTCAGATCGGATTTCGATTAGGATTTCGAAGAAAGGAGAGAGCTACGAAATGCGTTCGATTCAACTGAAGTGCGGATATAATCACGAACCCGAAAAGATTGTGCGCGATGAAACTCGTATTCTGAAGCAAGACGTATCGGGACCATTGATCGGCCTCCTTTCACGAAAGGAGCTTTGGGTTGAATTTACTGATCTCGAGGAAGCAGTAATGAATTCTGTGAGGGACGGAGTAACCTACATCTTCGAAGAAAGCACAAAAAACGGCTACAAAATGTTGGACCCTCACACTCCTGCTGCGGTAGTTCAATATCAAGAAACGGACCAGGATTTTTCGGATAAGGATTTTCGGATCTACGATAAGATTGTTGAGCGGATAATGAGAGAATCAGGCCTACCTGTAGAGGCCAATCTCAGGTTGTAGTCTCTATCTATTGGAAGCGGGCACAGGACAAATTATTGGAGGACAGCCACATTGGTATTGGTGTCCGGTTTCCTTCATCTGTTGGTCGAAAAGGAATCGATCGTCGTTCACAGGTAGCGAAGCGGGTAGTGGTGATCTCCAGATCGCC
>JARGOZ010000081.1:0-15163 GCA_029213025.1 Verrucomicrobiales bacterium
CTGTCTGATTCCGGCGGCGCTGAAGATTTTTGATCTGCGGCTCATGAAGCGGATTTTTTCGAGCTATCTCTTTGGAATGCCAGAATCCCGCCTGCGAAAATATGCCCGCGATTTTGTTGAAGAAGTGGTTCCGAAAATCGCCTACCCCGAAGTGGTTGCGGAAGTGGAGAGACTGAAGAAAGAGGGGTACAAAATGATTCTGAACAGCGCCAGCCCGGAATTCTATGTGCGGGAGATCTCGGATCACTTTGGTTTTGATCACTTTATCGGAACCAACCTGATTCTCACCAATCCGATGCCTTTTCTGCCTGAAATTATCGGTCCAAACAACAAAAAGGCAGCCAAGATAACGGCGATGAAAGAGCGCGGGCTGATTCCTGAGGATTATGAAATGGAATCCGGACCGTTTCCCGACAGTTGGGCGTTTTCCGACAGCTCAGCGGATATTCCTCTACTTTCGATCGCAGAAAACAGCGTCACGATTCATCCTGGAAAAGTCCTTGCTGAGAAAGCGCGGCAAAAAGGTTGGGCCATTCTGTTGCCGGCGAGGCCTTACCGCGGAAAGTGGGGCAGCAAAATAGCCACATTCAGCCTGGCACTCGGGATGGGGAAAAAATACCTCGGCTAAAACGGGATATCTTCCTGATTCTCGTCGAATCCCGCAGGAGCTTCCATGTGATAAGGCTCTTCAGAACCTTGCTGAGGAGGCTGTGCTGCGGCTCCGGCACCCATTCGATCGAGTTTCCAGCAGTTCAGGTTTACGTAGTATTTGCCCTGGTATTCGTTGCCGCGAATATCAAAATGGACATTCACCTGGTCACCCTGATTTAAGCCGTCAGTAAAAGCGGTTTTCTCCTTTACCAATTCAAACTTAATCATCTGAGGATACTGCCCATCAATCGTTTCGACGACGAACTCCCGTTTAGAGAAGCCGCTGGGAAACGTCTGTACTTCGTTGATTAGATGAACTTTGCCTTCGAGTTGGAATCCTTGAGCCATTTTGTCAGTAAGCTTAATTTTGGTTTACAATCGACACCATATTGGATCTCAAATCAAGTGATCGTTTTTTTCCGGCCGCTTCGCCGCCACGCCTCCTGAACTTCGACGCGCTTTCAGCTCAGCAAAAACCACTTCCGCACCCACAGCCTTGGTGTGGTAGACAAACTCCATTAATTCCCCGAGCCGCCCGGCCGGAAAGCCGCCGCCTTTTTCGATGAACCAGTGCAGATATTCGTAGGGTAAATTGTCGAGGTAGGCCCCCTGGTTTCTTCCGAACGGCATTCGCCAGGTGAGCAGATCGTCAAAATAATCCGCCAGATCCTGCTGGAGGCTTTGGCCGATATCGCCGGGGTTCAGATCCACTTTTGAATCTTCGTGAAGAAACGGGTTTTGATCGCTCATTTGCTTCCCTTAAATCGATGACAGAATTCCGGATTTACCGTGCCGTTTTCGGAAAAAGCGACACCTTCTTCGGTCAGAAGTTTGCGCTTTTTGGCCAGCCATGGACCTTCCGTTTGCCCGTGAAATCCGCCGAGACTCAGATCCGTTTTGACCACCCGGTGGCAGGGCACTTGCGGAGCAAAAGGGTTGCGTTTCAGCGCCTGGCCGATTGCCTGCGCGGAATTGCATTCCAGGAATAGGGCCAGCTCGCGGTAGGTGGTCACCTTTCCGGCCGGGATCAAGCGAGTCGCTTCGAATACCCGTGTCTCAAAATCTGTGGGCGGTCGATTTGGGTCCATGGACTTTATCCTAAGACAGGAAACGGGAATTGCACCCGGCTAAATCGCCTTCAAATTGGGGCACAAAAATTGTCATGCTGGATCTTCTGCAACCTCTCATTCCCGCTGTGAATCTTCACATCATCGCGATCTATATTATTCTGGTCGTGGTGGTTGTCGCTTTCTTCCGGGAGTGGGGAACTCCTGATATCGTGGCGATTGCGGCCATGGGGGCGGTGCTGTTTCTCGGAATTTTGCCGATCTCGGATTCGGTTTTAGACGACGGCACGGTGGTGCGTGGGCTACTCAGTGTGTTCAGCAACGGCGCGCCCATTACGATCGCCTGTATGTTTGTCCTCAGTGCCGGGCTGGAGCGCACCGGTGCGATCGATGTGATGGGTCGATTTTTTACCAAAATTGCCGGGCAGAGCGAGTTGCGGGTTCTTCTGGTCTTGATGTCTATGGGTGCAATCCTGTCTGCTTTTGTCAACAACACGCCTATCGTTGTCGTCTTTCTGCCCATCGTCCTCGCTCATGCCCGGGCGACGAATTTGAAATCTTCGAAACTGCTCATTCCGCTTTCATTTGCCTCGATCCTTGGCGGGACCTGCACGTTGACCGGGACATCGACAAATCTCATCATCGATGGCGTCGCCCAGGAATACGGACAGCGGCCTTTCGGTATGTTTGAACTCACCAAACTCGGCATCATCTATGCGATTATTGGTTTTGTTTATCTCCTGACGATCGGGCGGAAACTTCTGCCTGACCGGAATACACTTTCCGAATTGATCGATCAGAAAAACCGGGAGTTTTTGACCCAGTTTGAGGTCGACCCAAAGTCATCTCTTGTAGGGAAACCCCTCACGGAGACCCTTTTTAAAAATTTTCCCTCCGCCACGGTTCTGGAAGTCAAAAGACGGGGGCGGACCATTCACACTCCGCTCGACCAGTTGATCATCCGGGAGCGGGACCGGCTGCTGGTCACCCTCCACGGAACCAGTTTTAAGCGATTAAAAGAAAGCACCGGGGTCCGGTTTGAGGAGCAAAAGGGGATGAACCTGAAAAAGCTCGAAGACCGGGATATGAAACTCGTCGAAGTCGTCATCGGCCCGCGCTCTACGCTCGTCGGCAAAACGCTTGAAAAGATCGGCTTCCGTCGCCACCACGGAATCAATGTGCTGGCGATCCACCGCCAGGGGGCAAATCTGCGGGATAACCTCAGTAAAATGCGGCTTCAGTTCGGTGACACTCTGCTGATGGAAGGCCCGCCCGATTCCATATCCGAGCTTCAGGGCGAAAGCCAGTTTATCAGCATGTCTGACGCTCCCGATATCAATGTCGATCCGACAAAAGTCTGGATCGGAGCGGGGATCGCGCTGCTTTTTGTGCTCGGCGCATCATTCAAGCTTATGGGCATACCGGCGCTGGCGATTCTTGCGGCGGTAGCGATGATTTTGTCCCGCTGTGTCTCTGCTCAGCAGGCCTATCGCGCTGTGCAGTGGAATATTGTGTTCCTCATTTTCGGGATGCTCGCTCTCGGTCTGGCCATGTCGCAGAGTGGGGCCGCTGCCCAGCTGGTTGGCGGGATCATGAAAATTTTTGGCGGATTCACCCCTATGGTTGTGCTTTCCGTCGTTTATCTGCTCAGCTCGATTCTCACCGAATTGATCAGCAACAATGCCGTCGCGGCGCTGCTCACTCCCATTGTGATCGGGATTGCGGCGGAGCTTGGCGTTGATGCCCGTCCCTTTATCGTTGCGATGATGTTTGGCTGCAGCGCCAGTTTTGCCACGCCGATCGGTTACCAGACAAATACCTATGTATACGGGGCCGGCGGCTACAAATTTACCGACTTTCCAAAGGTTGGCGTTCCGTTGAATTTGATACTCTGGGTAGTGGCTACTTTCCTGGTGCCACTGTTCTGGCCTTTTCACCCGGCGTAAGTGGCCGGACTACTTGACCACAGAAATCTCGCGGTCCTTTTTCCGGAAAAGTTTCCTGAGTCCACCGCGCTTCTCTTTGTTTTTGCCTTTGAAAAGATTGGCCAACGGCCGCTTTTTCTCTTTCGGAGCTGATTCTACCGGGGTGGCTGCATGGCGCGCCGGCGGTGGAGAATCGGCCGAAGCAACGGCGCGTTCCGCCGAGTGAGCTCCCGGTTCTTCAACCCGGACCCGGCTGACCGGTTCAGGCGCTGACACCGGATCGGCAGGAGCCTGAGGTGGTGAAACGTTTTTCACGGCAGTAAGCGGCTTCATTGAAGCGCTTGTTGTGTTGTCTTCGAGAGCGGGAAGGCGCGGCAGCATTTTGGCGTGCATGACCGGTTTGCTACCCGATGCAGGAAACCAGTTTGTTTCCTCCTTTTTCAACTCCTCTTCGATGCTCTCCACTAACGGAGGGGTCACGGGAGAAGGGGTTTTCATCCCGGCGAAAAACTTCTCAACAATGACAGCGGCTTGTGTCGAAGAGTCTTTGGAGACCTGGGATGAGGATGACAAACGGGTAGATGTCGCTTCTGAGGTATTCTCCTGACCCGATGAACTCAGGCAGAAACACAGCAGAGCGGAAAGTGCGAAAATTCTCATGATTGACTCAATCTATTTTTTTTAGATCGTCGAGGTCTTCTTATTGTCAACTTTATTTTACTAACTGGAAATTCGGTCTTTCGACACAACTCGACGATTGTTGTAAGGTTCTGGGAATGTGGCAATAAAACCGTGTAATGCAAGAAACGTTCCACTTTGGAGTCGATCGCCAGGAAAGAAAGCGGGCCATGGCCGGTATTGTACCCTGTTGAATCGGAGACTGTACCCTGTTGGGTTTCCCTGTCCCAATTCAGAAATTTCTCTGCTTCGTCTTAATTACCAATCGCCGTCGGCATAAAACTAGCTTTTCATAAAATAATTATATTTTATTCCGATTTGATCTTATAATTATATTATTTTTAGATGTCTATACATTGCGCCCTTAAACACCATACTGCCTATCATTACGAAAAACCGGTACGGCTGTCTCCACAAGTTGTTCGACTTCGCCCGGCACCACACAACAGAACGCCGATCCTGTCGTATTCTTTTAAGATCGGTCCTCAGCCTCATTTTTTGAACTGGCAGCAGGATCCATTCGGAAATTTTCAGGCCCGGCTTGTGTTTCCGGAACCGGTTCGTAGTTTTGAAGTGGAGGTTGATCTCGTTGCGGATCTGTCTTCGATCAATCCCTTCGATTTCTTCATGGATGAGGACGTCGAGTACATGCCGGTGACCTACGATCCGGCGCTGGAATCGGAACTGTCGCCATTTCGTCGGAAGAAGAGAGCGGGGACTGAACTGCGCAAGTTAATCGAGATATTCCGCGAGCCGGAAGGCAAAGAGCGAACGATTGATTATCTGGTGCGAATCAATCAGGGGATTCTGGAGAGGGTCAAGTATTTGATCCGTATGGAACCGGGTGTGCAGACTCCGGAAGAAACGTTGTTGAAGGGTTCGGGCTCCTGTCGGGACAGTTCCTGGCTGCTGGTGAATTTGCTGCGCCATCTCGGCTTCGCTTCACGATTTACCTCCGGCTATTTGATCCAGCTTAAGCCTGACCAAAAACCGCTGGAGGGACCGGCGGGGACAGAGGAGGACTTCACCGATCTCCATGCCTGGGTGGATGTCTATCTTCCCGGAGCAGGGTGGGTGGGTTTTGATCCAACTTCCGGCCTGTGTACCGGAGAGGGGCACATCCCGCTGGCAGCGACTCCGGAGCCAAGGTCGGCCTCTCCGGTAACCGGCTATTTGATGGATGAATGCGAAAGCACGTTCGACTTCGAAATGAAGGTAACGCGGATTCACGAAATCGCCCGGGTGACCAAGCCTTATTCCCGGGCGCAATGGAAGGAAATCGATGCTCTGGGCAAACTGGTCGATCAACGTCTTGCGGAGCAAAATCTGAATCTGACCATGGGCGGGGAACCGACGTTCGTATCGATCGATGATATGGACGGGGATGAGTGGAATACGGCTGCGATGGGGCCGATGAAGCGACATCTCGCAGATGATCTTTTGAAGCGGCTGCACAAGCGCTTCGGCGAAGGCGGATTTCTCCACCACGGCCAGGGAAAATGGTATCCCGGAGAACAGTTGCCGCGCTGGAACTTCAGCTGTCACTGGCGGCGTGACGGTATGCCGGCGTGGGAAGATCCTTCTCTGATTGCTGAGGAAGAGGTCGATTACGGACATACCAACAAGGAGTCGGCGGAATTTATCAAGCTGCTCGCGAAGAATCTGGGAGTCACGACAAAACACATTATGCCGGCGCATGAGGATGTCTGGTATTACCTGTGGCGTGAGCGTCGTCTCCCGGCAAACGTGGATCCTTTTGACTCCAAACTGGAGGATGAAATTGAGAGGGCGCGTCTTTCGAAAGTTTTCGAGCAGGGGCTGGATCGAGTGGTGGGGCATGTGCTGCCGCTTTGGCGGGGATTGAATCCGGTGGAGTGGATTACCGGTCCTTGGTTTCTGCGTCCCGAAAGGCTTTATTTGATGCCGGGTGATTCGTCTATCGGGTATCGTCTGCCTCTGGAGAGTCTGCCGTGGACCAACGATGAGTGGGGTGAGTTACTGGAACCGCTGGATCCATCGCTACCCCGTGACCCGTTTCCGCCGGGTAAATTTCGTCCATTTAGCGGGCAGCCGGAAGATGACAGGATTGCAGAGGAAAAACTCCAGTTTCCGCACCGGAAAGGGAAGGAAGATTCCGGCGAAGGTCCGATTCCGATAAGCGAATATGATGCCGGTAGACCTGAAGCTTTTTTCCGGGGCGAATCAATTTCCGGCATTGTGCGAACCGCCCTGTGTGTGGAGCCGCGCAACGGTAATTTGAATGTCTTCATGCCGCCGGTGAAACGCGCGGAGGACTACCTTGAGCTGGTGACAGCTCTGGAACAGACGGCCGCGGAACTGGGCACACCGATCATGCTGGAAGGGTATTTGCCACCTCGCGATTCCAGGCTGAATCATTTTTCGGTCACCCCGGATCCCGGAGTGATCGAGGTGAATATTCACCCTTCCCACAGTTGGGAAGAGTTGAGGGAGATTACCAGGGGAATCTACGCGGACGCCCGCGAATCCCGGCTGGGAACGGAAAAATTCATGTTGGACGGGCGGCACTCCGGAACGGGTGGGGGGAACCATATCGTGGTCGGCGGACCGACGACGATGGAGAGTCCATTTTTGAAAAATCCGTCACTGCTGAGGAGTTTTGTCAGCTACTGGCACAATCACCCTTCGCTTTCCTATTTATTTTCCGGACTGTTTATCGGCCCGACCAGTCAGGCGCCGCGAATTGACGAAGCCCGGGACGATTCGCTCCACGAGCTGGAAATTGCGTTCAAGCAATTGCCGGATTACGACCCGACATTAAAAGACAGTCCGGCGGTGGTGGATCGCGTGTTGCGCAATATGCTGGTGGATATCACCGGCAATACCCACCGGGCTGAATTTTGTATCGATAAACTGTATTCGCCTGACAGTTCGAGCGGGCGTCTCGGCCTGGTCGAGATGCGCGGCTTTGAAATGCCGCCGCATCCGGAAATGAGTCTGGCGCAGCTGTTGCTGGTTCGGGCGGGGGTCAGTCGGTTTCAAGCTGATCCCTACCGCGAATCGCTGGTTCGCTGGGGCACGGGGCTTCATGATCGCTTTCTGCTGCCGCATTTTATCCGCCAGGATTTCGAGGATGTTCTGGATGATTTTACCCGGCATGGATTTCCGTTTGATCCGGCGTGGTTCGACCCTCATTACGAATTTCGGTTTCCTCTAATCGGTTCAATCGCGCACCGGGGAGTGAAGGTGGAATTGCGTGAGGCGATCGAACCCTGGCATGTTCTGGGTGAGGAGCAATCCTCCGGCGGGACTTCGCGATATGTCGATTCGTCGGTGGAGAGGATTGAGGTGAAAGTAAGCGGGATGACAGATCCCCGTCACATTCTAACCTGCCAGCAACGCAAGGTCCCGCTTTCTCCGACAGGGCGTCCCGGTGAATTCGTCGCCGGGGTGAGATTTCGTGCCTGGGCACCTACGTCAGCCCGGCATCCGACTATGGACATTCATTCCCCGCTGACTTTTGATCTGGTTGATCTGTGGAATGAGCGATCAGTCGGTGGTTGCGAATACCACGTAACTCATCCGGGCGGGCGGTCCTACGAGGATTTCCCGATCAACGCCTACACGGCGCAGAGTCGGAGAAGCGAGCGGTTTGTTCCATTCGGCCATACTCCGGGAACGATTCGACCAAAAGAGGAGCCAATTTCAAAAGAATTTCCGTTTACCCTGGATCTGCAAACCTGATTGGTCATTTCGCTCTCCGTTTTTTGTCGCGAATCAGATCGTGGACGAAATTGAGTTTTTCCCGAACCGGGGGCGTGATCACAAAGGGGTAAAGATCGGGCAGTCCCATGCTGCGGTTTAAGCTGTTAGTAGCGAAAACCATGGCATGAAAAACGGAAATGATGTTTTTGAATTTTTTGTATTTATAAGGATCAAATTTCGCTTTGAGTCTGAGGTTTTTCAGGGCGCGGTTGCGCGGGGCGAGGCTGATACCGAAATCAAAAGCGGTATCAGCGGTATCCACGATGTGAAAATAGTGAGCCCAGGTTTCGGCCCAGTCCTCCCACGGGTGGCAGGAGGCGTAGCTGCTGATATAGCTGGATTGCCAGTTGGGGTTCGGCGACAGGTAGTGTTGCTGTAATGCAGCCTGATAATCGGACCTTTCGTCTCCGAAAATATTTCGGAATTGCGATTTTTTTGTCTCATCATTGCTGATCAATATTTCCCAGTAGTAGTGACCTACTTCGTGTCGGAAATGGCCGATCAGCGTCCGGTAGCCCTCACCGAGGCTGTTTTTAGCGATTTCCCTTTGCACGGAGCCCGCTTCTTTTGCGTTGATCGTAATTCGCCCCCCGGAATGACCGGTAGTGGCGGTGGCATCAAACGGGGTGGGGTGATTTTCGTCGATGAAATCAAAAGCGAGTCCGATCTGCTGATCTTCCAGTTTAGTGACAAGCGGCAGATCCGCGCGCAGCAGGCTGTAAATGAGTCTATGCTTGGCATCCTGAAGCTGGTACCATTGCTTCCGGCTCTGCCCATCGTTTGAAGCGGGGACATAGCGATTGAAGCGGCAACTCAGACAAAGATTCTCTTTCTCATGCTTTTCGACCAGCCAGTTGCAAACGGCGAATTTGTGGTTGCCGCATATCCTGCGAACCATTCCCCTGGGGTCGAACCACTGGTTGGAGTCGCTGCCGAGTCGCAACGGAACCATTTCAAGCCGCTCCCTGTCAAACGCTACGGTGGCACCGCAGGATTCGCAGATATGACTGTTAAACAACAGGACGTGGTTACAGGATTTGCAGTAAAACGTTTTCATCCAATTTTGCAGGGAAGTCGGGATTTTCGTTGTCGATTGCAGCAATGAAAGATTAATTTTTTTTGTAATTACCTCGCCATGGCATCGTTCATGCTACATTGTCGTTGGGTGGATAAGCTGGTAACCGATTACAAAACTGGAAAGTTCTTTGATGAAGCCTTCATCAACGACGAATGCGAGTTGCGTCCTTTTTACAAGGAGGCAGTAAAATTTTTCGATAAGTTAAAGAACCCGGAGATGGAAGCGAGTCTTCGGTCTTTGGAACGAAACTTTCTTATGCAGGGTATCACCTTCACGGTGTACTCGGACGGGCAGGGAACAGAACGTATTTTTCCTTTTGACCCGTTTCCGAGGATCATCCCTGCTGACGAATGGGAGGTGATTGAGAAGGGGCTGCTGCAGCGGGTTTCTGCGCTAAACCTTTTTCTGAAAGATATATATTCGAAACGTCAAATTCTGAAAGACGGCGTCGTCCCGGAATCTCTTGTGAAGAGTTCCAAACACAACCGTGCCGAGTGCAGCGGGCTCGAGCTTCCCTACGATGTGTACATGCACATTTGCGGCACCGATCTTATCAGGGACGACGAAGGCACCTACCGGGTTCTGGAGGACAACGGCAGGTGTCCCTCGGGGGTATCCTACATGTTGGAAAACCGGGTCGCTATGAAGCGCACTTTTCCCGAGTTGTATCGGAAACTTAAAGTGGAACCGGTTCGCACGTATCCCGCCGAACTGCTGAAGATGCTGAAATCCGTTTCGCCGCGGCAGCAGGATGATCCGGTATGTGTCCTGCTTACTCCCGGGCAATACAACAGTGCCTACTTTGAGCATACTTTCCTCGCCCGCCAAATGGGTATCGAAATCGTGGAAGGTAGAGATCTGTTTGTCGATAATGACCGGGTTTACATGCACACCACAATGGGGCCGGTTCAGGTGGATGTGATCTACCGGCGTATCGATGACGATTTTCTCGATCCGAACTTTTTCAATCGCGAGTCGATGCTGGGTGTGCCCGATTTGATGAAAGCCTACCGGGAAGGAAATGTATCACTGGTAAACGCGGTGGGAACCGGCGTGGCGGATGACAAAGCCACCTATTCGTATGTTCCCGCGATGATTAAATATTATCTCGACGAAGAACCGATACTACCCAACGTGCACACCTACCTGGGTAGTGACGAGAGTGATTTGAAATATATGCTGGAAAATGTAGAGAGTCTTGTAATCAAAGCCGTCGATGAAGCGGGCGGATACGGAATGTTGATTGGACCGTCCGCATCAAAAAAAGAATGTGAGGAATTTCGAGCCAAAGTGAAGAGTAGTCCCCGCGGCTATGTAGCGCAGCCGGTCATCTCGCTGTCCACTCATCCCACCTTCTGTGATAACCGGTTGGAAGGGCGCCATATTGATCTGCGCCCCTTTGTATTAACCGGGGAGAAAAGCGTGGTGATTCCCGGGGGATTGACCCGGGTGGCATTGAAAAAAGGATCGCTGGTAGTGAATTCCTCACAGGGCGGCGGTAGTAAAGACACCTGGGTGCTGCGGGACCCTTCATCTTCTAACGATTCAAACAATAAGTAATTATGTTATCCAGGGTTGCTGAAAATCTGTATTGGATGAGCCGCCAGATCGAACGGGCGGACAGTCTTGCCCGACTTGTGATGGCGCACCAGAATGAACTGCTGGACGCCACTGCGATGGGCAGTTGGGAAAATGAGTGGCACCCGCTGCTCGAAGTTACCTCTATGGGGGACGAGGAGTCCACCGAGGGAGTCGTTACCTACATGGTTAGTTCCAGGGAAAACCCTGACAGCATTTTTCAGTGTATTTTTTATGCGAGAGAAAACGCCAGGGGAGTCAGGGATCAAATTACCGAAGAAATGTGGGTAGAATTAAATTCCCTTTGGTTGAGCCTTTCCCGCTACGATGTATCTGATCCCGACCGCCACATGAAAATGTGTAATGAGGTGATTCAATTCTCATTTCTTTTCCGGGGGATTGTGTCCGGTGTGTTGCCGAGAACGGATGCATGGCATTTCGTTCGGCTCGGCGAGACGATTGAAAGGGCGGACAAAACAAGCCGAATGCTCGATTTGCCCAATTTTCTGCCGAAACCCGAAATTACTTCGGCATGGAACACGATGTTGAAAGCGACCAGTGCCACCGTGGAACACCAGCAGCAATATGGTGGTGAGGTTGATCGCTCCAGTGCGATATCCCTGCTACTGTTTTCGACGACATTTCCGCGAGCGGTTCGTTATTGCGCGATTGAACTGGACCGGATTCTGCACCTCATCTCGGGAACCCGGGAAGAGGATTATCTCAACGAAGCAGAACGGGCCGCTGGTGCCTTTCGCTCAAGAATGAACTTTCAAGGAGTGGAAGACCTTGGCAGGCTGGGTCTCCATAAGTTCATCGATGCAATTCAGAAAGACCTGAACAAAATCGGCGATGAAATCGTGACCCGTTACTTCATGATCCGTCCCAAAGAATTTCCCTCCTCCGCTCAGGCGTACGTGGCAAGCCGGGTGCAGGCTCATGCAAAAGCGGCTCAACAATGAGCTTCTCTGTAACAACTACTATCTATGGCAATCCACGCAGGTCTCTACCACCGCACTTCCTATCGTTATGACCGGGAAGTAAAGATTCATCCGCAGATTGTCCGTCTTCGTCCCGCTCCCCATTGCCGAACACCGATACTGTCCTATTCGCTTTCGATTGAGCCGAAAGATCATTTCCTGAACTGGCAACAGGATGCCTACGGGAATTATCAGGCCCGGCTCGTATTTCCGGAAAAAGCCGAAAAGATGAAGATCGTGGTCGATCTGGTCGCGGACATGACTTCAATCAATCCGTTCGATTTTTTTCTGGATGAGAAAGTCGAAAATTTTCCGTTTTCCTATTCACCAAAGACTGCTGCCGATCTGGAGCCTTATTTGCGCATTACCGATGATTCCCCGGCTCTGAATGATATCGCTAAAGAACTGGAAACCAATGATGCTCCCCGGACGATCGATTACCTGGTCACAGTGAATCAAAAGGTGGAGCAGTTGGTCGATTATCGGGTCCGGCTCGAGCCGGGGATCCAAAGTTGCAGCGATACCCTCGAGTTACAGTCCGGCTCCTGTCGGGATTCGGCTTTTTTGCTGGTGCAGCTGTTTCGTCGACTCGGTTTGGCCGCCCGGTTTGTCTCCGGATATTTAATTCAGCTGGTGGCTGATGAAAAATCTCTCGACGGTCCGTCGGGTCCGACGGAGGATTTTACCGATTTACATGCCTGGGCGGAAGTGTATCTGCCGGGAGCCGGCTGGGTCGGTCTGGATCCGACTTCCGGTCTCTTTGCCGGGGAGGGTCACATACCTTTGGCCTGCACGCCTGAACCCTCAAGCGCTGCACCGGTACAAGGCGCGGTGGATCCCTGCGAGGTCGAATTCAGTTTCGAAAACCGGATCCTGCGCTTTCACGAAGATCCGAGGGTGACCAAACCCTATTCAAGAGAAGAATGGAAAGCGGTCGATCTTCTCGGGGAAAAGGTCGACGGATTGCTGAAAGCGGGAGATGTCAGGCTGACCATGGGAGGTGAACCCACATTCGTGTCGATCGACGATATGAGCGGGGATGAATGGAACACCACCGCTGACAGCGAACACAAGCGGGAGCGGGCTATCGATCTGACCCAGCGTCTGCGGGATGCATTTGCTCCCGGCGGCCTCGTTTGGTTCGGGGAAGGTAAGTGGTATCCGGGCGAAGCGGTACCGCGCTGGGCCTACGGGGTGTTTTGGCGAAAAGACGGTTATCCTGCCTGGCGTTCCGGTTGGGAGACCCTTGCCGATCCGGCAAAACCGGGGAATTACAGCACAGAAGAGCCGGAAATGTTGATTCAGGCGGTAGCGAGGCGACTCGGGATTGCGGAAGAGTGTGTGATTCCGGCTCTCGAAGATGTCGAGTACTACCGATGGCGGGCTTCGACATTGCCGCACTACGAAAATGCAGGTGAAGCTGAAGAGGATGATTCGCTGGAGAGAAGGACTCTGGCGAAGCTGGAAAAACGGGGGCTTGACGTTCCCACCGGTTTTGTACTGCCGTTGTTTTTTGAGAAAGAAAGAGAGCAATGGACCGGCGCGAAGTGGAAACTGAAAAGAGAGGATCTCTATCTGATTCCCGGATCGTCCGCGATGGGGTTTCGTCTGCCTCTCGATTCGATTCGCAAGGCGACGGAGGAAGACCGGATTGAGGAGGTGTCTCCGATGACCGGGGATTTTCAGCCTCTTGCTCCGGATATGCATCCGGACAGCGATGGATTCAATGCCCTGCCGGCATCCGACTGGATTCCGCGCACGGCTCTCACGGTTGAAAACAGGGACGGCAGGATTCATGTCTTTTTTCCGCCTGCTTCAAAAACGGAAGCCTGGCTGCAATTGTTGGCCGCCGTTGAGCAGGCGGCGCTGGAGACGAAGACAAAGGTTGTGATCGAGGGCTACGAACCGCCGCCGGATCCGAGGATTGAAAATCTCAAGGTCACTCCTGATCCCGGTGTGATTGAGGTCAATATCCACCCGTCGAGTGGATGGTCCGAACTGGTGGGACGAACCCGAACCATCTACGATGAAGCGCGTCTGTCCCGGTTGGGGACGGAAAAATTTATGGTCGACGGCAGGCATTCCGGGACCGGGGGAGGGAATCACATCGTGATCGGCGGAGCTACTCCTCCGGATTCGCCGTTTCTGAGGCGTCCCGATTTGCTGGCGAGTCTGGTTGCCTATTGGCAGAATCATCCTTCTCTATCCTATCTGTTTTCCGGGCTTTTCATCGGTCCGACGAGTCAGGCTCCGCGGGTGGACGAATCCCGCGACGACCGATTATTTGAACTGGATATTGCGCTTAACGCGATTCGAAAAGGTGTGGATGAACCGGTCATGATCGACCGCATTATGAGGCACCTCCTCACGGATATGACCGGCAATACTCACCGGGCTGAGTTCTGCATTGATAAAATGTACGCCATGGATTCCGCCCGGGGGCAGATGGGCCTTCTTGAGTTGCGTGCTTTTGAAATGCCGCCACACGCGGAGATGAGCCTCGTTCAGGCTTTATTGGTTCGATCATTAATCGCCCTGTTTTGGAACAGGCCTTACCTGGCTCCTTTGACCAGGTGGGGAACTGCGCTCCACGACAAGTTCATGATGCCGCACAACAACTGGCAGGATATCAAAAATGTCTGTCTGGATCTGAAGCACGGCGACATTCCCTTTGAGTCGGAGTGGCTGCGTCCTTTCTTTGAATTCCGGTTTCCCCGGGTCGGGTCGGTTTGCTATGAAGGTATCGAACTGGAGCTGCGGACCGCTCTGGAACCGTGGCACGTTCTCGGTGAGGAAACCACCAGTCAGGGCACCGCCCGATATGTCGATTCCTCACTGGAAAGACTGCAGGTTCGGGTTCGCGGGCTGGTTCCGGGGAGACACATTCTGACATGCAATGACCGCAGAATTCCGTTGGTAAAAACGGGCACATCGGATGAGTTGGTAGGGGCGGTCCGCTTTAAAGCATGGGACCCGCCTTCGGCATTGCACCCGATGATTGCCGCACAAACGCCGCTGATTTTCAGTATCATTGATGTGCCGAATCGCAAGGCGCTGGGCGGATGTTCCTATCATGTCAGTCACCCGGGCGGACTCAGTTACGAGACGTTTCCGGTTAACGCCAGGGAGGCGGAATCGCGCCGCGTTTCCCGATTTTGGAATGAAGGGCACGCCCAGGGAGTCATTGAAACTGCTCCGGGAGTGGAGCGGGTTGTGTCCAGATTTGCTTCGGTTGATCCTGATTCTCTGCCTGTTACGATTCCTCCTGCGACTGAATTCGGGGATTTTCCGCAGACTTTGGATCTCCGTACCGGATAAACGGAGCCGCGGGAAATGGCTTGATTCTATGGTAAATCGACTAGTCTACCATGATGTCGTCTCCGAAGAACAAATCTTATCAACCATTCCCTCAGTACATTCCGGTTCCGGAACTGAGAGATGAAGCGATTCGGGGTGGTCTGG
>JARGOZ010000081.1:15212-30597 GCA_029213025.1 Verrucomicrobiales bacterium
CACGCCGTGGGCGGATTTTTTTGAGTCCTGCCACCGCCACGGCAGGGGCATTCTGGGAGAGTGGCGTCTCGAGACGGCGAGATTATCGAGGGAAAGAGGTCTCGCTTATCATGTTGATGTGGCCGGAGCAGGCTGGGAGCTCGACCCGGTCCCGTGGATTCTCTCTGCGGAGGAATGGAGCGAAGTGGAAGCTGCGATCGGTCAGCGATTACGTTTTTTTGAAGCTCTCTACAATGATTTTTACGGCGAGCAGAAAACGCTGAAAAGCGGGATGATTCCTCCGGAGATTTTGCTGCGTCAGCAAGGATTCATCCGGTCGCTCCGGAGAGCTCCGCATAAAGCGAACCTGCCCGGCCTCGGCATTTCGGGATTTGATTTTGGCCGGCTCAAAGACGGCAGGTGGATCGTTTTGAACGACCGGTTTGACTGCGCATTTGGGCTGGGGCTCGCTCTCGAAAACCGCACAGTGGTAAATCAGGTTCTGCCGAATCTATTCCGCCGCTGCCAAACCAAACGGATCGGTCATTTTTTCAAAGACTGGTTCAACTACCTGGCGGACTTTTCCGATGGAAAAACCGAGACCCCGGGCGTCGTGATCCTGGATTCCAACATTGATGGCAGTCCTGAGTCCGATTTCCTGTCAAATTACTGCGGGATACCGAGAGTGGTGTCTTCCGACCTTACGGTGCGCAACGGTTCCGTATGGCTGAGAGGACTCAGTGGCCTCGAACCGATCCACACAATCTGGAAGCGTGATGTGGGCAGGAATCTCGATCCGCTGGGCATCCCGAGAGGGACATTCGGCGGAGTCCCCGGTGTTTTCAGAGCGATGAAGCTCGGCAATGTCGGCGTGTCCAGTCATCCGGGTGTGCAGGCTCTGGAATCGCCCGGACTCTATCCGTTTACCGCAAAACTTTGTCGCGAGTTACTCGGCGAAGAGCTTCTGATTCCCAATGTGCAAACCTGGTGGGGGGGCGATCCGGAAGGGCTTCGCTACATTCTGGACAATCTGCCGCGGCTTGTTATTAAAGAGATCGAGAGACACTCCGGATTCGGAACCCATTACGGGCGATTGTTCCCGTCGGATCAGCTGGGGGATTTGCGTGCGAAAATCCGCGCCGACCCTCAAAACTTCATCGGTCAGGAGGAACTGGATTTTTCAACGATACCCACTTCCTCCGGGGAAGGCCTTGTTCCCAGGTGCGGTGTGCTTCGCGGCTTCGGCTTCAATGATATGGCGAAAAATCCGCAGGTGATGCCGGGAGGACTCGGCAGAGTCGGAAAAGCAGACGGTAGTGTCGTTTCTACACGAACCGGCGGGGCCTCGAAGGATATTTGGGTGCGGTCAAATGTTCTCGAACCTCCCATCAGTATCGCCGACGAGGTGGAGCAATCCCGGATACGGTTGAAGGAGGTCATCACCAGCCGAACTGGGGAAAACCTGTACTGGGCGGGACGCTACGCGGAACGAACCGATTTTGCGGCCCGGTTTTCCTACCGGATTATCGAATCTTCCGTGCTTGGTTTTTCCTTCGGCAGAGAATTGGAGAAAGAGCATGAGTCTCTGCTTTTGAAAGGCTTCTTCGAATATTTTGAACTGGGCAACTGGTTCAAGCC
This sequence comes from Verrucomicrobiales bacterium, assembly GCA_029213025.1. GTDB lineage: Bacteria > Verrucomicrobiota > Verrucomicrobiia > Verrucomicrobiales > DEV007 > Arctic95D-9. Next base: position 16,830 of record JARGOZ010000081.1, read on the forward strand.
CGGTGTGGCTTTTGAAGAGCAGATCAATTTGCTTCTCAATCACCAAAGTTGCCCGGCCAGTGTGCTGCTGAATCTGGAAAGCTTCAACCGGGCCTGCCTGGGCACCCGCGAGAAGTGGTCGCCACGCAGCCTCCACGCGATTCAGAAAATTCTCGAGGAGTGGAAGGAAACTACTACCCGGGTGTTGACTCCCTATCAGTTCAGGCCGCATCTCGAAAGGCTGGAGTTAAATCTCTCGGCATTCGTCGGTCTGAATTTGGACAGCATGACACGGGACGCCGGTTGGGCGTTGCTCGATACCGGCCGGTCTCTGGAGCGGTGTCTGGTTACGATCGGACTGATTTCCCTGCTGTTTGAAAATGCGACATCCCGCTCAGCAGAGGCGCTGCTCTGCGAATCGGTGCTTTTCATCACCGACAGTCTGAGGACCTATCAAAGCCGGTTTCTGTCCGCTCCCCGGAAAGATCTGACTCTGCAGCTTCTGCTCGGAGTGGATGATTATCCGCGATCGGTTTTGTATCTCATTAAACGAATGCAGATCAATCTGGAAAAACTTCCCGGAGAAGAAGCCCGCAACCGGGTTCTCGAAAAGCTGGAGACCGCAGAGGCAAGCCTCCGCCCGATTCTCTCCGGCTGCGAGTCACCGGGTCGGGAGTTACCGTTTCTTCAAGACCTGTCCGACAAACTTGAGGATATGAGCGATGAGTTAACCCGCGCCTGCTTCAGCCACGCAGCTCCGTAATCATGGAAGAAATCCGATATCGCGTTCGCCATCTGACTTCGTACCGGTATTCCGGCCGGGTTGATTTGTGCCACAGTCTCGCCCACCTTACCCCGCGGGAGGAAGCGGCTTCTCTGCTTTCCCACCGGTTGGAGATTCAACCTCGCCCCGATTTTCAGTCGGAACAAATCGACTACTTTGGAAATCATACCCACTACTTTTCGATCCAGTCGTCCCACGCGCAACTTGCTGTTACCACCATTTTTACGATTGAGAAAAATATAGAACCGCCTTCCCCGGCCCTCGCCGGATTGGCGTGGGATCAGTTTCAGCCGATCAAAGGCTTCGTGGACGAATCCGGAGTGCTGCTGGAAGACTACGTGCTGCCTTCGCATTCGTGTCCGGTCATTGAAGAGGTGAAATCATTTCTGCAACCCTCTCTGGTACCGGGAAAAGATCTGCTTGCGCTGGCGGATGAAGTGATGGGGCGGATTTTTACCGAATTTACCTATAAACCGGGAGCTACTGATACCGATACCCCGATCAAAGAGGCGTTGAGCAAAAAAGAGGGTGTTTGTCAGGACTTTGCACACGTCATGATTGCCTGTTTCCGATCACTCGGCGTACCGACCAGGTATGTCAGCGGATATCTCGAAACCCTGCCGCCTCCGGGAAAACCGAAACTGCAGGGTGCGGATGCTTCTCATGCCTGGGTGGAGGTATATTTTCCGGTAATCGGCTGGATTCCCTTTGATCCGACCAACAACCAGCGGCCCGGGGAACGCCATATCAAACTTTGTCACGGAAGGGACTACTTCGACGTCCAACCGCTACGCGGGATCTTTCTCGGATCCGGCTCACAGATCCTTTCGGTGGAAGTGGATGTAGAGCGGTTGTAGTTGATTTAACAGGGTACGATCTCTGACTGTACCCTGTACGATTGCCTACGCAACAGGGTACAGTTTGTCGTTTGATTGCGTTTTGCATCTGCCGTCTTGCAGCATGAACAGCCAGCCGGTCAACAGCAGGTGATATTTGATGCCAACTTAAATGGCGGGTCTCTCGTTAAGAGCAGATGGTGTGGTTGTTACGTGTATTTCTTGTGCTGCTGGCACACCCCGTGCACACTTTGTAGCCAAGAGCTTAACGCTCTTACAAACCAAGAAAAAAATGAAAACAACAACAACAGCAATCATGGCTACTCTTGCACTTTCCTGTATAGGGATTTCGCAGGACGAGCCAATCAAAGAAAACAACAGCGAGGAAGTATTGGCAGAAGTCCAAAACGACACCGAAGTTTCTGAAACAGCGGTAAACCAATACGTTCCTTATAATGGAATCGTCGATTTAGAGACGGTTAAAGCAAACGGAGTTTACAATCGGGCAGATAAAGAGATCGGAAATATTGATCGCTTTATTGCAGCATCCGATACCGGCCAAATCACTCATGCAGTAGTGAGCGTTGGAGGTTTCCTCGGAATAGGGGACAAGTTGGTATCTGTGCCATGGAGTCAATTGCAGTTTATGGCCAAAGCACCGGCACCGAAAATCGATGTAACGGCAACCGAAAGCGAAACAACAAATCAACTCGAAGAGTCTGATGAAACTGTCGCCGCCGAAACGGAAGCCAAAAGTGAGAAAGCGGAGGATAAGCCCGACGATCCGGCAGTGGAGACCTATGCTGAGAACGCCGAAGATCCTAACAAAAGTGATCTCAAATCTCATCAGTCCGCCAGTGTCAGAGTTTATCTCGACACCACAGAGGAACAGTTGAAAAATGCCGCTCCGTTCAATCCCGAAAATCCGCAATCAGTAGAAAATTCGCAAGAACTTGAAACTGAAAAATCGAATAAAGATCCATTTCCTGAATCATAGGTCCGGGAAACAGAAACAAACCAGGACGCCACGGTACAATTCCGTGGCGTCTTTTGTGGGTTCGCTTTCCCGCATATTGCATGGCCCAATGAGCACATTGCACGATAGAATTCGCTGCCGGTCGGTAGAATGGGGAATCAACAGGGTATGATGGTTGGCACAGTACCAGCGTGTTAAGAAGTATGAACTCTTATTCCGGCAAATCCCATCATTGTGTAGATATCTGTAACAAGCTGCTTCGGGATGAACGAAGTGCAGTAGAGACCTACCGGGAAGTTTTGCAAAAATTTCCCAATGAGCCGGGGATTCATGAATTCGCCGCGCTGCTCGACGATCATAAGATTGCGATCCGCGATCTGGAGCTACAGGTCCTTTACATGGGTGGGGAACCGGCACGCCGGTCTCACGAGTGGAACCGAATTCATTCATCAATAAAAAATTCGGGCGATCTATTCGGGGATGATTCTGTAGTAAAAGCATTGCGGACGGCGGAGGAGAGAATACTGAATGACTACCGTGAAACGATCGATGATGAGAATTTGCTTCCGGAATGTCTCCGCCTGTGCTCGGCACGTTTGATTCCTCTCACCGGGAGCCATATCCAAAAGCTGGCAGGAATCAGGCAGGATTACGAAGCCCGGTTTCTACCGGTTTACTGAGGGCTTGACTACCCGGGGTAATTTCCCCAATATCACCGGCTTTACTTATGTCGGAGAGTACCACCCTACCTGATAACCGGGGAAACAAAGGCCGGAAGATTGGATTCTGGCTCGGAATTGCCGCTTTTTTTGCCACCTGGTTCCTGTCGAATATAGCGCCGGACCAGCCGCTGATTGCCCGGATGGCAGCGGTCGCAGTGCTCATGGCGATTTGGTGGATATCGGATGCCGTGCCTCTCGCTGCGACTTCGCTATTGCCTCTGGTGTTATTCCCTTTTCTCGGAATCAAAACCGGGAAGGATACGGCATCAGCCTACATCAACTACATTATTTTCCTTTATGTGGGTGGCTTCCTGATCGCTCTGGCAATGGAACGATGGAACCTGCACCGGCGGATCGCACTGGCTATCGTTTCCAAAATCGGCCGCAGCCCGTCGATGATCGTTCTCGGCTTCATGGTGGCGACAGCCTTTCTTTCAATGTGGATTTCCAACACCGCTACGACAATAATGATGGTGGCAATCGGTTTGGCGGTAATTAAATCAACCGAGCAGACGTTCGGGGAGGAGAATACCGCGACACTCTCCGTCGCGATGCTGCTCGGGATTGCTTACAGCGCAAGTGTCGGCGGCATGGCCACATTGGTGGGCACCCCGCCGAACCTTGCTTTGGTCAGGATTTTCGAAGAGCTGTTTCCCGGGGCAGTGACGGCAGGGGCGACGATTGGATTCGGGCAATGGATGATGTTCGGGGTGCCGTTGATGGTGATCATGCTCGCTGTGATATGGGTTTTGTTGACGAAATTTTTCTACCGCCCTTCCAACTCGCTCACCCTGTCCCGGGAGGTGATTCAGAAAGAAAAAGCCAGTCTCGGAGCGATTACATTTGAGGAAAAAGTCGTCCTCGCCGTTTTCTCGACCACGGCCTTTCTGTGGATTTTTCGAAAACCGCTGCCTATCGGTTCATTTACGATTCCAGGCTGGTCAAGTTCACTTCCGAGTGGCGCTATGATCGATGACGGGACCATCGCGATCACTATGGCTCTGATCCTGTTCCTGATTCCCACACGGAGTCCGAAAGCGGAATCGGAAGGCTACGGAACGATCTTGGACTTCGGGGTATTTTCCCGGATTCCCTGGCACATCGTATTGCTTTTCGGCGGCGGCTTCGCTCTCGCCAAAGGTTTCACCAGCTCGGGACTTTCCGCCTATGTGGGTGAAGCTTTTGCCCGGATGGAGGGAACCCCGGTCCTGATCATGATTGGCGGACTTTGCGCGTTGCTCACATTTCTGACGGAATTAACATCAAATACAGCGACGACGGAGATGATTCTACCGATTCTCGCAGCGATTGCGGTTTCGGTAAAAGTTCATCCGCTGTTGTTGATGATTCCGGCAGCCCTGTCGGCTTCCTGTGCCTTTATGATGCCGGTAGCCACACCTCCCAACGCCATTGTGTTTGGCAGCGGGCGAATCAAGATCGCTCAAATGGTGCGAGTGGGTATCGTAATTAATTTGATCGGAATCGTTCTGATTTCGTTGAGTTTCTACCTGCTCGGTCCATCTGTGTTCGGGATCGATTTTAGTGAGTTTCCCGACTGGGCGCAGCCGCAAAATTAATCGGCTGTTATCCAAAGCCGAGTGTTCGCCGGGCTTCGCCTCGATGCGATTGCGGCGCTGAAAGGTGACCGGGCAAAAGTCTTACAGACTCTTCAGTAAAGCCGGTTTCAGCCTCTCTGCTGCTCAGATAGCGGCGCTTCATCGGTTCGGGCCAGTTCTCGAAATTTTCGGGAACCGGGGGAGAGCAGGGTAAAAATTGTTTCCGTTTCATAGCGGTTTGAAAAGGGATGTTTCAGGCTACTGCCCGGAGAATTTGATCCCGGCGGGCTCTGGCTTCGCCAAGATTGGTGGTTTTCAGGGAAACTCTCACCCGTTCGGATGAGTGATTGCGGTGATGAATGGTGAAATGACACCACCAGGTGCCGTGATTATTCCACAGATTGTGGTTGGGATTTTCCTTCCGAAAGGAGTTTTTCGGTAGAGTAACGGCTTCTTTGATAAGGTCCGCTGAGCGAATAATTTCTTCGTATGACATAATTTGATGCAGTTTCTGTTCTTTTCAGTTCAGTTACCGCATCAGGATGGTGATCCCGAAGTCTCAAATGACCGAGGATCTACCGGAGAATCTCTGTTCGGAACATGGCGTTCCGCACATCGGAGGCTTACGTTTTACGGTAAGCATCCAAGGCACCTTGGCTCTCCAACCAGGTTGCCGGGCTCGACTTTCATCAAACCACTCCTGATGCTTGAGGAAATTGTACCCGTTTCGCACCGATTTGCAAATCCGCAGGCGCGGATTTTTTGTCATAAAGTGACGTCTTACTGCAGGGCCCGAAGTCTCTCTTTCGCCCAACGTGCCTGCTCGGCGGCTTCGGTGTCGTTGGGATTTTGCGACATGTAGGCGACCCAGTCTTCGTTCGCCATTTTGTAGTAGTTTTTCGCCGATGAAGTGTCTCCGGATTTGTGGCTCGCAAATCCGGCCAGACCGCGAGCGGAAGCAAGGGTTCGACGATAGGCCGGTGGAGCTTTCCCGGATTGATTGATGCTTACCAGTAATGAGATTGCCTCTTTCAAAGGCTGCCTGGAGCTGTCGAATTTATTGGCATCCACCCGCAGCATGGCGAGGTGAACCAGCCGCTTTGAGTAAGCGTGGTAAACCTCGACCGGAATAGCTTGATTGTCCTGCATGACTAACGGTCGGAGCAAAGTGATGGCCTCTTCTTCCAGGGATATGGAATTGGTTATATTGCCCCCGTCACGCTGGTGGGCGGCGAGGGCCCCATAAACGTCGGCGAGGACGATGAGCGAGCGGGCATCGTGTCGATTGCGGGGCACCACTTCTTTCAAAATGGCAACAGCGCGGTTCATCCGGTCGATATCGTTGGTCAACAGGCCGGCCTGGGCGAGGCAGTTGGCGAGGCCAACGTGGTAGGAATCGACTGCTGCATTGCGCTGAATGGCTCCGGCGAAATAGTTGGCTGCCTGATTGTAGGCGCTGATGGCTTTTTCCCGGTCCGAATTTTCGAAAATATTACCAATGATCGTGAAAGACCGGGCCAGGCCTCCTACTATACGGTCATCGTTCGGGTAGCGCTCATGCATTCCGAGAAAGCTGTTGGCGAGACTTTCCGCTCCCTTCAAGGCGGAATCCCTGTTGCCGAGACCATAGTGACATTCAACGATCTTCAGTGAATTGAGGTTCATTTCGATTCCTGAATCGAGGATGCGCGAGTTATCGAGGTTGCTCAACTCCTGCCAAAAGCGGGTCGAATCGTCATATAGATTGGAGGCCGGAGTGAAGGCGGCGTTGTCGAAAGCGAGCTCGGCCAGTTCCCTTTTCGAAATCGCGAGATTTTCGGTGAATTCCACGTTCCTTTCGGATTCCATGAGCTTCATGTAGATTTGCTCAGCATCACTGAATGCCTGAGCCGCTTCCGCGATTTCGCCCATCTCCTTGTGAATCCGTCCGAGGTAGTAGTGGGCGTTGGCGGTGGATTCCGCGAAATTTTCCGGCGCTCCGTTGTAGATCTCGATAAGAGATTGGTAGTGCTTTTTCCCGAATACGAGCGAATCCTGGCGCTTCTGCCGGAATGACGGGACATCGGTGTCCTTGTTTTCCAGGATCAGTTTAAAAAAACGGTCGCCGTTGGCCTGGGTCTCTTTCAACAGTCCGCGGGCCATCGTGGTTTCCCCTTCGAGCCGGGCTTTGGTTTCTTCGACCTGGTTGAGGTTGCTCTCGAGTTTTTTCGCCGATTTTCTCGTCTTATCGATTTGTTCCTGAAAGGTATTCGCCTGCTTGAGGATGTTTTCGCGCAATTCACTGACGGCATTGACGCGTTGCTGCTCGGTCTCGGCGAGTCTTCCCCGATACATATTGGTGGAGGCACCGAGGCTGATGACTAAAACGGCCAGGACTGTTGCGACAATTTTATCGAGGATCGGGGAGGAACGAATCGTGCGAATCAGCGGGATCTTTGCGACCACTCCGCGACCACCTTTTACGGCGGGTTTTGCCACATTCTGAGGCTCTTCCTGAAAAATTTCGTCAAGGCTGGCTACCGTTTGCTGCGGCGCCGAATCCCCGGCATTCGGGTGCAGGGGGATTTTATCGGTAACGGGGACAGACGTCTGCGCGGGAACCGAATGCTGGACGGGTACCGGAGCGGCCGCAACCGGTTGAGAGGCGGCGTGAATACCTGCCTCTTTTTCCGCGAGCATTCTTTCAGCCGTGCGCAGCGCATCGCTGACCTCAGACAAATCCCGGAAGCGGGACGCGGGATCAAAGGCGAGACACTTTTCCACCACGGCCCGGAGAACTTTTTCCTGATCGCAGGAGTGTTGGTCGGGCCAGACGAGGTCTTTCTCGTTTTCGAGTAACAGATAAATTTGCCCGGCGTTGCGGGTCAGTTTCCCCTGGGAGATGAGCACCAGACGGTCCATTTGAGCCGGGTTTTCCCAGTGCTGGCGAAACAGCCGGTCGAGGCGCGGAAGGTGTTTTGAGAGAAGGTAATAAACGATTACACCGGCGGAGTACACGTCCCATTGGGCTACCTTTTCCTGAGTCTTAACGTTGTGGACAAGTTGTTCGGGCGCGAGGAAAAAGGGCAGATTCGACGCTTCGAGATGCTGCAGCCCGGGGGTGACCATTTCACCGAATCCGGTGATTTTGACGACCGGTTCATCACTCTGCCCTCCGGTGAGAAAGATATTTTCAGGACGTAACCCGCCGTGATAAATACCCTGGCGGTGAAGATCACCGAGGGTGTGCATGATCTGGGAGGCGGCGGAGAGGGCTCCGTCTTTCTCCATAACCCGGGAAAGATAGGCGACGGAGGAAAGGGTCCAGCCGTTTTTCGCTTTCCAGCCGGGAAACTGGGAGCTGATCGCCGATGGAATTCCCACCATGCGCTGGGAAAACCGGTCCACTGCGGCGACTCCGGAACAATGGGGCAGGGCGGAAATGTGCCGATAAATCTCCCCAATTGATTTATCGAGAGTTGCCTGGGACTTCAGGATTCGTAACAGCCGTTTATCGGACTCACCTTTTCCGGCAAGATAACTCCAACCGAAGGGGTCTTCCCCCAACAGTTTTTCGAGTCGGTAACCGGATAATTCAGGTAGGCGCATTACGCTCAGTAAAACGGCCCGTGAGCCGAATTCTTATTATTTAACTTTTCGAAAGGACCGCTGTTACGAGACGTTCCCATTCCGCTTCGATTTCCTCCGTGCGGATCGGTGGTTCCCCGGCTTTGGCATACCAGTAACCGGCATTGCCAAGATCGCCTTCTATGGTGTGCAGAAGGGCGTGAATCCACGACCCCGTTTTCGAGGGGATATCCTGAGCAATATCGTGGGAATCATGCCAGCGGCCTTTTTTAGCCAGCCAGAGAGCTTTCAATTCTCCACTGAGCTCCTCAGGAGGGTCGGAGTCCAATTCCACAGATTGAGCGAAGTCTTCCAGAGTCATTTCAGTATTGTAATTCAGGCTAGTATTTGCCTGCGCCTCACGCAACTGAGCTTTGCGATTCTTTATATTTTTTTACTATGTAAATATATATATTTAATATATATGAATCGATATTCGTGGGAGTTTGCAAAGACTTGCCGGTAAGGGTTTGCCTTGTATTAAACAGGGTACAGCCCGGCATCGTACAGGGTACGGTCTGAGACTTAACAGGGTACAGTCATTCAGCAACCGATCCGGGTGCGAGATATACCGGATATAATGGCTGCAGAATTTTGCCGGAAGTAAGTGAGAAGGGGTAATCCTATTTGGTAATAGAATTGCGAATTATCATCATTTCGGGGAATTTTGTAGCGAATCCACCCGTAAGAAAGCAGGTCGTTGCTTCAGTGACCAAGTCGTTTGAGACGTTTGGTCTTTTCTTTCCTCATTTGTCTTTCGATTTTTTCCACCGTGAGGTCAACCGCTTCATAGAGATCGTGAGTTTCGGTGTCGGCTTCGATCGTGATGTGATTGGTGCAGTGGAGAACGATCTCGACGTTTTGACCGTGGCGCTGGTTATCGACGACAACTTTGGCATCTACAATTCTGGGGTATTCCAGAGGAATGCGGGCGAGTTTGGTTTCGATGTAGTTTTGGATCGATTTGGTGCAGTCCATATGACGGGCCGTTACGGTAACTGGATAGTCGGTTTTGAGATTTTCCATAATATAGAATGAAGGTTTCGGGTGATTTAATGAGAAAGAAAAAGAGACACGTCTCCCCGTTCAAACAGGCTTTTGGTGAAGCTGCCGACAAACATATCTTTCAGTAGCTTCTTCGAATGGATTCCGGCTACGACCATATCCACATCGTTTTTCAGTTCGGCATCGACATAGTCTTTGATTTCCGCGTCGACGGCTTCCGTTTCGATTTGTGTAATGCCGTGAGAGCGGAGAAAGTCTCCGGAATTTTTCAGTAGAAAATCGGCTTCCTCTTTTTTCTTTCCGGCGACAACGATTTTGATCTTTGCCTGGTACGGCTGGATGAACCGGCTGAAATCCTGTAGAGCCCGCGCGGAACCGAGACTGCCATCCATGGTGACGAGAACGGAATCCACTTTCTCCAATCCCCTGGCGGGAACGGCGATGATCGGAGTGATGGTGCGATCAAGCAGAGTATCAAATCCCTCTATCGATTCTTTGCGGGTTTCAAAATGAAACGATGTTTTGATACCAACCACCATGAGATCGTGGAAAATAGCGGACTCGAGGAGTTTGCGGGCCGGGATGCCCTCGTATTCAGATTCGAAATGGGTTACTCCCATTTTATCACAGGTCGCGGCAAAGCGGTCGAGGCATTCCTTCAGGATCTGGTCGGCATGGTGTTTCTTTTTCATTACCGATTCCATGACTCCCGGGTAATACGGGCCGACGGCGGGGACCAGGCTGGACCGGATTTCATCGGAGTCGAGGACGGCCACTCCGGACACACCGGCGTTGTGATGCCTGGCGATTCGACAGGCGCTTTCCGTCGCTGCCTGAGAGTAAACCGTCGGATCGATAGGGACGAGGATTCGCTTAATAGTCTCTTTCATCAACCTAACTCTGAGGCAGGAAAAAATCTATGCATTCCGTCTCTTGGTATTTCACGGTCGGAAATTGTTCTGAGCAAAAAGAAAGGCCGCTCCGAAGAGCGACCTTTGTAGTTTTAATTCTTTCAGTAAAATCGGTTATTCTTTTTTCTCATGCTTGTGGTCGTGATCATGATCGTGGTCATGTACGTGATCACAGGTGCATGCGTATTCGAGGTAATCGCAGGTCGGGCACGGCGAAAAATCCATGGTGAATTTTTCAATAACCGTTTTATCACCCGGCTTGGTTTTGATTTGTACCACTACCGGGAAGTCATCTCCGGGAGGGAACGCGGTGTCGGAAACCAGAGCGTTGCCACTTTTAGAAAATGACATTCGGATCGGATTCTGCCGGTCACCGGCTGTGATTTTGACAACCTGATCGCCGATTGCGACAGCCTCCAACTTGTCGTTCAGGGCGGTGAGTTGAACCTTCCGGTCTTTGGTCACGAAAAACTCAAGGTGCGGTTCCACTTCATGGAGAACTCTTCCTCCGTTTGGTCCGGCTTTTTTTCCGCCGTGATCGTGATCGTGATTATGTTCGTCGGCATTTACCAATGCGATGGCTGCAACAGCCAGTGCAGCTGTTGCCAATGTGGATTTGATGTATTTTTTATTCATGTAGTTCAGTTGGTTTGTTGGGAAAAGAATTAGTGTTTGTGGTCATGATCGTGTTCGTCGCCATGATCGCAGGTGCAGGCGTACTCGAGATAATCGCAGGTCGGGCACGGAGAGAAATCCAGAGTGAATTTCTCGAAAACTGCGTCCCCTGTCTGATTTGCCTTTACCTGAACGACAATGGGGAAGTCGTCGCCATCAGGAAAACTGATGTCCGAGACAAGCGATTGTCCTTCTTTGGTAAAAGACATCCGCAGCGGGTTGGCTCTGTCCCCGGCTGTCACTCGAACAATCTGATCACCCATCGGCACCGGCTGAAGGGAATCATCCAGTGCGGTAAGTTGTACTTTCCGGTCCGGAGTGACGAAGAACTCGAGATGTGGCTCGATTCCGTGAAGAATCCTGCCGCCGTTGGGCCCGGCTTTCTTTGTACTTGTTGCGACTTCTTTGTCGTGATCATGAGAATGGCCGTCATGATCGTGGTGCGAATGATCCCCGCCGGACTCCCCGCAGGATATCATAAGTGCGGCCGCAGCAAATGCGGCGCTAAATGGTATAATTTTTTTTATCATAGATTTATTGTGAAATTTGTTGTGATCCGGGCGTAAAAATTGTCACCGGAACTCTTCCTGAAGAGAGGAATGGACATAACGCAGACGTGTGGAACCGCTGAATATGCGGTAACAGAACGCCGTCACGGGAAAGGAGCCTGCGAAAACAGTGCCGATTTTCCCGTCGGTAGATTCAAACGTTGTAGCGCTGCAATAGAGGCAGCGAAAGTCGGTATATCAGCGGTGGCGGCGGGTGCTCCCACCGGGGCTGATTATACAGTGCGGCAATGGCCGGGGCAACAGTGTGTGTGCCGTTAGAAGTGAAAATTGGAAGGCTGAGAGGTTCCCGCAATCTGAGAATTGCCGGAACATCGCTGTCAAATCCTTCGAGCGCACAACCGCAGACGCAAGTGCAGCCTTCGGGATGACCGTCTCCCGGGCAATGCTTCGACTCTTCATGATCGTGGTCATGATGGTGTTCGCAGTGGCATTCGTGGTGAAACAACGAAACGACTTTGTGTAAACAAACTTCACCCCCGCCAATGAGATAAATCGCGAGGGTAAAAGTAATCAGCAATTTGGAGAATCCCAAAAACACGAGGTAAAGTTCTATCTCCCCGATCATTATGTCAAGCCGGGAGAGACGCACGTGCGGATAACTTTTTTCTTATGATAATTTGCATTTGATGCTGAAAAGCGAAATGATCGGGCGATGCAAACGCGCCTCGTTACTACTGAAGATATCAGCCAATCGGTTATCGCTGTCCCGCCCCTGGCACGGGACACCGATCTCAAGTTCCTGCCTGCGGAGAATCAAAAAATAGTCAGCCATATCGAGCAGGGTGGCGTTCGGATACTTCTTTACGGAGGCAATGCGAATTTTTATCACATTCGCCCCGGTGAATTTGGCGAAATTCTGTCCGGGCTTGTTGAGGTTGCTTTGGACGATACGTTGATCATTCCCGCCGTAGGGCCTGCCTACGGTATGATGATGGATCAGGCCGATGTTCTCAAAGATTTTGATTACCCCACAGTGATGCTTCTGCCTCAACAGGGAATCACATCATACGCAGGCGTGGAAACCGGTATCCGTCACTTTGCGGAAAAATTCGGTAAACCAATTGTTCTCTATATTAAACACGACGGCTACATCGAAGTGGAGAATGTAAAGAAACTCGTCGATGACGGCCTCGTGTCCTTTATCAAATACGCTGTAGTTCGTGATGATCCATCTGATGACCCGTTTCTCCGGAATTTGATTGATGTAGTGGATCCCGCGATCATTGTTAGTGGTATCGGCGAGCAACCGGTGATTGTTCATCTGCGTGATTTTGGTCTCGCCGGTTTTACCTCCGGTTGTGTTTGTGTCCGCCCCGATCTGAGTGCGGCTATGCTGAAGGCGTGTAAAGCGGGAGACTGGGGACTGGCAGACGAAATCCGCCTTAAATTTACCGGTCTGGAGGATCTGAGAAACGAGATCAATCCGATCCGGGTTCTACACGACGCTGTTGCGCTTGCCGGGATTGCGGAGACCGGTCCGGCCGTTCCTTTCCTGAGCAACCTGGAGTCCGGGGACAAAGAGCGGGTCAAAGCTGCTGCGGATTCTCTACTTCACTGCTAAAGGAGATGTTTACCGGAATTGTAGAGGAATGTGGAATTGTCACGGGGCTAGAACCGGTTGAATCCGGTGCGCGGCTCAAAGTGAAGTCAACCTTTTCAGATGAGGTGCAGACTGGTGAGAGTGTGGCCGTGAATGGTGCCTGCCTTACCGCTACGGAAGTAGAGAAAGACGGCTCCATGGTTTTTGATCTGCTGCACGAAACGCTGCGCCTGACAAATCTGGGAGACGTAAAACCGGGGGATTCGGCGAATCTGGAGCGCGCTTTGCGAGTGGGGGACCGACTCAGTGGGCATTTTGTGCAGGGTCATGTGGACGATTGCGCGGAGTTGCTCGCTCTTGAAGCCAGCGGACAGGATCATCGTTTGCAGATTTCTTTACCGGTGGAGTTCCGGCATCTCGTAGTCTACAAAGGTTCGATTTGTGTAAACGGAATCAGCCTGACGATAGCTGAACTGGCTGAGGACAGTTTCACGATCTGGATTATTCCTCATACCTACGAAGTGACCAATTTGCATGCTCTCCAACCCGGAGCGAAGATCAATCTGGAGTTTGATCTGCCCGCAGATATCGGGTTCACGATCCCGCTCA
>JARGOZ010000082.1:0-12722 GCA_029213025.1 Verrucomicrobiales bacterium
CCCGCTCGATGATCTTGAGCTGATTCGGGACTGGAACCTGCGCGCCAATTTCGGTGCCTGGAATGCAATCAAAAATAAGGGCGCCTACGCCCGCAGCGATGAGACCGGTAAAGATCACGCCAATGCCGGAATGACCTGGATGGCATACGTCGGCGGCACTCGCGAAACATTACAAATTCTCGGCGACGTAATTCTCACCGGAGAAGATGTCGTGTCCGGCCGCGAGTTTCCCGATGCCTGTGTGCTCACTACATGGTCAATCGATCTGCATTATCCGAAAGAGGAATATACAGGCAAATACAAAGACAATCCCTTTATCTCCCGGGCCGAGCACGGCAGGCACGTTGACCGCACGATTGGGTATCCGGTTCCGTATCGTTGTTTCTACAGTCGAAATATAGATAATCTGTTTACAGCCGGCAGAAATGTCAGTGTCACTCACGAAGCGCTGGGCACTGTTCGCGTCATGAAAACCGGAGGTATGATGGGTGTCGTGGTAGGTAAAGCGGCGGCTGTCGCGAGAAAAAATGACTGCTCGCCGAGGTATGTCTACCGAAGCTTCCTGCCTGAGCTGATCGAGCTATTGAAATTGCCCGGGAATATACGTCGCGCAGACCTGACCTCCGCCTTTGAAGCGGATCCCGGGCTGCCTGCGCTCAAGCCAATGAGCCGGGTTGAAACCGCCGGTGGAGTTGAGCCTGCTGATCTCGACGGTATCATCATTGATAATGAGAGTGATCAGGCTGTTTTTACCGGCAAATGGGGTAGCAGTTCCACCGGTCAGGGGTTTGTAGGAATGCAATACCGGATTGGCACCAAAGGCCAGGCCAGCTATCGCTTTGATATACCGGAAACCGGAACCTGGGATATCCGTATTTCCTGGCAGCCGCACGCCAACCGATCCACCCAAAGCCGGATTCAGCTGAAAATCGACGAAGCTGTTGTCCGCGAAACCGTCGTTAACCATACCGAACCCGCCCTGCTGAAAGGTGGATTCCATTCCCTCGGCCGGCACGAGTTAGAAAAAGGGAAAAAAGGGGCGGTGGTATTTCTTACCGAGGGGGCGGATGGTCATGTAATCGCTGATGCGGTGCAGCTTTTGAAAGTGGAGTAGCAAAAAGTGCCCAGTCGAATAGCACAGGGGTAAAGTATTGCTCAACGTGAAACTGGTACCCCGCCAGTTTCACTTTCCTTTCCTTCTCCTTCAAATCCACACGAAGGGAAGGGGTTTTAAAAAGGGAAGCGGTATCTCCGGGGGAGGGGGCAAATCATTACTTCGTTGTATGTAATTCGAACATCATTTCGAGAATGGCGTCAGTGATCAGTTCTGACGCATCGAGTTGCACCCGATTGGTTCCAAACCACGTCTCATATCCGCCGAGACGATGTTGGGCAGGCGTAGGTAAATAGCCGCCCGCGCCATTCGCCAACTCGATTATGAAGGCATGTTCAAACGGGCTTTCGGACTTGATGCGGAGCCCCGTTTCCACAAAGGTTTCATAAGGGATCGCGCCGATTGCGAGATCGCCGATGCGGAACGCCTGAACCAACCGGGGAATCTCATATTGCCCCGCGCCCATCCGTTCGACGTAGCCGGCGTATTTCAACACATCCCTGGGATACGTTGAGATTTTGTCGACATTCGTCAAAACCGTCTCCGCAAATGCCAGCATGTTCGTGTCGGCCTTGCGCGGCATCAGCGGCAGCTCGCGACTTGCTGCACCGAGAGGCACCCACTCGTGAAAGATGATCTCTTCGTGAGCCGCCGCCACTTTCCCTGCGATTTTATCCGCGACTGTGGTCATCCGCTGGTAGGGCGGGGCGGGTTTCTTTACCACTGTTCGGTCGCTGTTATTGATATCCCCGCTCGTGCCATTGGACATGATGCCGACAAACGCCGGAAAGTCGGTATCCCCGCCGAGCAATTCCCCGATTCGTTTTGCGAACAGGGCAAAATAGTCTGCCGAAATTTCGCCCTGCGCCGCCCCTCCGACATAGTGCAGTGAGTAATTAGCGAGCAGCGCGATCGGCTTTCCCTGCAGTGATTGCACACTCAAAAACGAAATTTGCGGATCGATTTCTCCCGCCGGTTTGATCAGCGATCGGTGTTTTGTGGGCGGATTGGTTCGCACTTTATCGATGCCACCAAACGGATTCTTCAAAAGCTCCGGATCACTCATCAACCAGCGGCGATTGAAAAGCTCTGATGATTCATCGACACTGCCCCAACCCACTTTTGCCGGTTGGAGATTGGAAATGCCCCGCAGAACACTGTCAGCAATGCGGCGGGCGAGAAAATCACGGTAGTTGGCAGCATTCGCATTTGGACCGGAATGCGTGTGGGTTGCTGAAATCATGACGTTCCCGGGGCTGATTTGTATTGCCTCGTTGGCGGCGATATACTCCCGGGCTTTCTCACAAATCGAATGGGAAATGCCACTGCTGTCGCAGACAACCAGGGCAATCCGGGTATCACCGTCGTCGAGGATCAATGCCCGTGCGTGTAGTTCATCATGAACATTACTGGTCGGAACAATACTTCCTGCCCCGGCTACAGGAGTTCCGAGGAAAGGCGTAATATTGCTGACTGCGGCGCCCGCACGGAAAACCCTCACATCGTCCGCTTCGAGACTGAGTGAATTGGCGGTGAGTAAAAGTCCGATTAAAAGGCCGGAGACACGGATTGAAAACTTATTCATGATTGATGCAAAACGTAATCGGTTTAGACCACCCTCCGGGCATCGATTGAGTAACACCGACCTGACCGAAATCGCCACAAAGCAGGAATAGTATTTCGGTGCTATTTAAAGCACAAGTCCGGAAGGGGACGGGAAAAAACGCCGGAGCCGATGGATCAGGATTCATGATTGTTCCGATTCGACCTCTCCGGTGGAATGTGCATTTGTCGAAGCCCGGGGCGCAACCATGGATGTGGGTGTCCGGGTCGCGGAGGTCAGTTGAAAAGCCCGCGCCAATCCGCCCTGGTAAATTTCGTCTGCCCACAGTAAAACTTTTCCTGCGCTATGATTCGATTTACCCAAACCGTTACCCTTTTCCTCCTCGCTTTCATCGCAACCGGCCGGGCGGAGGATAACGGGAAGCGCGCGGTTCGCGACGAAATCAAAGCGGTCATCAGGGAGGGCCATTATCCAGGTATTTCGATTCTGCTGATCCACAAAGGCGAAGTCATCATGCGCGAGGCTCATGGCGTGGTGAACATCGACACGGAAGAGCCGTTTGCGGTCGATCAACTTTGCTGGCTGGCATCCACCGGGAAAATGTTCACTGCCACCCTTATGGCGAAGCTGGTCGATGAGGGCGTGCTCAGTTTTGATGATCCCATCGCTGACACGTTTCCTGAATTTTCGAAAATCAAATTTCGCGACGGCGGCGCATCTCCGAAGCGGCCGATCCTGTTGCGTCATGCTCTGAGCCACACTTCCGGGCTGCCGGGTAACCAGTGGATGAAGCAAAACGGAATCACTGAAGAGGATCCGAAATACCGCAGTTATTTTTTTGCGAAAACTCCCGTTGAATTTATCGACGGATGTATCCGCATGGGATTGGCTGTTGAGCCCGGCAGCCGCATGCTCTACGGCAGACCGATCGACCTCAGTGCCTGTGTGGCGGAAAAGCTCACCGGGAAACCTTTCACCCGGCTGATGGAGGAAAAGGTCTTCGCTCCACTGGGTCTGGAAAATACCACCATCCAGCCAACGAAGGCGGATCTCGACAAACTCGCACCGCTCTACCAATCCGACACGTCCGGTGTTTTCGAACCTGACAATTTCGGGCTCGAGGTTGCTGAGCGGCAGGCGAACCGTCTGTCAACGGCGGGTGGGGGAGTGTATTCAACCCTCGATGATCTCGGCGTGCTCATGCAACTGCACCTCAACCACGGCAAACACAATGGAGTCCAATTGATCGAAGCGGAGACGCTGCGCAAACTCTACCAGCCACAGCCGGGAACCAACGGCCGCTATGGATTGGCTTTTCAGATCATGAAAAACACGATCAATGGCGAGTCGACACTATACAATCATCCCGGCTATTCCGGCCCGGTTGCGTGGTTCGACTTCGAACGGCAGCTCGCGGGTGTGCTGCTCATGCAAAGCAACACGGTCGGTCGCGGAAAACATCACCAGCGGATTTTGGATCGCATTCACGAAATGATCCCTACTGCGTCAAACTCGGCTGCAGCTCCCCCGACCCCGCAACCTGTAAGTCCCGATAAAGAAACTCTCGCTACCCATCAGTTCAAACTCATCTTCGACAGCCCGTTCAACGATCCGAAGCTGATCGGTCCACAGTCTCCATTATGGAGGCGTGAAAGTATGATTGGCTCCAACAATTCCGGGCAGCATCGCCAGGCTCCCGCTCGAAGACATGCGGCCTGGTATGACAAATACTTTGAGAAAACCGCTTTCATCCGCGACGGCGTCCTCGTTCAGCGCGGATTTGTGGCAGATAGCGACATGCCCGGATTTGTCAGTCGCGACGCCGGCGATGCACCTCGAAACTACGCCTACACCGATCCCGATCCTCGAGATAAATCAAAGGGCGAGGTGAACTTTGCGGATTTCGAAATCCACACATCCTGGTTCGACACCTTCGCTCTGAAAAGCGTCGATGGGAAACAGGTTCCCGTCCTGCCCACCGATACACTGGTGGAATCAAAAGACTACTGGGGCCAGCCCGGCAAGACCGATACGCGATCTCCTGACATTACGTTTTCGCCCGGCACCTATTTCGAGATCGAAGTCAATTTCGAAGACATGAAAGCTCTCAGTCACCGGCATTCCTTCTGGCTTATGCCTGCTTCAGCAAATAGTGCCTACGACAGCGATCCCGCCAACGGTGTGGAGATCGATATCTACGAACACGAACTGGCCCGCGAACCGGGCACTCCAGTCGGCGATGGACCGAATCTGAACGAAGGTCTGTTGATGAAATGTATTGGCGGCTCAACCAACCCGCCATCGACAGTTAACGAGCTTCGCAAGGATGGCAAAACTCTGATCCTGGTTCCCGGAATCAATCGCGGCTGGCACCAAATCGGATTGCTGTGGACGGAGGAAAAACTGGTCTGGTTCGTCGATGGAAAAGCCTGTGTGAAAGACACCGGACTTGTTCCTCAAGTCGACATGTTCATGATCCTCAGCCGCGAGGCAAATACCGGAGCCACGAAATCCGATGAGCCTCATTCCCTGAAAATGGACGGCGAACGCATCCCGCACGACGCCGGTCTTTTCGGTAGAAACGTCGCAACTCCCGAAAATCGCAACCTCATCAAAGCCGGCGAGGATGAAGTCAAAGTCCGCTACGTGCGCGCCTGGAAGATTGCCGAATAGACGCCGTGTGTTCGTGACTATTTCTTTGGTTCTCGTGGTGTCGACTACTCATCCTGAACACTACATATACTTTCCCTGTCGACCTGGCCTGGCGGGATCAGAATCTGCCGGGGGGGCACCGTTGGTGATGGCCCGGATCGAAACCCACGTCGTCGTGGCAGAGTCCGCAGCGATTGCGGCGGTCGATGGCATCGGTGAACTGTTTGTCGGTCCTTCCGAAGCGAAAGCCGATCAATGTCGGCGTGCCCGGGCCGGCCACGCAAGGTGAACTACGGATTCAATATCATCCATCCTAACGCTTTTGCCTGTGGAGATGAAGTTTCCGCTCGAAAGCGCAAGAATTTTTGACCCCGTGCGCCATGAATATACTCCAGCAGGGTGCCTCCGTCCTAAGTTGAGTTTTCCCTACTGTCGTCCACCTCTGTTTCGGTCGCTATATGCGCTGCTACCTTAAGCAGAAACTTCTTCAATGAGCTGGCTTCGGATAAGTCTTTGAACGTGCCTGATTTTCCACCATCGTCTTTGGCTGCAATGGCTATAGCTGCATCATACAGTTCCTCCTGCACTAAGCGATCACACAAAATTGCCATCCGTTTTTGATAGGAAGCCCCTTCAAAAATTGGGTCGTTGTCAAAATGCGGTGATTTAGTTGGATTCTTTGGAGGCGCACTCGATTTATCGTCGTCTTCGACAAGAATCAGGTAACCGAGAAACGACGATGTCCCCTCTCCGAAAGCCCCTTCTCGCTGCGCCGTTCGAAAATCGACTGCATTTCCAATCGCTTCTTCACAACGATTATTCGCATTGTTTCCGTATGAAGGACCGCCCAGAGATTTGAGTTCAATTGCAGCTAACATTCTACCGTTTTGATCGATAACCACAATGTCCCACCGTTTGGATGATCGGAAATAACCAGGCAAAGTGATCTCCTTTGTCGAAGTGCACACCGTTAGTGGCTGACTGGACGATTTTTTGATAATGTCAGTTATCAAATCGACGAAGCCATCAAGATTTTTTCCGCCTGTGGCACCGCCTCTTTGCCCCTGATCACTCGTCCCCTTTTCCTGCTTCTTTTTCTGGGCTTCCCGTTTCTTCCGCCAGAAGAATCGAACAGCTTTTTTGGCGTTTTTCGGGTAGTCGCCTATTTCAATATTCATCTCAAACCGCTGCGAAAATTTTCCAGGCTTTCTGACTGATTCCGTAAACTTGTCGAACTAGTTCGTTACATTTTACATAGTCTTGCTTCTTCGCTGCTTTCGCGAGTTCGTTTCTCACTTTCGAATCAATCGAATCCCATTCAGGAAGGCGGATCCGGCGAAGGTATTGGGCTTGAAAACGAAGACAATCGCCTCGCATTTTCAAAGAGTAGGTAGAGACGAAGGCTTTTGCAATCGGGCTCAGCATGACTGCTTGCAAAGCGTGCAAATCCCATTCCGATGTTGTGATATAGTAAAAATTGTGATGCGGATAGAACTCTCCTTTATCGAGAATTACCTCGGCTTCTCCTTTAATATCGGGGATCAAAAGCTTTGGGACAGAAGTCAGCTCCGGATAAATTCGGTCTATCGTTTTAAACCATGCGTTGGGGCTTTTCTTTGAGACATGCCGTTTCCTGATCCCTTCCTCATGCTTCGACAGATAGGCTTTGAGCTTTGGGTAGTCATCTGGATCGACGAGTTTGGAAGTATTCCCCTGAAAAGGATTCAGCACATACCGGTCGTCCCATTGCACTTTGCCATCCCTGACGTCACGAGTCGTCAATATAGGTAGTTTCAATTCCTCTTCTATATCAAGATCCCTGTCTCGTTTGATATAGATCTTGTCTGCTCCGGTAGCCACGCCGATACCGACCTTGCATCCGGCCTCCTCTACTCTTGGCAGCTTCTTTTCCAGTTTTCGTAATTCTGCAACCAACGGCAAATTTTCAAGTAGCCACGGCTCAGCGCCGGAAGCCACATTTTCAACCACGATCACCTTGGTGGTGGAACGTTTCGCCAGAATTGATTTTGATAATCCGGCAAGTATAGATTTACTGACTTTAGGGCGAATGGCTGAGTGGGTTCGAGTCCCTTTACCCCGCCGGATGATCGTCACCGCTGGGTAGGCGACGACTTCGTCGTGAAAAGCATCAGTGCCCGTGAAATCGATGTAGGCGTCAAGATGAAACTCATTCGAAACCATATCTCGCAGTGGACCACCATACTTGTTCTTCATCCAACGGTCAGAACAGATGAAACCGTGACTTCCCCCATCAACCAGTAAGCTGAGACTTTTTTCAAAAAACGGCACATAAAGGTCGGCCCTGTCATACATCGTGGAATACTTTGCCCGATACAATTTTAGCAGCTCATCAGGGAGCGCTTCTTGCCGAACGTATGGCGGATTTCCTACTATGTGGGTAAAGTCAGCATCCAGTGACATGGTAAGAAAATCTCCATGTCGAACCCATTGATGGCTCAGCCATTTTGCATCCTTTTTCGAAAACTTGTATTCAATTAAGAGGTTAGCGACCCGTTGCCGACACTTTTGAAGCGCTTGTTTATTCACTTCAACGCCCAGGAAGTTGTGTGCGATTTCTTTCGCGCTGACGTCGTCTTTGGAGTCCAGAAACCGAATGATCGCTGGAATCAGGAATTCACCAGTTCCACAGGAAGGTTCAAGCAGGCGGCAATCTTCAAGATTGGAATCACTGTCCCACTTCGTTAGATCGAGGATGAAGTCCACGACTTCTTCCCTGGTAAAAATCTCACCCCGCGATTCGGCGGATGACTCCGAGAAAAAGTCTGTGGCATCGACTTTCGGAGTAATCTCCAGTCCGGGTATTTCCAGTTGGGTGAGAGTCATGAGTTCAAGTGAACACCTTGAGTGATAAATGTCAAAATCATCCTTCGATTTTTATCAGCTTTGTGTCAACAACAGTTGGTGAAATTCAACAAGGCTGAAATTGTTGGTGAAAACAGGTGTGGGAGTCGAACTGAATACGGGGTCGTAATAAGGGGTCGGGGAATAAGAGGTCGGGTGCCTATTCTTGACTTTCGGTCCCCAAACGGGGTCTATAAAAATTCTGATTCAATCTTTAGGAAATTCAGAATTTCTGACCGGCCACTATAGCGAGCTCGGACCAATTTGCGCAGCGCCCATGGCCGGTAAAAACGCAAGATTCGAAGAGGTTGTTTCTGTAGACTTCTCTACCACCGATGCCTTCCCATTTTTCCAGATTTGTTTACCCTTTGTTTTCGATGCCGATGAAAGAAGGTGGATTGCCTTGAGTTCAAAAATGAATTAATGTCATTTTATGAATGATGTGAATCCACTTAAATTGATTGAGGCTGAAAGAAGCGCTTTCAAGGCTCTTGGTGTGGTCCGCATTGGTCTCTTTGGTTCCATTTTGTCCCCCGATCGATTTTCTCCATCAAGTGATGTCGACGTGTTTGTTGAGTTTGATCCAAAGCAAAAAAGTTTTGACACCTTCTTCGGTGTTTATGAGTTGCTGAGGAAGATGTTCCAGCACGAAATCGATCTCGTAACTGACGTATCCCTAAGTCCTTATATTGGGCCTAAAATCCTGGAAGAAGTTAAATATGCCTCACTCGCCAGTTGATTACCTTCACCATATTCTGGTGGAAGCAAACTATCTTGCAGGGGATTCAAGTGCGATCAAACTCAACCCGCTCTCATCGGTGGCATTTTCTGCCGGATGAGTTTCATAATCTGCTGCAAGGCCGCTTCGTGCGGGCTCTTTCTGTGGCGGGCGAAATGGAGATGGTTGACCAGCGGGCTGTAGCCTTCCCAAAGGACGGTGACGCCGGGGACCTGTTGACAAAGAAAGTCCGGGACGATAGCGAGGCCCGGAGCGCGTGACAGGTTTCTCAGGATGGAGTGAAAATTCGGGACGATATAGTTGGGTCGGAAATCAGGGGAACGCTGAAAGTTCTGTTTCCAGAATCGCAACATGTGATCGTTGTCCCCCGCGATACCATACCAGGGGTGCTGCTGCAGCCAGTCTCTCAGCACAACCGGATCGGATGGATCAAAACGGCTCACATCGAAGTTTTTTCCGGCAACCAGAACTATGGTTTCCTGCGAAAACCGCTCATAGCGGATGCCGCGCAGCTCCGGACTGTGCGGCGTGACGACGAGGTCGATCACCTGATCCTCGAGCTTTTTCAAAAGCTGCCGGTAGTCACCAAACTCCAGAATGAGATTGAACGGCAAGTCCGGTACGGCAGCCTCCAAACTCAACTGAAAGGTCTCAAAACACATCCCGAGTGTGATCGTCGGCCGGTCCACGGAGGCACCACGCTGGCTTTTGATTTCGATTTCCTCGAGCCGCGCGATCGGATCGACGATCGCGTTGTAGAGCTGCTTGCCCCGCTCGGTCGGCACCAGCAAACGGGGGCGTCGCTCAAACAGCTTGTATCCGACATGGTTCTCGAGAGAGCTCAGATGCAGACTGACACCGGGTTGCGACACAAGCAGATGCTCAGCCGCAGCCGTCACGCTGCCGCGCTCATAGATCGTTTTGAAAGTTCGGAGCCACTCAAGATTGATCATTATTCTAATCCGTTCGCATGATTTGCATTATTTGAATGATCGCAGGGAATTGACGAAGATCAAGCCATCGATCGTTGGGACCCTTCTGGTGGAGGACGCGCAACGGTCATAACTCACGAAAAAATTATGAATCTCGAATTAACCAATCAAACCGCTCTTGTCACCGCTTCCTCCGCCGGAATCGGCCTCGAAATCGCCCGCTCTCTCGTTGCTGAGGGAGCCCGCGTCATCATCAATGGGCGCAGCCGGGAACGGGTCGACGAAGCCTGCACCGATATTCGCTCGCAGTTGCCCGACGCAAAGCTCGAAGGCCTCGTCGCGGACAATGCCACGGCCGAAGGTGCCGAGCAGACCCTGGCAGCCTTTCCCGAAGTCGACATCCTGGTCAACAACCTCGGAATCTACGAGGCGGTGGGCTTTTTTGACGAGACCGACGAAGACTGGCAGCGCCTCTTCGAAACCAACATCATGAGCGGGGTGCGTCTCGCGCGTCACTATCTAAAGGGCATGCTCGATCGCAGCGAAGGGCGGGTCATCTTCATCTCCAGTGAATCCGGCATCAAGGCCGCGCCGGAAATGGCTCACTACAGCGCGACGAAGACCATGCAGCTGGGGATTTCGCGTGCCTTGGCTGAGTTGACCAAGGGCACCCGGGTGACTGTAAACAGCGTCCTGCCCGGCCCGACTCTCACTGAAGGGGTGCAGAAATTCATCGCCGACGTATTCCCCGACCTGCCGGCTGCCGAAGCGGAGGCGCGCTTCATCGCCGAGAACCGTCCCACTTCGCTGATCCAGCGACTCATCAAGCCAAAAGAAATCGGCGACATCGTCACGTTCGTTAGTAGCGCCCGCGCCTCGGTCATCAATGGCAGCAACATCCGCGCGGAGGGAGGAATGGTGCAGAGCGCATTTTAATCGTGGGAGTTCACTCGCTGAGGGAGCCGCAACGTTTTTCGGTAAATAGGAGCCGGTGGATATCCCTGTCTGTCCTCCGGTGTAACGTGGGTTACTCGATAGATAAAACAACGAAACGACTTGTCATCTCAAAATCGATAAGAGATCGCTTTACCTAAACGGTGAAGGGTTGGACCGTAGGTGCCTTCATTAAAACCCGAGTGAATTTCTATTTCCATGATACCCGAAGAAAATAGCGATTTCTGCCTCTTAACCGATCAAACATACAGCTACGCAGGTCCGAAAAAAAAGCTGCGCGCCAAGTTTTTTCGGTCGAAGGCAGAAGCCGGAAAATATGCCTTTTCGATTTATGATGAGGAAGGCAACCTTGTGCATCATGAATATGTAAGCAAATCGCTAAACGAGTCATGTCGTTGGATGGATCTCGTTTTGACCGGTTTATCAAAGAAACTATAAAAGCCTGAGCAGATAGCTTTTGAGAGACTGCATGCTCTCCTGTTTTTCCACGAAGATTCGGGCTGATTCATTTAGTCGAAAGTCGCCTGGGTCGGCCTGAAGTAGCCTTTAATCTGCCCGGTCCGACTCTCACCGAAGGGGGGTGGAAATTCATCTCCGACGTCGTCCCTGATCTCCCGGAAGCGGGGGCGCGCTTTATCTCCCTGAGTGATGCGTAGATAGTAAACCATATCGCAAATAGATATTTCCTTCACTATTGAGAAGCGGTCCTGTGTACGAAATAGTGAGCAATATGGCCCATGAGCGGAGCACCGGTATCGCTGGATACATTTTTGAATTCGATATTATACAAGTAATTCTCCTGGATTTCGGGCAGGGTGAACTGTATTGTTTTCCGGTCATCGCTCACGGTGAAATCGGAGATGGCTACGTTATCGAGATCAACTTTCGGTGAACCATACTTGGCGCTGTATTCGTAGGTATGACGGGAAACGGAAAGATCACCGGCTGATCCCGAAAACGGTTGGTTGAATTTGATTTCGAAACCATCCTTTTTCAAATGCACTTTCTCTATCAGGAATAGCGGTTTGCGATTCCATGTCACCCGGGTGATGCCTTCGTCACCGGCCCATTTCAAATGGGCTTTGCCTATCCAGAGGTTGCCGTCGTTATCGAAAGTGAAGCGGTGGTTGCCAATTCCCATTTCCATTGCCATGAGGAAGGAAATCGTCGCGCCCTGCATCACGCCGTCGACTTCTTCGCTCAGAAAACGGATCAGATTGGGCTGGTTCATGTCGCCGATCAGCAGTTCGCCCGCCGGCAGACCGAACTTGTCTGGATCGATCGTGGGAAATGGTTGTGTGGGCGAGTTGGCCATATCGCCGTAGGGGAACAGACCGGCAGCGCGGGTACGCATAGCGTTGAGTTCGGTTGTCGGCACATCCAGAGGGTTGCGATTCCCCCATCCGGCTTTCCAGATGAGCGAGGCGGGGTGTCCGTAAAAGTTTCCCTGTTCCACGTGATAAAGCGGGCTGGTGCCTTTCCAGTCGCCCTGATTATCGGTGACCCAAAGTCGACCTTCTGTATCGAATCCGATTCCATCGGGAGAACGGAAACCGGAGGCAAACGGAATCGTTTTTCCTTCCGGCGTGATTTTTAACACCCAGCCGCGATATGGCACCCGGGCATACATTCTACCGGCGGCCGATTTGTATTCGTCTGCGATTTTTTTGCCGTTGCTCGCGTCCATGTGTTCTTTGGCCAGTCCGATTGGTGACCAGGGACCTCGCACATTTTTAAATACACCTCCATTGTTCGATGCCACGTTGAGGGCGATGTAGAGGTTGCCATCAGCATCGCGTGCGGGGCCGTAGGCGAACTCGTGGTAGTTGCCGGTAATTCCGAAATCATCGCAAACGGTCTGGTAGTGATCTGCCGAGCCGTCAG
>JARGOZ010000082.1:12732-30122 GCA_029213025.1 Verrucomicrobiales bacterium
CCACTGCATGACGAGAAGAGCTCCGGAAGGTTCCTCGAGCAGGCCGAGCGGACACATCAGACCGCGGGCAAATTCCGTCCAATTCTGCTTTTCTGCGTCGTATATCAAAACTTCACCACTATAGAAACAGGCCGCTATGCGACCGTCCTGCAAAGTGGTCATTCCGCCGATTTGTTTGTTTACCGTATCGGGCAGGGCGACTTTTCCGAAACTATAGTATTCTGTCCAGTTTGGTAGCTGAGCCGCTACCGGAAAGGTAATCAATAACAGCGCCAGTATGCGCGGGAGTGCATTCATAATTTTGTCACAGTGAGGGTGAATTGTTTTGCTTCCGTTTTGTTCAATGTGAGAACGCCGTTTTTCATTTCGCCTTTGTCGGCGGTGATTTTTACTCCGTCTGCCGTGCCGGGATTGAGTTGCAAATCATCAGGCACTCCACTCACCCAAAAACTGCGCACGAAACTGCCTTTTTCTGTGCCGTTGTGGATATGCTCCTGGACTTCGACATCGCCAAACCGGTATTCAAAAACGGGCGAACCATCTTTTTTCAGCCGGTAGCCGGAAAATTCGGGCTGTCCCGCGTCGGCGATTGACCAAAGTTGCGGGGTTGTTTCCCGGTAGTAGGGGGCGGATGGCAGTTCCGCTACGGTTTGCCATTTGGTAAGTCTGGTTTTATTGCCTTGCCAGGCGTAGCGGAACCGGCAGGCTTCGGTGTCCCAGCAGAGGCTGATATTGTTTTTCAAAATCACCGCGACTGAAGCAGGACTGGCATCGGGCAAAAACGAGCGGACTACATAAGGAAGCTTGCGGTTCGGTTCTTTGAAATTCGGGAAGTGATGGTTGCCGCGTTTTTCTTTTACCCCCTTTGTGACATCGAGAACATAGGCATGAATCGCAACCAGGGTCGGTTCCGGAACATGGGCCATCGGTGGCATCTGCAATAGTTTGGGATCTTTCTTTCCGGGGGCCTGAGCCCAGGAAATAAACTCGGCCTGCTTATCCGGCGGATAAGTTGCTGCCACCGCCACCAGAGACGGTCCAACCAGTTTTGTATCCAGCTGATGGCAGGCTTTGCAATTCATCTCATAAGCGAGTTTTCCGGATTCGTTCGCAGAGGCCGACAAACCCGCCGCGAGGTAGAGCAGCAGAAAGATTGTAATGCGGAGAGATTTCATAAACAGATGCAGTAGGCAGGAATAAATGAACGCATTTAAGACGGGATGCTTACTGTTTTCTATTCTTTTTTCGCTTTGTCGGTATGTCAGCCGTTGTTTCAGCGTTGACCGATTTGAGATAGTCCAAAAGCAGGCTTTGCATGGCATCGGCTTTTTCCGGATGACTGGCGGCTATGTCGTGACCTTGCTCGCGCGGGTCGGGTTCGATTTGGTAGAGTTCGCGGGAAATGATTTTACCTTTGGGGTGCCATTTCACAAACAGCTTGTGGTCACCCTGTCGGACGGCGGATTCTCTTTTTCCCGGTCGGTGAAAGAACAATGCCTTTTGCGGGCGCTCCAGAGTTGCGGCCGGATCTTCTAGTAGCTTCGCAAAGCTGATCCCGTCCACTTCCGCGGAGAGCGGTTTACCACCTCCGGCTAAATCATAGAACGTGGCGAGGAAATCGTATCCGGCGACCGGGGTGCGGCAAACCGAGCCTGCCGGGATTCCGGGCCCGAGGGCGATAAAAGGGACGCGGATACCTCCTTCGTAGAGACTGTGCTTGGCGCCGGTCAGAGGGAAATTTGGCGGGGCCCTCGATTCGTCACCTCCGGGCACGGTCCCGCGGCCGCCATTATCTGTAGTGAAAAAGATATAGGTATTATCGGATATACCCAAATCGGAAACGGTATCGAGAAGTCGGCCGACTCCCTGATCCAGATCCTCCAACATAGCCGCCCAGGCTTCGGTATAGCCGCGGTCGGGTGTGCCTTTAGCTTTGTATTTATCGATCGTTTTCTGTTTTGCGACTACGGAGAGGTGGACCGCGTAGTAGCTGGCCTGCACATAGAAGGGGCGGCCCGCCTTTGTTTGGTCACGAATGAAATTGATCGAGTGATCTGTCACGGTACCGGTTCGTTTCGGATCTTCGTTGTCGACAAAATACGGTTCTTCGTCGTTGTGGCTGCGGAACTTTGAATCGAGCGTAGAAGGCATCCCGCCGGTATTGTTCCCGGTCTCACCATCGCTGGCGTCGTAGCCGCATTGTTCGGGAGTGGAGATCATCTGCTCGCCCCATTTTCCGAAATGGGCGCATTGATACGTGCTGTTTGCGGATTTGAGAGATTTCGGAATCGTTGTGTGATTGGCCGGTATCCATTTGCTGCGAAATTCCGAACCGCTTCGGGCAGCGCTGGTACCGCAAAGTATACTTCTCCTCGTTGGTGTACACAGAGGGGCAGGGGAGTACCCGCTGGTAAACCGCATTCCCTGTTCGACCAGCCTCGCCACATTGGGTGTTTCCAGATAGGAGGAGCGCGCTTCAGAGATATCGGGATCCATGGTGGTGCTCAGTTGGCTCCATCCCTGATCGTCGGTAAGTATCAGCAGAATATTGGGTGGCCTGTTTTCTGCTCTGCAACAGAGAGAAAAAACTACGAAAAATAGTACGGATACCAGGCAGGTGCGGAAGGGTCGATTCAAGATGTTCGGCATATAGTAAAAACGCTGCGGACGGAAAAATATCAAACACGAGATGACGGCGGTCCGGGCAGGTGCCTGATTGTCTCTTGACACCGCTTCTATCCTATTTTATCAAGCTGCTATAATTATTAAGGTTTATTAAACAAATAACACCTGGCCTGAGTGATCCGATCCAGAAAATGATATATGAAAGCCGGCAGTTCCGATAAGTGGAATCCACGCATAACCTTCCGGTTACTGTTCTTTGTCGGTATATGGTCATCAGTTTCCCTGCTTCAAGCCCAGAATCCGCCCCGGCCGGATCTCCCGTCAATTGTTCCGGATGACCCAACTCTACCGGCGCCGGGAACGTTGCTTCCGCCGCTTCCGTCATTGGATGAAGCGCCTGCACCGATGCCGCAAAGAGTTCGACCATCGAGGAAAGTGGTGATTCTGCGGGATGACGAATCGTGGTACTTTGATACCTTCGCGGATAAAGTAAAAGCGGAGCTGGAAAAGCTTTCGATCGATTCCTACAACTTACGGTTCGAGGATTTTAATGCCAGAGGCAATGCCACCGCGCTGTCGCAAAAGTTAAATCTCGCGCTCGCCAAGCCGGAGACGGATCTAATCATCGCTGCGGGATTTGTTGCCACCGGCCGGGCCCTTGAACTGGATGCGGTGGACAGGAAGCGGCCGGTGTTGGGTGGTGCGGTGGAGTTTTCCGATATGCTGGAAAACTCGATTTCGCCGGAGGGCACTTCGAAGGTGGCAAACTATAGTTTCATTACCAATCCTCAGCGGATCGCTGCAGATATCGAAGCACTGAAGTATCTCAGTGAACAAAACCGGATCTATGTGGTTGTCGATAAAAGTCTGTTTCACGCCTCGGGCCGGGTCAGAGATGTCAATAATGAAAAGAGAGAGGTGGAGAAGGAGTACGGCGTGAGTATAGAAATACTGCCTTCGGAAGGTTCGGTGGAAAGTATCGTATCCGCGATTCCGTCCGGGGCAAGGGCTGTTTATATATCTATACTTCCTTCCATTCCGCCAAAAGAGAGGACCCGGATGTTTGAGCTGCTTTCCAAACGGGGCTGTGTCACCCTGAGTATGGTCGGGCTTCCGGATGTGCGACTCGGGGCTATGGCGGGACTGGCTCCGGACAACGGCGATGCTATAGCCAGGCGGGCCGCTCTGAATGCCCACCAGATCATGCTCGGGATTGATCCACGAATTCTGCCGGTCTATCTACCGGTGGAGGACAGGCTCATAATCAATCGCGCTTCCGCCGAAATGGCCGGGTGGTATCCAAACTATGAAATTGCACTGACCGCTGAATTTCTCAATGAAGAGGGCCGCGAGACCGGTGAAGAACTGACTCTTGAGAGAGTGATGAAGATAGCGGCCTCGGGAAATATCGATGTAAAGATTCAAAAGGAGGAGGAGCTGATTTCCGGCAGTGATTTGCGCAAAGCGGAATCGTTTCAAAGACCGACGGTGTCGATCAATGCTCAGCAGAGTTTCACTGACTACGTCGACCGGATAAACCGGATTTTGACTCCCGATCACCTGCATGCCGGCAGCTATGGCATGGAGCTTCGGCAAAGCCTGTTTAATGATACAATCCGGAAAAATATCGGTTCAGCTTTGGAGGGCGTGGCTGCAGAAAGATTGAATACCTGTTCCGAAAGGATGGATGCGATGGAGGCGGCCGGTGTGGCGTTTTTGAATTATCTCGCGGCCCGCTCCCTTTGGCAGATTCAAAGGGAGAATCTTCGCCTGTCCGAGAATAACCTTCAGCTCGCGAGGTTGCGGGTCAATATCGGTGCGGTAGAAGCCTCGGAAACCTATCGCTGGGAACAGGACGCGGCTTCGAGTCGGGCCTCGGTATTCCAGGCGAAAGCGGATCGGGAAAATGCCCGCATCGAATTAAACCGGATCATGGGCGAACCCCGGGAAAAGCAGTGGAAGTTTGTCGATATCGAACTGGATGATCGGGATACCTACTTCATGAATGATGCGATCAACCGGCACATCCGTTATCAGGACGATGCGTTTCGGTTTGGGGACTTTTTGAGGAAAGTGGCGGTTCCGGCATCACCGGAGTTGGCGGCTTTTGACTTCGGACTTTCCGCACAGGGGATTGAGCTTTGTCGTATTGAGAGGAGTTTCTTTCTGCCGGAGATATCCGGTCTGTTTAGTTACAACCGGATTGGTCAGGGCACAGAGATTCTGAACTATACTACCCAGAGCGAGGCCTTTGCCGGTGTGTCACTGACTGTGCCGGTCTATGAAGGGGGCTTTCGGCAGGCCGAGAGGTCGGGACAGAAAGCTGTGATTCGTCAGTTGGCAGCGCAGCGTGAACGTGCTTTGCAGTTTATCGAACAACGCGCTCTCACGGCCTTTAACGGTCTGTTTTCCGAGCATCCCAACATCCGTCTGAGTCGGCGGGGGCTGGTTTCGGCCGAAAAAAACTATGCAGCGACGAGAGAGAAATACGCTCAGGGAGCGGCTACGATTCTCGACTTGCTGGATGCACAGAGCGCCCTGCTTGGTCAGCGCCAGCAAGCCAGTCTTGCGGTGTATTCCTATCTTCAACAAGTGGTTCAGATGCAGCGTTCCATTTCGTGGTTTGAATTTGAAAAAAATCCCACTCAGAAACGTCAGTGGTCGGATATGTTGGCCACCTATATGAAACGCGAGGAGCTTGTGATGCCGAAATGTACCAAACCGGATCCTAATAAAGACTTTATCGAAAATCGGGCGCAGAGGGTGGTTCATTCCGCTACTCCCTGTGTCGTAAAGCAGGAAGAAGAGGCTCCCCATGTCGATACCAAACCAGCGGGGATCCGCGCCGTGCCGGTAGTGATACAGGACGCAAGTCCCGCCCCGGTGGAAAAAACAGGACTGTTGAAGCGAATCTTTACCACCCGGACAAATCCATGAGATCAGTTTTCTATATCAGTTTCGCCGCGTTGATCGCCCTGTCATCATGTAAAAAGGCGGAGCCGGTTCCGGAGCCTGTGATCAGGCCGGTCGTTACTTTCGAGGTGCCGGAAAGTAACGGCAAAGTGAAGAGATCTTTTTCGGGTGTTGTCGATTCTGTGAAGGGGGCGAGTATCGCCTTTGAAGTAGGTGGCAGGGTGGTGGAAGTAAATGCCACGGAAGGTCTGCGCTATGAGCAGGGCGCCGTTCTGGCGCGGCTGGATACCCGGGAGTTTCAAAACCAACTCGATGCGGCCAATGCTCAACTGGTTGAGGCCCGGCAGTCGCTGCGCCGCTCCCAGCAGCTTGTCGAAACCGGCAACGCTTCCCAGAGTGCGTTGGAGAGTGCCATAGCCAGAGAGAGGGCGGCGCAAAGTAACTACAATTCGGCGAGAAAAGTTTTTGAAGATGCAGTGCTGAAAATGCCCTATTCCGGAGTCATTGGCAGTGTATCGATCGACCCGCAGATGGTGATAGCCGCCGGACAGACGGTGATGACGATCCAGGGTGAAGGGGGAAAGGAATTTCAAATCGGAGTGCCGGCCAATTTGATAGGTAGATTTTCGGTGGGAATGAAGAGCCAAATTAAAATGGGTAGTCTGCCGGATGCTGAATTTGCGGCGACGGTCGATTCGATATCTCCGGAAGTGGGTCAAAATACTACCTACCCGGTTATCTTGTCTTTCGAAAGTGATGATGAAAGGATTCGGGAAGGTCTCGACGGGGAGGCGACGCTTTCTCTACCCAATCCGAACGGTGATACCCTGGCGGTGCCCTCCACTTGTGTGGCAAAAGTTCCTCATGCCGAAGTTTTCGTCTGGATTGTAAAACCCGTTCCCGGCAAAGAAGGCTACGGCACGGTGAGCCGGCGACAGGTTACACCGGGCAATTTGCGCGAGGATGGTATGATCGAAATCGTCTCCGGAGTGGCTCCGGGGGATGTCATTGTCGCGCGTGGAGTTCACCGGATCGAGGAGAATCAGGAAGTAAAACTGCACAGTAAACAGGGTTAGGTCGCAGACTGTACAGGGTACAGTCCGGGATTGTACCCTGTTAAATCGAATATTTTCACCACTACATGAACCCGGCAGGATTTACGATAAAAAACAACCGCACCTCGCTGGTGATCTATACGTTGATCATGTTGATCGGGGTGCAGACCTATTTCAAAATCGGTCGGTTGGAATATCCCGAATTTACCATCCGGAATGCGATGGTGATCACTCCGTATACCGGCCGGACCACGGTGCAGGTTGAGCAGGAAGTTACCGAACCGCTGGAGCAGACCCTGCGCCAAATGCCGGAAGTGGACAAAGTGAAGTCGACGTCTAAACCCGGGATTTCAATCATCAACGTAGAGGTAAAGGAAGAGTACTTCGATATGGAGGATATCTGGACCGACCTCCGCAACCGGGTGGAGGCAGTGCGTCTTCCCGATGGCGCATCCCGACCGATAGTGGACGATGATTTTGGTGAGCAGTTTCCCTACCTTTATGCGTTGAAAAGCGACGGTTTCTCGAAACGGGAAATGAAAGACGCCGCGGAAGATATCCGGGACAAATTGCTGGAGCAGAACGGAGTGGCGAAAGTGGAATTTCACGGTGATCAGGATGAAAGGATCTATTTGGAATTTTCCAGTAACGAGCTGGCGGCGCGGGGATTGACTCTGGACGGAGTGATCGCTGCGTTGAGTTCGCAAAACACAGTGGCCGCCAGTGGTGAGGTCAGTTCCGGTCCGGAGCGCCTCGACTTGATTACGCTGGGCGAATTTAAATCAGTCGAAGAATTGGAGGAATACCGTCTCTCTGCTCCGGGGCAGTCTACCAGTCTGAGAATCTCCGACGTTTTTGATGTCTCCAGAGAATATGTCGATCCGCCTCAGTCGCTTTCTCATTACAACGGGGAACAGGTGATTTGTATTTCGGTCTCAATGGTGGAGGGGCGGGCAGTTACCGAAGTGGGCGAGCGGGTATCAGAAGCTATAGAGGAAATACAGAACAAACTGCCAATCGGTCTGGATATCGAGGTGATGTTTTTTCAGCCACAATATGTAGAGAAATCGATATACGATTTTGTGGCAAACCTCGGTCAGGCCTTCTTTTTTGTGGTTCTGGTGATGCTGTTGTTCGCCGGGTGGCGAATCGCGATGATCGTTGGTGTACTGGTGCCTTCAGCGGTGCTGATGTGTTTTACTCTGATGCCCTTTTTCGACATTCAGCTGGAAATGATGTCGATTGCTGCGCTGATTATCGCGCTGGGTCTGCTGGTGGACAATGCCGTGGTGGTCAGTGAGCAAATTCTGGTTCGATTCAGTGAGGGTGAGGAACGCAAAGGGGCTGTGATTGAAACAGTGAAAGGGCTGATGATCCCGCTGCTCGCTGCCAGCGGCACGACAATTGCCGCGTTTTCGGCGATCGGATTGGCCACGGGAAGTGTGGCGGAGTTTACCTTCAGTCTGTTTGCCGTTGTGAGTCTGACACTGTTGAGCAGCTGGTTGCTTTCAATCACGGTGATCCCGCTTTTCTGTTACTGGTTTTTGAAACCTCTAAAAAAGGATACTCTGGTCGGGCGCGGTTTGAACAGGGTCTATCAACCCTATGAATCTCTGCTTCGTTTCTCTCTGCGCTTAAAGTGGGGCTATCCCGTTTTGATCTATGTTCTTACTTTGGTAGCGGCTGTCGGAATGCGGTTTGTTCCCAATATCTTTTTCCCGCCAAATGAAAGAGGTCAGTTTGTGGTCGACTTTGAACTTCCGCTGGGAACTGACATTTTAGAAACAGAGTTGCAGGTCAATAAGCTGGAAGACTGGTTCGCCCGCGAAAATCCTGAGATGGTGAAATCGGTGTCCGCCTGGATTGGCGACGGTGGGCCGAGGTGGTATCTTTCATTAAGTCCGGAGCCCGCCAATCCGAACTATTCGTTTCTCAGTGTTATTACGCATGCTTCCGATCCAAAGGAAATTGCGTATTTTGTGGAAAAAGTAAACCGGTATACCGAGACGAATTTTCCGTCTGCCAGAGTGTTGGCCAAACCGCTGGAAAACGGCCCGCCGGTTGGTGACCCGATCCAGATCCGTCTGTATGGCGAAGATATGGCGGTGCTGTACGAGCTGCGTGACAAAGTAGTCAATGTCGTGAATCAGGTGCCGGGCATGGTCGATGTTCGCGATGACTGGGGGGCGTGGATCAAACAGGTAACCGTAGATCCGGATCCGGTGAGGAGCACCCGCCTCGGACTGAATACCAGCAGCATCGCCAGCGCTCTGAATTTGCAATTCGCCGGCCAACAGGTCACCACGTTACGGGAGGGGGAGGAGGCGATTCCTATCGTTTTGCGATCGGAGGCTGACTATAGAAAACGGCCGGAGCGACTTCCGGATTTACCTATATTCGGCCAAACCGGGGTTTTTCCTTTAAGCCAGGTGGCCAGCACCAAAATCGATTTTCTTCCCGGTTCAATTTTGCGGGAAGACACTCTGCGTGTCATGACGATTAAGGGAAAAGTTCGCGGTCGATTTTCCAGTCAGGCACTGGCCGACATTCAACCTCTTCTTAGCGAGCTGACTTCTCGGGGAGACTGGCCTGTCGGCTACCACATCGAATACGGCGGCGAACAGGAGGAGAGTGCCGAGGCGCAACAGAAGCTGGCCGGAGGCATGCCGATTGCCATGTCGATGCTGGTGTTGATTTTGATTGCCCAGTTCAACAGCATGCGCTGCTTTGCCATCATTATTTTAACGATCCCGCCAATGCTGTGCGGTGTCGTTCCCGGGCTTCTGCTTACCGGTTCTTCATTCGGGTTTATGACTATGCTCGGTCTTCTTGCGCTACTCGGCATTATTGTAAACAACGCGATTCTTCTAATAGATGAAACCAACCTGCAGCTCCGCCAGGGAAAAGACCTGGTAGAGGGTATCGTGGACGCTTCGAAGTCGCGGCTGCGCCCCATCGTCATGACGACAGTGACCACGATTATCGGGCTTGCGCCTCTGGCGATTAGCGGAGGCGGTATGTGGAGTTCCATGGCCTGGGCCATGATGTTCGGTTTGGGTTTTGCCACACTTTTGACCCTGATATTGTGCCCGGTGTTGTTCTACCTCTTTTTCAAACCGCGGGAAAAACGCAGTAAGCAGCCTCGTAAATTGAAGAAAACGTCGACAAAGAAAGGCAAAACCGGGAAGTGAGCCGGCGGCTGAAACGCTGATCAGCCTTCGAGAGACGCGTCTTTAATCAACCGGCAGAATTCCTTTTTTGTGACCGAGTGGTGCTTTCCTTCCTCGGGTGTGGAGTCCGACACCTCTTTGTATTCGACTGCGAGACGTTCGAGCCGAACGATTCGGAATGTCGTTTCACCCTTACGCCAAATTTGGTTTTGATACAGCCTCATAAAAAGGGCGACTGTAAGCGACTGGTGTGATTTGTCCGGCAGGAAATCATATTTTCTTTCCTAACGAAATGTGAAAGTCTCCGGGTATTTCGGCATCTGATTTTTTGTCCAGCTGTCGAGACCGTTTTGCGTGTCGTGCCATTGAGGGTCTTTGTGAGTTTTGCTCCATTCCAGTCCGGCCTCAATCATAGATTTTAGAATTTCTTCGTTCTGATTGGCGATATTTTCGGATTCCGCGACATCGTTAACTACATCAAATGCTTTCCAGTGACTGAAGCCTTTGCGGTAGGCTTTTACGTTACCTCTGCGGATCGCTGTTTCGTTGATTCCTCCATGATGGCGCAACCAGAACATGGTGTCATCAGCATGCGGGTTCTTTCCGGCGAGGAAATCCTGCCAGATATCTTTCCCATCCAAAATTTTATCATTCGGGATTTCGGCGTTAGCGAGGCTGGCGAAGGTAGGATAGAAGTCGAGAGCCAGAACGGGATGATCATAGACAGCGCCGGAGGGGATTTTGCCCGGCCAATACATAAACATAGGTACGCGGATTCCTCCTTCCATAGTGGATCCTTTATCATCCTGAAGCGGGTCGTTATTCGCTGCCTGGGCGATCTTTCCTCCGTTGTCACTGAGGAATACGACCAGGGTGTTTGCCTCGATGGAATCCGAGTTGTCGCCATCGGAGTCGGGATCCCGGAGTGTTGTTATAATCCGATCGATTCCGCGGTCCACCGCATACATCATGGCTACATAGTTTTGCCGTCCTTCGTAGTCGCGGTAGTCGATGCCGTTTTTGGGATTCTCCGGCATGTGATCGGGATAGAGAAACGCGAGGTCTTCGGTTTTCCCCTGTAGTGGCGAATGCGGGGCATTGTAAGACATATAGAGAAAGAATGGCTGATCCTGCTTCGCTTTGGTTGCTATATAATTTGACCCTTCGACAGACAGCATATCAGTGAGGTAGGCTCCTTCCGGAGAGCGGGTTTCTTTGCCGTTTCGTTCGAGGAAATACTGGTAGTCATTAATCTTCGGCTCCACTTTGTCGGTAGCGGACGGGTAATACTGGTGACCGCCGCCGAGAAAGCCGAAAAATTCGTTGAAACCCCGGTTATTGGGATGGAACGGTTTTGAGGAGCCGATGTGCCATTTTCCGAAGCAGGCTGTGGAATAGCCCGACCGCTGAAGTACGGTGCTGATCAGGGTTTCGCTCAACGGCAGGCCCTTTTCATTGTAATCGTGGAGATTTTTCGCGATATCGGAGAGGTTTTTCTGTCCGCCATAACAGTGGGGCATCCTGCCCGATAAAAGAGCCATTCGACTTGGGCCGCAAAACGGGTGAGCGACATAAGCCTGTTTGAAGATGGTTCCTTTGCGGGCCAGATCATCGATTTTCGGGGTTACCACATCGGTTTTCACGCCGAAAAGTTCGGCATTGAAGCCGACATCCGCATAGCCAAGATCATCGAGCAGGATGAGAACGATGTTTGGTCTTTTACCTTCACTCGACTGACAATGAGCTGATTCCGTGCAGACGGCTGAAATCGTGCAGAGCAAAATGGCATGGATCACTGTTGTAAAATTTTTCATGGATTATTCTGCTCCATTACGCCCGGTAAACGCAAAACTAACGGGTAAATCGACAGAATTTGGAACGCAGGCGTAAACTTTTTGAAATAAACCGCATAAACAGGTAGACAGGTCTGTCTGTTACGGTAAGATGAGATAGTTCACTTGCGAGATTTGAACTTTTTTTTGAACAACACCAAGACCGAACGGTCTGTATCTAAACCACAACATGACAACCGTAAAACAACCACACACCCTCAATCCGGAACTTTGGAACGTAGAATACCGCAGCTATCTTACCCGGATCGCTGTGGCCAAAGTGAACGACTACCAGATCGCTGAAGATTTGGTTCAGGACACCTTTATCGCTGCCTGGAAGGCCAAAGATCGTTTCCGGGGAGAATGCACGGAGAAAACGTGGCTCTCCGGGATTTTGCGCAACAAGATCATCGATTTTTACCGGAGCCGCGGACGCAGACCGGCCATCGTTGCCAGCCAGCTGGAAAACCGGGACAAAGAAGATCTCACCGGATGGATGGAGAGCAGAGCCGACGACCGCACCGACCTGAATCCGACTAAAGTCGCCGAGAGAGGTGATTTTATGGATCAGTTGAACGATGCCGTGGAAAAACTGCCCGGTAAAATGGGCAAAGCATTTCGCCTCTGGCTGATGCAGGATCTCTCTACCGAGGAAGTGACCCGCCGTCTCGATATATCGACAAGCAACCTGTGGGTTTTGATTCACCGGGCGAAAAAAGCCCTCAAAGCTGAGTTAGGATCCGATTGGCGGGATGTGAGCTTTGCTTCCAACTGGTAGGGCTCGCATCTATCTTTGGGTTGCAGCCGATTTTGCGTGAGTGAAATCTGCTGCTGGAACCCAGGGAGAGGCCCCCTGAAGGAAAGCGGGTTCGATCTGAAGGGTATGACCACATTCTGGAAAATCCGCCTTCGACCAAAGTAATTTGCGAGTTTTTTTCGAGGAAAAGGGACGAATACGAGATCCAAAAAGCAGTGGATAAACGGAACGAAGGCTAATACCGATAAGTCGTAAGATTTATTTGTGTTTACCTGTAATGAAACTTCCGCTCCTGCTTGCCTTCACGATTCTCTTTCCTCTTCTATCTTTTTCGGCGGACCGGCCGAATATCGTCCTGATAATGGCGGATGATGTGAGCTGGGAGGCTTTCGGGTGCTACGGGGCGGAGGACTACGAAACTCCGCATCTCGATAAAATGGCTGCGGAAGGACTCCGCTTCAATCACTGCTATTCAACTCCGATTTGCACGCCTTCCCGGGTCATGATCATGACCGGGAAGTATAACTTCCGGAACTACACTCATTTCGGCTATCTGAATCCGGAAGAAAAAACTTTCGGCAACCTGCTTCAGGATGCGGGATACAAAACCGCGATTGCCGGAAAATGGCAGTTGAATGGACTATACAATTCTCTGCCGGGTTATGATGATATGTCCCGACCCAACAAAGCCGGTTTTGATGAATATTGCCTTTGGCAGCTGACAAAGGTGAGGGATAAAATCAGCGAGCGTTTCTGGAGTCCTCCGCTTGAGCAAAACGGGAGGCTCATTTCACAGGAGGAAAACGCCGATAAATACGGACCTGATATTTTCTGCGATTTTCTGTGCGATTTTATGGAGAAGAATCAGGAGGAACCGTTCTTCGCCTACTACCCGATGGTTCTCGTTCACGATCCGTTTGTGCCCACTCCTGATTCGATCGGAGACCAGCCCCGGGATCAGTCCGCCAATCGAAAGGCGAAGAATAAGAAAGAGAACTTTCAGGCAATGGTGAACTATATGGATAAAATCGTTGGTCGCATTGTCGCAAAGACCGAAGCACTTGATATAGCAGAAAACACTCTGATTATCTTTACGGCGGACAACGGCACCAATGGGAAAATTACCTCAAAATGGAACGGGCAAATGATCGGGGGAGGGAAAGGCACGATGACCGATATGGGAACCCACGTTCCCCTGATTGCCTATTGGAAAGGGACAACTCCTGTGGGCGTTGTGCTTGATGATTTGGTCGATTTTACCGATATTTATCCAACTCTCGCAGCCCTGGCGAATCATGAACCGGGCGAAGATGATCCGGTTGACGGAGTCAGCCTTGTTCCCCAGTTGCAAGGGAAGCCGGGCAAACTTCGCGAAAGCGTTTTGTGTCACTACCAACCCTATTGGAACAAAGTGCCGGGTCAGTTTATTCGTAATCAGAAGTTTAAACTCTATCGAGATGGCCGTTTCTTTGAACCGCAAAAAGATCTGAAAGAAGAGAATGAACTGACCGAAAAGGAAATCGACCCGGCGAGTTCCGCCGCCCGCCAAAAATTGAAGGCAATTCTCGATCAGGCACCGCCGGCACCGGCCAATGAAAAAGTCGGTAAAGAAGCTATGGTCCGCCCGGTGTATCCCGACTGGAAGAAGCTGGATCAGGTGAAATGAAGATCTTTTAGCAAATTTTTTCTTTCTCTATATCGAGTTCGAATTCTTCCCAAAAATAAGCTACTCGTGGTTACCCTGGTAAAAAGCAACGAACAAAAATACTCCAAGGGATGCCATTAAGCTTGCCCACCCCAACGTCATAATCAAGAACCCATTCTGCTCCAATGAAGAGGAGGTTTTTTCAATGACGGCAGCGCAAATAACGGCAATAGCCATCCAAATTAGACCGATGAAAATTAGGTGAACCTTTTTGGGTTCTTTCCCGGTGATACGATGAAAAAAACCTCCTTTCTCATTCAGCTTTACCGGCCCCATCGATAAAAGTATAAGCGTAGATACAAGAACCCCAACCGTTTTCCATTTCATTGCTCTCTCTGCGATGAACTCGGGTTCATATTTTCTATCATAAAAATAGTCGGCCGGCAGTAAGCCTATTCCAATTGAGATGGGGATTAATCCCAATCCCACCCACAAACTCGCATTGCCCTTTTTCTCGGCGACCTTTCCGCCAAGTCCTTCGATGAGTCGTTTGATGTCGTCATGATAGTATTTGCCTGGACGAATTTCAATTTTTTGCCAATCCAGCAAACCCCGTATGCTGTGCGGCAAGTGCTGTGAGGACGGCAAATCAATTCCTCCTACCAGCACTGGAATGATCGGAGTTTTTGATTCAATTGCAGCTTCGATTTCTCGTCTTACGTAATCATTTTTGGCTTCCAGCCGACGGTTCCCGCTAGTGTCCTCCGCGTCGAGCCAATTTGGACCGATCACAACTACCAGTGCTGAGGTGTTTTTCAGGGTTGAGGTGATTCGATCCATGAATTTCTCTGCCGGGCCAACATTCTCCTCGTCTTTGAATACTTTTTCTTTGCCGAAAACATCAACCAATTCTCTATAAATTGCATCAGTTTCGAAATGGGTGTCGCTTCTTCTATAACAGATGAAAATAGTAGAATTGTGTTTTTCCATAAAAATTGACCTTCTGTTTTCGCATGTTTAGGAGAAACAGGCTTTGATCTTACATCCTTGCCATAAAACCATTGCGAGTCAACGAAGTTTCGCGCCTCCCTGCCTGACTGTATGGGGATAAGGAGGGATTTGGTCTGGGTGGTGGCTCCGTGGTGAAATAGTTTCTACAGCTCCCGCGGATCGAAACGGTATATTTTACTGCCTTTCGGTATATAGTTTTCCACTCCGTAGGGAGGCAGGAGCCAAATCCATCTGTCCGGATTTTTCACGTCCGGCGTAGGGGTGTATCCATCTGAAAAGATAAATACATAATCCGGATAGGCCGGCAGTTCTTTTTCGATGTAGCTTTCCACAGCCTGGGCATCGGTGCCGCCACCTCCTTTCAGAGTTGTGGCTCCGGGTTCGACTTCATAGGTCCGGGTGTCGAAAGAGATCATTTTCATCTTTGTGCCGGGTAGTTGCTGATTGGCCACGGCTCTTGCGACGCCGAGAAATTCATCGGACACCGAGCCGCTGGAATCAATCGCCATCAGAACCCGCACCATCCACGACTCGGGTTCGTAGCCCGGCAAAATCACATCGGGATAGATCGACATAGCTTTGCGGTTGGGGACCGACCAAACGGTTGCATACCGGTGAGCGGGCCGGAGTTGTTCGGTGAGGAACCGGCGCAGGTCTGTGCGACCTTTCTTTCGCACTGCGAGCCGGGTCGCGCCAAGAGCTTTGGAACCCCACAGTTTCAGACCGCTGTTCATTTTCTCCAGACGTTCGACGAGTTTGTCGCTGTTCGCATCCCAGCGGTGGGGCAGGTCTTCTTCCGGCGATTCGTCACCGGGTTCTTCCGGGTCCCACACATCGTGGTCGTCGAGGCAGGGTTCGAGGAAACACGGATCATCGTGGGATTTTTTCTGCAGCAACGCCATCACCTGTTCGGCGGTCAGGTCGCTGGTATCCCGGCCGAGAAGTGATTGTCCGGTGATGGCGCCGGGCGGCAGTTCGATCTCTTTGAAATATCGCAGAATCGAATCGTTAATCACCGTTTCGCAACCGTAGCTGAACAGGCGGCGAGTCCAGTTGCTTTCGATTTTTTCCGCCCGCGCCTGGTGGCGAAAGACGACGTGGAGTGATTCGTGGAGCAGAACCGCGACGAGTTCGACGAGTTTGAGTTCCTCGAAAAATTCCCGGTTAAAAAAGAGATCCACCTGCGAGCCGGTGACGCGCACCCCGGCGGTATCGACGACATCGTTAAAGTGGATTTCGCCCATCTGGAGGACATGCGCAGCAATGTGGGCCCGGCGGCGCTCCAGCCATTCGATCACCTTATTGAATCTTTCCGCCTCGGTTGCGGAAGCCTCTTCCTGATCATAGCGAATCATTTTCAAGAGCCCTTGAGTTGTTCCTCCACCAGTTCCCGGTAGACTTTCTTTTCCGCTGCGCCCAGTTTTTTGCCGATCCCGTCGTACAGCCGTTTCATAAATATCTGATCGACATTCACCCGGGCGAGCAGCTCCGGTGGCAGAGCGAGGATGATCATGCGGACTTCGAAAAGCTGCATCGGTTTCATGGCGGGCAGCAGTTGGATCAACCGCAGCGCCATTTCCTGATCCTGCGCGACCAGTTTTTCAAAAGTGTCCGGCTCCTTGACGAAGTCTTTGATATCGAGCACCGCGTGGGGCGAGTGAAGCCGTTCTTTGAGGAGATGGAATGGTAATTTGGTATTTTTTTCCGGGATCGAATCGGCCGGGTCGAAACCCTTTCCCAGCAGCATCGCGATATGTTCCAGCTTCCGCGGGCTGATGGTTCTGCTCTGCTCCGGAACGAGATCGACCGACCACCAGTCGCAGAGGGCTTTTCCTGTAGCTCCGTATTTTTCGACAAACCAGCTTCGGTCCGGCGCGTTGCCGAATTTGAGATGAACATGGAATCGATCTACCAGGGCCGGGTCCAAATCGGTAACCTGATAGTCGCCGTCCGAGGGGTTGATGGCAGCGAAAACCGCTTTCAATTTCGGCAGTGGATCACCGTTGATTGTCTGAAACTGAATCATCTCGAGAACTGCATTCAGCACTTTGGTATGAGCCCGGTTTAGTTCATCGAAAAAGACCAGTTCCGCTTCGTTGATCTCCTCGTGGCGGTGGAACTCCAGAGCGCGCGTTCCGTCTTCCCGCGTCACCGGGGTGGGCAGTCCGACGAGATCGACAAAAGGATCGAGAGTCGAGGCGCTGTAGTATTTCAGTCGCAGGCCCAGTTCTTTGGATACCTGCTGAACCAGAGAGGTTTTTCCGGTTCCGGCCGGACCTTCCATGAGAACATTGAAACCCTGCTCACCCGCCTGGCGCAGTCTTTCGAGGAGTTGGGTGTGGGTGAGTTCTTTCGCCATTTTGCTGGTTTGGAAAATAGATA
>JARGOZ010000083.1 GCA_029213025.1 Verrucomicrobiales bacterium
AAGCCATGATGGCAACAGACGTCGGTATCGCGATCTTTAGATCAGCCCGGCAGAGGAGAACGAGAACGGTGTAGATTACCATATCCACACCTACACCGGTCACGGACACGACTGTTGCACCCGCTCCAATGCCGACAGCGAGACCCACCCGGAAATCC
This sequence comes from Verrucomicrobiales bacterium, assembly GCA_029213025.1. Taxonomy (GTDB): domain Bacteria; phylum Verrucomicrobiota; class Verrucomicrobiia; order Verrucomicrobiales; family DEV007; genus Arctic95D-9. Next base: position 159 of record JARGOZ010000083.1, read on the forward strand.
CACTTTTCATCAAATTCGGTCATCCCTTCATGACCGGCAATTTCCCCGATCCTGCGCAAATGAAGCAGCCCAAAGCCACCCCAAATGGCAGCGAAGGTCAGCTTGATCCACAAGGGCGGAACCAGAGGGGCCAGCCAGATCACTCCCACAGGAGTTGCCAGCAGAATACCCAGCATAGCACCTTTCAACATCGCCCAGGCGAGCGGTTGCCGACGCGAAAGAATAAATATCGCCGCGCTGACCATGCCGATCGATTGCACCGCGAAACTGAAATCGCGTCCCAGCTCTGCGGATTGTTTGAACAAAAGCACCAGAATCGGAAAGCCCACTGTTCCACCTCCCATCGGAGTGGAACCGGCGGCATAGCTGCCTATCGCCATGGCCAGTGCGATACCCCAATGTTGCACGACTTCACCCCAGCGCTGATGCCCAAACACCAACCAGGCCCAGACGAGAAAGAAACAGCACATCCACAGATACCAGATCCAGAGACGGGTTTTTCGTGGCGGAATTATACTCATGACAGGGAAGATAGTAAGGGGAAAAATTAATAACAAAATTGCATAATAAGCATGGAACCTATCTATTTTCAGCATAGTATTCAAAATGGATATTCGGCAGATTACCTGTTTTCTGGCAGTTGCAGAGGAGCTCAGTTTCTCGCGTGCTGCGAAACGGTTGCATCTTGCGCAATCAGCTTTGAGCCGGACCATCCAGCAACTGGAAACAGAGGTGGGCTCTCCGCTTTTTGATCGTTCCAGGCGGGCGATTCGTCTTACTCCATGCGGAGTTGTGCTGGCCCGCGACGGCGAAATCCTGCTGGAGAGAATCGACGATATGATGCGCCGGGTCCGCCACGCGGCATCAGGTGGATTGGGTGAATTGCGACTCGGTTACATAGGCCCGCCGACGAGGTCTTTCCTCGGTGCTCTGTTGCGACGATACCGGGAGGAAAATCCGGGAGTCATCGTAACGCTGGAGGAAAGAACCCCGGAACGAGTCTGGGAAATGGTAGCCCGGGGAAAACTGTCCGTCGGATTGACCCGGCCGGTAATATCCCACGAAGCTCTGGGGCTGCCTTCGCTGAATCTACTGGATGAGCCGCTTTGTGCAGCCGTACCGTCGGATCATCCCGCGGCAGCTGCCGGAGAGATGGAATGGAAAGATCTGTCCGATAAACCGCTGATTGTGCTGGCGCGCCGGGAAGGAGCCGGATCCCACGACACCATGTTGGCCGCCTGCCGGTCTGCAGGTTTTTCACCCCGGTTTGCCCACACACCCAGCCTGATCGGAACGATACTTCGCTATGTGGAATTCGGCGAAGGCATCGGCATCGTGCCCGCCACGGTGGAACCGGAGTCGCCCGAAGTTGTTCTGCTGCCGTTGAAGCCCCGCTGCACCATTCCCCTGGTGATGGTCTGGTCCCGGGATGAACGGGATTCCCACGTCACAGCCTTTTGCGATATCGTCCGTGATTGGCTTGAGGAACGGAACGATCCGGTTCTGCCTTCTACTTCGTAAAATCTGACACGAATTTCTCCGGATTTGCATTTACAGCCCGGATGAATACTGTTCAGTTTTGCATTTATGGATCTGGGTCGAAAATTGGAAATCCTCGCTGACGCCGCGAAATATGACGCCTCCTGTGCCAGTTCCGGGGCGAACCGGCGCAATTCAATGAATGGCAAAGGTGTCGGCTCAGCCGGCGGCAGTGGTATCTGTCACTCTTACGCTCCGGATGGCAGGTGCATTTCGCTTTTGAAAATCCTGATGACCAACTCCTGCATGTATGATTGCCACTACTGCATCAACCGGCGGTCATCCAATGTAGAGCGGGCCCGGATGTCACCGGAGGAGGTGATTTCTCTGACTCTGGACTTCTACAAACGCAACTACATCGAAGGCCTGTTTCTCAGTAGCGGTATCATTCGCGACGCCGATTTTACTATGGAAATGGTCATCCGGGTTGCACGCGAACTGCGCGAAGTTCACGACTTCCGGGGATATATACATCTTAAAACAATTCCGGAAGCTTCGCAGGAACTGATCGAAGAAGCCGGGAAGTATGCCGACCGGATTAGTATCAATATCGAGCTGCCTTCCGAGAAAAGCCTGAGAGTTCTCGCGCCGGAGAAAAACCTCCATCGCACCCAGCAGGCCATGGGCGGAATTCGCACGAAAATAGAAAACGCCAAACAGGAAGCGAAGGAACACAGGCAACTGAAAATCAAACCAACCTCGTCATTCGCTACCGGCCAAAGCACACAAATGATCGTCGGAGCGGACGATTCGGATGATGCTACCATGCTGCAGCGATCCGATTTACTCTATCGGGGCTACCATTTGAAACGAGTCTACTACTCCGCGTTCAGTCCGATTCCGGCCTCATCGTCAATACTACCGTCGATTGCTCCACCTTTAATCCGGGAGCATCGATTGTACCAGGCAGACTGGCTGATGCGTTTCTATGGATTCGACGTCAGTGAACTTACCCCTGTTGAAGGAAAAGATACAGGGAAGCTGGATTTGGACATTGATCCTAAACTGGCCTGGGCGCTTCGGCACAGGGAAGCATTCCCTATCGAAATTCATACCGCCACCCGGGAGCAACTTCTGCGAATCCCCGGTCTCGGCGTACGCAACACAGACCGTATTTTGAAAGCGCGCCGCTGGTCGATTCTTCGACTCGAAGACCTCGCCAAACTACGGGTAAACTTGAAAAAGTGCCTGCCATTCATCATCACACCTGATCACAATCCGATTAAACTCGGACTCGACAGCGACAGACTCCGGGCCCGCTTTGAACCGGCACCGAAGCAGATGGAATTTGAATTTATGGAATCGAAAAGCAGTGCCGTGTTCGGGGAGGTGTAGCAGAAATGGACACGCTCAGCGTCAGAATCGAACCCTCTTTTGATTCCTGGAGAATAGAAGCCCGCAAGCTTCTGGAAGGATCCGTACCTCCGGATGCAGTGCTTTGGACAGACAGTTCCTCCACGCAATTTGATCTGTTCGATTCAGGCGAACCTCCCCGGAAAAAACAGGAGGTAAAGATCTCGAAAAGCTATCTCGATTTGGCGCGGACCGTGTCCTGCCATTCCAGCCCGGAGCGCTGGGGCCTGATGTATCGGGCCGCGTGGCGAATGGTATGTAACGGAGAGAAAAACCTGCTACAAAGACCGACGGACTCCGACACCCGGAAACTGCTTGAAATGGCGAAAGCAATCCGACGTGATTGCCACAAGATGAATGCCTTTGTTCGATTCCGCAAAGTAGGCGAATATCCCCACACCGGACGGGAACAATTTGTCGCCTGGTTTGAACCGTCTCACCACATCATCGAGTACAACGCCTCTTTCTTTATCAAACGTTTCACCGGAATGGACTGGTCGATCTTGAGTCCGGAAAAATGTATCCACTGGGACGGGGTAAAACTCCATACTTCCGAAGGAGTATCAAAAAGCTCGGCACCGGATGAAGATGATCTCGAAGAACTTTGGCGCGGGTATTACAAAAGTATATTCAACCCCGCCCGCCTCAAGCTAAAGGCCATGCAGGCCGAAATGCCGAAGAAATACTGGAAAAACCTCCCGGAGGCGGAGTTGATTGATGAACTGACCCGCCATTCCTCGAACCGTCGGGACGATATGATAAAAGCCGAATCGCTGGAACCCCGTCCTGCTCCGCGAAATCTCTATCTGCAGAACCTGCACAAAAACAATCAGGATTTCGTAGTAAACGAACCGGGGACGATTCATGACAAATCACTCGACGAATTGGCAGAACTGGCCGCCTGCTGCCGGGCCTGCCCGCTCTGGGAAAAAGCGACCCAAACTGTTTTCGGCACAGGGAATCCGGAGGCGCGCATCATGCTGGTCGGCGAACAACCCGGTGACGAAGAAGACATCCAGGGGAAACCTTTTGTTGGTCCGGCCGGACGCCTGCTGGATGAAGCTCTGGCAGATGCGGGGCTCGACCGGGAGGAAATGTATATCACAAATGCGGTAAAACATTTCAAATGGAAGCCCGGTTCTGCAAACCGGAAACGACGAATCCACGATAAAGCCAATCGAGGGGAAATCGAAGCCTGCAAGCCCTGGCTGGTCGCAGAGGTGATGAAAGTACAACCCTCTGTAATTGTAACGCTGGGGAACACTGCTGCCCAATCCCTGATAAGAAAAGATTTCCGAATTCTCAGTGAACGAGGCGAGGTAAACATGGGAAATTTGATAGGTTTCCCGGGAAAGATAATCGCTACCATCCATCCCTCCTGGCTGTTGCGAATCCGGGATGAAGCCGAGCAGCAAGCGGAGTTCAAAAAATTCACTGCAGATCTAAAACTCTGCCGGGAGTAGAAATGTACAATCGCCGAGTCAGGGCGCCGGCACAGCAATCATATCGACCAGCAGGTTTTGACCGGGCCCCACAGAATTTCGAAAGATTTTTGAAGCAGCCGGAGGCCGCGCCGGATCATAGTAGTCCGGCCGGACTTCGCTAACCGCTTTGTCGACTTCTTTATCGCTGACCAGATAGGTGGCTTTCGCCAAGTGCCTCAGATCGGAGCCAACTGCTTCCGAGCGCTTTTTTAATTCCTCAAAAAGCGACACAACTTCCGCCTGTGGCGATTCAACATTACCGCCAACAATGCCTGACATATAGATTATTTCCGGCGCATGGAGAATCGCAACACGGCTGAACACCGGCGACGGCTTCATATCCTTCGGAGAAGAAAAAGTCAGAGCTTCGTCCGTCTCCTTCCGCCCCGGTGCGGTAGCAATCATTTCAATCTCCACCATCCCCGGCCTGGCCCATTCGATATAAATCACAGGTGGAAGAGAATAGCCATTGAACATTTTTCCGATCTCCTCATCAGCTTCTTCTACTTTATCGATATCATCCACATAGGCTCGAATCTGAACCACATCACTGCGGCTTGATCCCTGCGGTTTTATATAGTCGTCCAGAAGCTGATTAATCGCACCGGGAATCGATTGCCGGTAACTGCCCCCCTTCCCGACCCTGCCGGAGGCAAAAATGAGATCTTTCACTTGCGGCGCAATCGAATACTCCGAACCTCCGCGCTTTCCTTCAACTCCTCCAGTGGGCACAGCAATAACGGCATCACAGGCCAGCGCAGCGCCGCCCGGGATTTTTCCGGGAATAAACATCATCGCCGGAGTTTTACCGACCGGCCAATGATCGGTGACCATTTTCTCCGCTGCACTTTGCCGTTCAGGTGTTGTGTCCGGAATGAGGATATTCAGCTTCACCACATCGGTAAGCGACGCACCGCAGAGATCGGCAATTCGTTTCAATTCCCCTATCAAATCAATGTGATTACCCGATGCGCTTACTATCTGTTTCGTATAGATTAAATCACCCCGCTTCGCGGAGACTGCGTAGGAAAATCGATCACCTGCCTTTGCAAAACAGGTCAATCTTCCTTTCATGTCGGAGCTGATAGCTGTACTCCAAACTAGCAGGGCACAGAAAAATATTATGAGCGAATGTTTCATGGAGAACCCGGTGATCTTACATGTAACAGGGTTACATTCTCGATTGCACCCTGTTTACTCTCCGACTGTACAGGGTACAATCCATAAATGAACAGTCTCTTTTGCCTACATGATCTCGGTAGTTCCATTCTTGACCACCTGGATCATCAGCCGGAAAAAGTGGCATGACACTCCGACTTTCTGTTTGCGTCCTCGGCCTGATTTTCTTTACCCAATCTTACGCGGAGGAAGCGAATCTATTCCACTGGGCTATTTCCGCAGGCGGGGACGGCAATGACAAAATCCGCGGAATCGCCGCAGGTCCAGACAACTCCATCTTCGTGACCGGGGAAATTTCGCCCGGAAGCAAGTTCGGTGACTACGAAATGAGATCAGGAGACAGTCTGGATTTCGTTGTCGCCCGGCTCAATCAGCAAGGCGAAATCCTCTGGGTAACCGCTGCAGGAGAGGGAAAAATCGACCGGGGGTATGGCGTATCAGCAACAGCAGATGGAGGATGCTATGTAACCGGTCATTTTCAAAGTGATACCATTCAGTTTGGCTCCATCGTTTTAGAAAACGCCGGAAATTACGATGGATTTGTCGCCCGTTTTGACAGAAATGGCCGCTGCCTGTGGGCGAAGCGCTTCGGTGGGCCGGGCTATGATTATGGTCACGGGATTGCCACCTGCCCCGACGGCACGGCGGTTTTAGCAGGGACGATTACAAACATCGGAAATATAGGTGATCACCAGACAGGTATCGCAAACGGCAGGTCCGCTATCGTAGCAAAAATCTCTACTGACGGAGAAATCCTGTGGAGTAAGGCTGCAAGCGGCCCGTCGACCAGCGGCCACAATATAGCTGCGGGAAATGACGGTATGATCTATCTCTGCGGATTTGTTCGCGGCAAAGTGGTGTGGTCGGATTCTATAACTACTGATAACAAAGTTCAGGATATCTGTATTGCGAAATACGACACCCATGGAACGCTGCAATGGGTGCAAACCGGTGGCGGAAAATCCGACGGTTTGGCTACATCTGTCGCGGTCGACTCAACAAGCGGCAATATTCTGATCGCAGGTATGTTCAAAGGAACCGTTTCCTTCGGCGGAAAGGAATATACCTCAGCAGGGAGCCACGATTTCTATACTGCAACACTTTCTCCGCAGGGAACATTTCTCCACTCTCATCACGGAGGTGGCCCCGGCACTGACTACGCACTCTCGGCCACCTCTTTGCCCGGAGGAGGATTTGCCGTAACCGGGGAAATATCAGAATCCGGCGACTTTAACGGGTCAACCCATGTGGGAGCCGGGGCACGCGACGCCTACACAGCCACTTTTAATTCAGATGGAAGCAAAGTTCTCTCATTTCGACTCTTCGGTGGGATCGACAACGACCTCAGTTATGCGATAGCCGCCCTGGAGGATGCCTCACTTGTGATTTCCGGGGCTTTTCGAAACGAGACAAACTTTGGCCCGACTCATTTGAAGGCAACGAAAGCAAACGATATTTTCATCACCAGGTTGGCACACTGAACTAACTCATCCGCTACGCAAACTCACGTCTTGCTACTGGTAAAACCGCAGGTATTCTCCAGCTGCAATCGAAATCACTGCTCTATGAAAATTGATCGAAGAAAACTCCTGAAGGGACTCGGCGGAACGCTTGCCCTGCCTTTTCTGGAGTCCAGTTGCCTCGCCGGCGAAACGACTCCTACGAGATTTCTGGTTGCCGGGAATCCTTTCGGGATGCACCCGGACTACTTTTTTCCGAAGGACTTCGGTACAGATGTTCCCCTTTCACCGACCCTGAAGTCGCTCGACTGGCTGAAGGACCGTCTCACAATTTTATCTCACACCGACCACAATATGGTCAGCGGCCACGGCCGGGAGGTCTCTTTTCTCAGCGGTGTACTGCCGGAGGATGCACTCGCGTTCCCGGAGAAAAATATGTCGGTCGATCAGGTGATGGCCCGCCATGTCGGCGTGAAAGTTCGCTACCCGGTGATCGGCGCGGGCCTCGACAGCGGCATCCGGATGAGCTGGACATCCAACGGAGTGGAAGACGCTCCTTTTACCGATCCGCAGGCTCTTTTTGATCATCTTTTCCTCAACCTGACCGCCGAAGAAAAAGCCGCGAGACGAAATCTGATCGAGCAGAACGGCAGCGTGCTCGATACAGTGGGCAAACAATTTTCGGGAATGAAATCGGTAGTCAGTCACTCGGACATGGAGCGACTCGATCAATTCCAGACTTCCGTGCGTGAGCTGGAGAAAAACTTTTCCAATCGTTTAAACTGGATCAAAACCGATAAACCGACCTTTGATATATCAAACCATCTCAACCAGTCTGAAGTTACTATAGAAAACCGGTACCACGCGATCTTCGATATGATCGCCTATGCCTTTGAAACCGATTTGACCCGGGTTGCCAACGTCGCTTTCCCCAGGGATCTCAGCTATACCGATGTGGGCGGGGTAACACGCAGTTACCACGGATGTACTCACAATGGAAAAATGGAAAATGTGACCGCTGAACTTGTGGCAATCGAAACTTTCCAAATCGAACAACTCTCCCGATTTCTAAAGAGACTCGATTCGATCAAGGAACCCAATGCCGACGGATCGATGCTGGACCACACCATAGTCCTGTTCGGCAGCGGCATGGGCTACGGCGGCACCCATTCAAACCGAAACCTGCCAATTCTTGTGGCCGGAGGTGGCTTCAAACACCTTGGGCACGTCGATACAGCCGTAAACGGAGCCAGCATGCCGCTGTGCAACCTTTACCTGACATTGCTACAACGATTCGGGGTCGGGCGGGATGCGTTTAATACCAGCACCGGGACTTTTGATCTCAGCCATGCATAAGTGGTGCTTCATACTTACTGTAGTGCTTTCCATCACCCGGCTTTTCGGTGACGAGACGCTCTTGCAAACTCATTGCTCAGATTGCCACAACGATGAAAAATCGAAGGGCAAATTCAATGTCGCAACTCTCGGCTCCGGTCCGACGAGTGAAAACTATGACCGCTGGCTGGACAGTCTTGACCTCGTCACTTCCGGGGAGATGCCGCCTGAGGACGACAGCAAACTGAGCGATTCCGAACGGAGTAAGCTGGCCAAATATCTCGATAAAAAAGTTCGAAGCTTTGCCGTCGGCAGTACTCCGAAACAAGCTCCGCCCCGGCGTCTCAACAACCGTGAGTTCGCCAACAGTGTTCGCGACGTTTTACTACTTGAGGACATTGGCACCAATTTACCGACCGCCAACCTGATCGGTGACTCACTGATGCATGGATTTGACACCCACGCAGAAACTTTGGGCTTCAGTCGCTTTCACCTCGAACAACATCTCGAAGCAGTGCGAAAAATTGTCAATGCGACGATACTGTCCGGCGAGCAGCCTGCTGCCAATCATTACCCAATCGAAGCACGGGATATCATTCAAACGAATCTTCAACAGAGTAATCAAAAGCGAAAAACTACACCCAGGCGACGAGTCCCCCACTTTGATTTCCTCGATCCGAAACTCCATGCCTACTTCGCAAACTTCGAAACGGCACCCGCAACGGGCTACTACAAAATAAAAATCCGGGCGACCGGAAAAGACCGCTTTCTCTACAGCTCCGACGACACCGGTGTCTACCACGGAGATCCTATCCAGTTAGAAATCCGCCTTGGAGACCGGGAGAGAATTATCGATCTCCCCGACGAAGAGGAAACCGTGATCGAACTGAAGGAGTGGGTCGCGGAAGGCTCACGGCTCGAACTGCATCACCCGACTGACGGCTTACGAATGCGAAGCAACGGCAACTTCAAATTTCAATATGCTATCGCAGGCGAGTACCTGAGAAAAAACGATCAGGAAACGTATCAGGAACGGCTCAAACAAATCCGCAATCCCAACTACCGCAACAGCAACCGCGGCCCAAACGCATGGATGCACTGGACCGGTTTCTGGCAAGGCCCCCGCCCCCGTCTCTACGAAGCGGAAATCGAAGGGCCTCTGTTTGACAGCTGGCCTCCAAAACGGCAGGTCGCCCTGATCGGGAAAGACCCGAAAGTTGAGGATGCCAAAGCTATACTCACGCCGATCGCGGAAAGAGCGTGGCGTCGCCCTGTGCGCGATGGTGAGCTGGATGACATTGTGGACCTCGTCGAGCGAAGGGCAAGTACCACAAACGATATCGAAGCGCTGAAAGAAGGCATCGTATCGATTCTCGTCTCGCCCGCATTTATCCTGCTCAATACAGAAGACGTGGAGACCCGGGACCGTTTTGCTTCAAAATTAAGCTATTTTCTGCACAGCACTCTACCGGACGAAGAACTTCGGAAACCGGTTAACAAAGGTGAGTTCAACTCTTTGTCTCAAGTGACCGCATGGCTCGGCAAACAATTCGAGACAGACGCAGCAGACGAGTTTCTCACTGCATTCCCGAAGGCCTGGCTGGAACTGGATGACATCAACTTCATGTCACCCGACCCCGAGGAGTATCCATTTTATCACAAGAAAAATGTCAGTGACGATATGATCGACGAAGTCCTTGCGTTCTTCCGAAACGCCGTGCAGGAAAACCTGCCTATACCTGAGTTTCTTTCGGCGGACTACAGCTTTATCAACGCTGATCTTGCAACAATATACGGAGTGGAAAATGTCCCGGAGGATTCCAAATTCCGGAAGTATACTTTTTCTGATGAGCGAAGGGGTGGCCTGACCGGTATGGGCGCATTCCTCACTTCTACAGCAGACAGTCTTTCGACTTCGCCAATCCATCGCGCCATCTACGTGATGGAGAATTTTCTCGGCATACACCCGACGCCTCCGCCACCCGATGTCGTCATCACCGAACCGGATGTTCGTCAGGCCAAAACCATCAAAGAAATCCTCGATGCCCACACCACCGACGCGAGCTGTGCCAGTTGCCACAAAGCCATTGATCCGTGGGGTTATGCCTTCGAGAACTTTGGCCCGACCGGTGCCTGGCGGGACTCCTATACCGCACCGAGCCCGATGCCACTAAATGAAGACGGTGTAAAACCGGGGAAGAAAAAACTCAAAAAGACATCGCTGAAAATCCCGGTAGACGCCAGTGCTGAGTTCCGAAACGGCAACGAATACAACGACATCACCGAATACCGGAAACTACTCCTCACTGCCGCAAACCGGGACCGTTTTGTTCGCTGTTTTATTACGAAATTGTTGACCTACGCCAATGGCGTTGAACCTGACGATACCGATTTTGTCGCTATCGACAACATTCTCTCAAGATCAGCGGAAAAGGAATATAGAATTGTCGATACTATTGCAGCCGTGATTAACAGCCCTCTGTTTCGGGAAGAATAGCGTGCCGGATCCTACATCGACCACGCGCCAACCCGCTCCCGCTGCGCTTTCCGCTCAATTGCGAATAGGTGATTTTTGTATTCTCTCCAGTGCCTCCCATCGGGTGTATCCTCTCCCCGGGTATAGATTCGGGCGAGTCCTTTTCGAACCAGCACTTCGCAGAGATAGACTAACTGGTCGGGATTGTCGGGGTCAAAAATTTCGACAAATCCGCGGAAACGATCATCCCCATACACCGACTCCCAATTTGTGTAGACAGTGAACGGATCTTTGAGAAGTTCGGCCACATAGAGCCGGGCCGCTTTACCGACGGTTATCGCCTGCTCCATACTGATTTCCAGATCATCCGCCTGGTCAGCCACCCGGTCTCGTTGTTTTTCGTGATGCTCACTCAGATATTTCTCGGGCGTATCCACAAAATACAAACGCAGCTCAAATTCGCTGCCGTCGTACCTGACAAAAAAGCTGTCGCCATCGTTGTTGCGATGCTCTCTTAGCACGACCCCGTCGAGTTTTCGGTAACCATTCATGACGATGCATATCCTAACCGGGGATCGCTTCGAGTCACCGCAAAAAAGATGTACGCAGTTGGAAAAAGATATCGTTATTTCCCGGAACAGAGCTTCTGTCACTTCCACTGATCTTCTATGACCTTACTTTTCCCGTTTGTCGCCAGCCTGCTGTTTGTGGTCGGCGCTATGTTTGCCAAGCGCTCCTCCGATCTGGGGGGCGGTATCTGGGAAAACAGTTTTGTGGCGAATATTCTCACAGCCCTGTTCTTCTCCACTTTGTGGCTTTTAGGAGGTAAATTTCCGGGCTGGAACTTCCTTTACCAACCCATCATCGTCGCAGTGATTTTTGTGGTCAGCCAGGCACTGATGTTTCTGGCTCTCGACCGGGGTGACGTTTCGATCGCGACGCCGGTTCTCGGCACCAAGATTATCTTTGTGGCCGTGCTGCAAACTTTATTAACCAGCACTCCGGTGGGACCCAAATTGTGGATCGCCGCAGCGCTGGCAACTCTGGCCGTCGTGCTGCTCAACAGCTCGGCAGGCGGCCAACACAGCAGAGTTGCGTTTACCATTGCGACATCATTGCTTTGCGGCCTGTTCTTTGCCCTGTTCGATGTATTGGTTCAAAACTTTACTCCCCATTGGGGGCAGGGCCGCTTCCTGCCGATTCTGTTTTTCTTCGTCGCTCTGTTCAGTCTCGGATTCATTCCATTTTTCAAAGGACCCATCAGGCGGCAGTCCAAAGAAATATGGCGACCTATGTCACTGGCGGGCCTATTTATCGGAGCACAGGCTTTGACTTTCGTCTATGCGATTGCCTCTTTCGGAAATGCCACCGAAATGAACGTGATCTACGCGGCACGCGGACTTTGGAGCGTGATCGCCGTTTGGCTGATCGGGCACTGGTTTCACAGCCACGAATCCTCTCTCGGCCGGGCGGTGTTTCAAAGACGAATCGCCGGTGCCGGATTTCTTATGGTGGCCATACTTATCGTTTTGATGTAGTTACCAGTCAGGTCTCGTCGGGGTCACTTTAGCCGTTTGCTGGCCTCTATTTCTAATAATTATTTAACTGAGAATTCGAGCAGTGGGCCTGCGGCTTCCGGATGAGTATCTTTAGCAAAAGAGTGAACCGGCCCCGGCATCCCGCCAGCTATGGGACCTGTTTCCCGGACAAGAATCAAAGTGATTTTTTTCGCGGCATGCTTCTTTATATATTCAAGCAGTCTCGGATCGTCAATGATGTAGCTGCCCCTGTTTTGGCTTCTCGGTATCTCGAATGTTCCCAACAGTATTCCGTCTTCGGGCCCGGGAGCGTCCTGCCATAAGCAATCCAGCTCCCAATTTGCCTTCGTTTGATTGGTTAAACCGTAGACACCGAAGTGATTTATCTTCGGTAGACGAGTCGCCGAACCTTTAGTTGTCGGGACCTGATTCAGCCTGAGACTGGCTGTTTTGACTTTAGTCAGATCTATAACATTCAGGTCAAATTCCATAAGAGCCCGCCGATCCCATTTGCCGTTTTCGGATTTTTTCGCCCCGATCACATCGGGAAGCAGTGCTTTTTTTCGGTTGTTGGCAATGACGGAAGTGGCTCGCCCGCGAGTCCCCAGTCTGATAGTTTCCGGCATTTGCAAAGCGGCCTTTTCGTCAGCGGCTTCGAATGTAGCGAGCCCATGATTGGAAATCGTCGCGGACTGTCTTTCTCCCTTGAGGCGCGCTTCTTCGCCGGTCGCGTCGAGGTGAACGGATATTTCGCCATCAATCACTTCAAACCGCGATTGATTGCCCGCCGGATCGACATTGACGGCGAACTGTGTGCCATGATCAACAGCGAATCCCTCCGGGGTTTCGAGTACAAAGCCGATCGCCGAGTCAGGGACGTTCATCATGGCAGCACCGGATATCAACCTGGCCCGCATCGACGATTTGAGTGCCAATTCCGCAGGTCCCTCCAAAGTCATTTCGGCTCCGGAACGAAATCGAATCGTGGCGATTCCGGAGGTCAGAGACAGTGAGCCTTTGGTGAGATCTGATCCCTGCCGGGTAGGCAAATCGCTTTGCCACGCTGCGTCTTCCGACGAAGCGAGTGTGGCAATGACTTTCGGCTGATTCACTATACCTGCCACACCCGCGAGAATGATAAGCATAGCAGCGACTGCCGCGACTCTCTTATAGGGAAACGCCCGGCCAGTGGGAAAAGGAACAACGTTTTCCAGTTCTGAACTATACCTTTGATGTAGCCCGGAAGAGAGCATCATCTGGCGGGCGAAGCGTTCCTGCGCATCGGGATCTGACTTTAGTCGCTCCGACAATGCCGATGCTTCATCGCCGTTGAGGTCGCCGTCACGAAGTCTCTCAATCAACAGGTCCAGCTCAGTGAATTCATCATCTTTCATGCAAATTCCTCCTTTGATTCATTTTCCATACAGGAGAGAAGATCGCGGTGGATTCGATTGAGAACCTTATAAACGGCGACCCGGGATTTTCCTCCTGCTTTGGCGATCTCCGCGACCGAATCTTCAGTATCATACCGGCTTCGAATCAAATCCCGATCCCGGGAGTTCAGTTTCTTGAGGCAGGAATCGAGAGCCTCCAATTGAGCCTCGGATTCGCAACTGATTTCCAGTGCCTTTTCCGAGAGCGATTCCAGTAATTCGTCATCCATCGGCAACGGCAGCTTCGCCTGCCTGCGGCGCCACTCGAACACCGAATAACGCGAGATCTTCATTGCCCAGGCACCAAAATCTGTCCCCGGCTCAAATTGATCAAATTTCTTCCACAGAACCGTTGAGGCCTCCTGCAGAATCTCTTCGGTAGCGGTGCGGTCATGGACCATCGTAAAGATGAATCCAAAGAGCCGCCCCCGATTCGCAATCAGTAACCTCGTAAATGTTTCTACCTTGTCTTGTTCCGGCATGTCATCAGGGTAACGTCAAAAGTACCGGATTTGTAAACCCTGAAGGGTTAATTTTCTTTTGGACACAGGTTTACAAAGCGCTTCAATCGGACGTTACCCTTACGAATGCCAAAGAATTTGTTAATATTGCTCTTCCTGTTCGCTTTTAATTTCGTGCGAGGTGCCGAAGATCCCGGGCGACCTAACATCATCTTTCTTCTCGCTGACGATATGGGTTACGGAGATCTCGGCTGCTTCGGTTCGGCCGTCATCAAATCACCCAATCTCGATCAGCTCGCTGCAGAAGGCATCAAGCTGACAAATTGCTACGCAGCAAGCCCATTTTGAAAAGTAACAGGAAAAAGAAATGAAAAAAATAATCGCATTATTTCTGCTGATCACTCTGCCTGTCATCGCAGATGATAGACCAAATATCGTTCTGTTTTTCGTCGATGATCTCGGCTGGACGGATCTTGGTTTTCGTAACCCGACTCTGGAGTCCCCAAATATAGATAAGCTCGCAAAAGACAGCTTGAGCTTCGAGCAAGCCTATATAGCAAGCCCGACCTGCAGTCCCAGTCGAAGCACCCTGGTAACCGGGCAACACCCCGCAAGGCTCAAAATCGTCCGGCACATTCCCGGAGGCCCAAAACATCCCGATTTCGACAAGTACAATCGCACCGACGTCGAGTTTAATCTCCTCGAAACGGACCCGGCTCAGTTTCCCTGCCGAAACTGGCTTCCTCTGGAGCACGCTACCTACGCCGAAGCTCTCAGAACACAGGGCTACTACAATTTGTTCGTCGGCAAATGGCATCTCGGGCACGAACCCTATCATCCCATCCACCAGGGATTCGACCGGCAAATCGGGACAACCAACGCAGGGCATCCCAAGTCCTATTATCCTCCGTATTTTAAGTACTCAGACGTGATGGCCGACGAAAATGAGCGGTACCTCACTGATAAACTTACCGACGAAACGGTCGATTTTATCAAAGGCTGCGACAAAGATCAGCCGTTTATGATCTCGCTATGGTATTACGGAGTTCACAAGCCGCATGTGGGTCGCAAGGATCTCGTCGAGCATTTCGAAGCTAAAGGTCTCGTCGGCGCAGACGCTCACTACGCCGCAATGATCAAAGCCGTCGACGAATCAGTAGGTCGGGTTCGCGAAGCTCTCAACGTCAAAGGAATCGACGAAAACACAGTCATCCTGTTCACCTCCGATCAAGGCAGCTGGTTTGAAAATCCACCCTACAGGGGATCAAAGCGGGTCGACACCCTTTGCGAGGGCGGAGCCCGGGTTCCTTTCTTCGTCAATTGGCCGGGAGTCACAAAAGCCGGATCGATTAACCAAAGCGTCGTCCAAACGACTGACATCTTCCCCACTCTTGTCGAACTGAGTGGCGGAAATACCGAAGATTACAAAAACCTCGACGGAATTTCTCTCCTTTCAACCATCAGGGAAAACAAAGATCTCGACCGGGGCCAACCTGTTTATGCCTACCGTGCCTATCAGGATCTTTACGTTTCGGTTCGCGAAGGTCCCTGGAAATTGCTCGCATACCGCAACGGCAAAATGAATCTTTACATGGTCGAAGAAGATCGTTACGAACAAAACGATTTGGCGGCCCAACACCCGGAAAGAGTTGGCGATATGGTCAGGAAGCTCAAAGCCTGGGAGCGGGAAATGGGTGTCGAGCAGTACTCTGGAGTTAAATAGGAACCAAATGAATAGAACGACATTCAGGGGCAAAAAGGAGCTGTTGTTTTCCTCACCGAAGGCTCTGACAACTCAGTGATCGCCGATGCGGTTCAACTATTAAAAAAATAGAAGCGATGTTAAAATATTTTGCCATTCTTTTAACCTTCATCCAGTTCGCCTGCGGCACTGAGGTTCGGACCAACGTCCTCTTTATCGCGATCGACGATTTGAACGATCGCGGTATCCCCGGTTTGCATCCGGAAGTAAAGACACCAAACATCGATCGTCTCGCAGCGATGGGCACTTCCTTTACCAAAGCCTACTGCGCGGCTCCGGCCTGTAACCCGTCCCGAGCCAGCGTCATCACCGGGATACATCCCGCAACGAGTGGGGTCTACTTCAACCAGCAGGAATGGAAAAAGAACCCGGTGCTGCGCGATGTCCCGACGATTCCGCATCATTTCCGGGAAGAGGGTTACACCACCCTCGGCGGGGGAAAGATATACCATGCAGCGTCTCTCAGTGAAGCGGGATTTTGCGGGCTTCTTGATCCGGATCCGTGGGATGTGTTTTATCCCTCAAAAGAGCGTCAGTTGGCTCCCGAAGTGTTACCGTCAATCGTTCCGACCAATGGGAACAGCAAGTTCTACCGTGGGTTTTTCGATTGGGCACTACTCCAAATTGCCGACAAAGAAATGGGTGATGCGAAAGTGGTGCATTGGGCAACCGGCGAACTATCAAAAACTCATTCGAAACCACTGTTTTTGGCCGTTGGTATTTACCGTCCCCACATACCGTGGTATACCCCCCAAAAGTATTTCGATCTCTATCCAATTGACGATATTTCACTGCCCGAAGTGATAGAGGATGATTTTGACGATATACCGGAGTCGGGTCAGGAAATGGCACGTAGGCATTGGCATAAATGGATCGCTGACGAGGGAAAATGGAAAGCCGCAATTCAAGGCTATTTGGCCTCCGTAACATTTGCTGATGCCATGGTCGGTCAACTTCTTGATGCCCTCGAAAAAGGCCCTCTCGCCGATAATACCGCGATCGTTCTGTGGTCGGATCATGGCTATCATCTCGGCCACAAAGAGCACTGGAAAAAATTCGCGCTGTGGGAGCAGGCGACTCATGTGCCGCTTATATTTGCTGCACCCGGGCTTCCGAAGGGGCAGGAATGTCATCATCCGGTCAGCTTATTGGATGTCTATCCAACGCTCATTGAGCTTACGGGGACAACATCACGTCCACGCCTCGACGGCACCAGTCTCGTCCCATGGTTGCGTGATCATGACAAAGAATCAAACCGGGCCATACTAACCACACAGGGTTATAAAAACCACGCGGTGCGTTCCGCCGATTTTCGATACATACGCTATGCCGACGGCGGCGAAGAACTCTATGATCACCGCAAAGATCCCAATGAATTTACCAACCTCGCGAGGAATCCTGAATATCAATCGACTATTGAATCTCATAAACTATGGCTGCCCGAAAAGGATGCAGAGTTAAATCCGCCGAACACTCAAAAAAAGAAATCCAAATAAAACTTCTTCTTCTTACAACAATCATCTTTTCCGCCTTTGCCTGTTTTGCGAGTGGCGAAGAAAAACCGGGCAACGCAGTCATGCCGGAAAGGCATTTTGACGTTTTGGAAAAATACTGCCTCGATTGTCATGATCGCTCAAGCATCGGGCACACTCGATCCTTTCCTGCAAAACTCCTTGCCAGAGGAAATCAAAACTACACGAAAACTCGCCGCAGAAATCACTAACCTCTGCGATCAGATCTCTCCAAAACACAAGCTCGCCACCCAACGGATCCGGGAAATTGAAAATACCTTTGACCGTACCCTCGAAATCTTCGAGCCTATGGGTAAAATCGCCACCCGTGAAAGTCTTGATGCCACTGTCACTTATATTGAGTAACAATAACTGGCGATTACCAAATCAATCCTCTTCGCGATATTTCGCTCATCCCACGAATCTCGATCAGTAAAGCGCTCAAGGGGCCTGTCCCCATTTACACGATTACCTGCCCCCTTTTACAAAGCAATTTGCCGCCCCCGGATATTGAGTAGACTCCGCTGCTGGCGACTCCGGAGCGGTCGCGGGTTGGAGAGACCCCGTTAAATGGCGGTAAAGTGTTGGTAGAAACGCCCAATCGATTCATGTTGCTCACCTATTTCCTGAATGAGGTTTAGTGGCAAGCAGTCAGTTAGTTCAGCATCGGCCATCGATATTCCTTTTTTAAAGGATGAATCATCGGCGTAACTCAATAGGTATTTACATTCATTAATGAATTGGCGCGGAGTGATTTGGTCTCCCACGGCTTGACATAGATCGGCATAATACGCGTGGGTCGCCAGTACCATCATTTGTACATGGCGGACATCCTGTCTACCTTCTTGTTCAAGACCTGCTGCATTGTGAGCCTTTGAAACCAGTAGGGAAACTGGATCGATTACAGCAATTGGGTTTCGAATCTGAACTCTTGCTGCTATCTTTTCAGCCGAAACAGGGCCATAAATTGAACGCAATAGTTCGAACATCAATTGCGGTTCGGAGTTTGTTTTGAAAACTCCGACGACCGGTTGTCGTACATCACTAAACCGTTTCAGTTCACCGTCTAAAATTCCGGGGATTTTATATAGTCCTTCAATCGGTCCAAACAGGTCGACATCTTTCGAAACAAAGGGTGCATATTCCAGCAGGAGTGGATTTTTTATACTATAAAATTCAGCCCAAAAGTTCACCGCTTGCCCGGCAACGAGAATGAAATCAGCTCCTGCTTTGTTCAGTTTTTCAAGCTCCGGCAAATAGAGAGCAAGAGGGAGTTTTTCATCGTCCGATGACATCCCAATCGAGTGAACAGTTTGCGACAACCCATCCTTCAGGAAAAATTGAGTTCTCGCGTTGCAATTCCTCTGCGGTCACCTCACCACGATTAAGCCTTTCGAAATCGTCCTTGCGGGATTCTGCTTTCTCCCGCAAGCGTGCTTCTACTGCGTCATCATCGATGGTGATTCGATCATCCATTACCCTATCGTATCATCTCCAGTTTGTTTTTCAAGGACATGCCGCCGTTAGGCAATTCTGAATTTTAAGAAATGAGTCATCACGGCCCGCATCAGACTTAGGCCTGGGCCTGGCAATCTGGGATTCCCGGAATAATCCGGGGCGAGTCCTCATCCAGCCGGATCAAATCGATTTCAAAATGCGGCACCCAGCGATGCAGTTCCGGATCGAGCCCTTCCAGATCAATCAAACCCTCCAGAACGAGGCCTTTTTTCCAGCCTTCGGTCCCTTGAAACAGGACGATCATTTGCTGGCAGGCTCACCAGCTGAAAGCCCTTAACGACCAATTTGTGCTGAATCAAATCCTCAGCCTCAATCCCCTCGAGGTCTGCCTCAGTTTTCAGAGACTTCCGGGTCTCAGAACCCAAATCGATTTTCAACGTCATCCCTAAGAATCATAACTCCGCTTCATGATTTGTTCGAGACAAAGCAAGGCGCAAGAGTTATCGGCCAGGCTGCTGTCGAACCGGCGTTAGTACCAAGATCTGCACATAAATGGGATCAATCGAAACAGGCGCTCTACCAGCGAAATAATCCACAAGTCTCTTTGCTGTTCCAAAAATCAGTAATTTCAGTTCATTGTTGGCTAAAGTGGTTTCAGAGATTGTGAACCGGATCTGCTTCAGACCCGGAAAGGGGATTGAGACGATTCTTGGCCTCTTTTTTGCCAATTAGCCTGCCTCGTTTGCTAAATAGCCTGCCTCGTTATTACTTCACCGGGAAGCCAACGGCCTCGTGGGGATCAATCTTGCATTTCAAGAGATTAAAGGCACTGTATTAAGTGTGGCAGCTATTTCTAAAACCATCCCTGCAACGTTCGATGGATCGGTCCTGAAACCGGATTCACCATTAGACCTTTCTCCAAATTCCCGTGTCATTGTTACGATAGTGGAAGCTCAAATCGATGGTTTGGAATCCGAGCCCTGGCTGGAAGAAGACAATGATCGGCGATGTGAGTTGATCGATAAAGACATCCAGGAGGTACTCTCGGATCAAGAGCGGCACGAACTACAAATCCTTCAGTATCGATTTGATCGGTATTTAGACGAAGTTGCTCCAATCCCGATTGAGGGGGCGATTCGAATTCATCGCGAGCTTCTGGAGAAGCAGCGGAAATGCCAGGGCGAATAATTATGCAGCCCTTTGACTATCCCGCATCCGATTCAGATCGTAGGCATGGCCCAATGGGTTACAGCAACGCCCGCTCTTATCATCCATGGTTGCGTGATGAATTCGCTTTTCGGTGTATTTACTGCCTGAATCGGGAGCAGTGGGGAAGGGTCACAGGAGAGTTTGACGTCGAACATTTCCTCTCGCAAGCAAGGGTTCCCAGTCTGGCAACTATCTATTCGAACCTCTTTAACGCATGTTCGCGATGTAACAGTGCCAAGGGAACCCGGGAGGTCCCGGAACCGACCAAAAACCTTGCCTCGCAAACTATACCAATTCAATCCGACGGAAGGCTTGAGCCATTCACAGACGAGGCTCGCTCGCTGATCGAAAAGCTTCGATTGAACTCTCCTTCTATGGTTCGTTGGCGACTTATTTGGATGCGCAATATTGAGTTGGCCAGGGAGTATGATCCTGAGCAATTTTCACGCCTTATGCAGTATCCTGACGATCTGCCGAATCTTGAAAATTTGAGGCCGCCTGAAGGCAACGCGAAACCGGAAGGTATTGAGCAGAGTTATTACATGCGACGAGTAAACGGGACACTGCCACTAATGCAGCACTAAAGCGATTACGCTTTCAGTTCGAAATATTCGGATTCGGAAAATCGAAAGTGCGAAATCATCATGTGTCCCTGCGGACTCATTTCGTTTGCGGAGAAATGCCCAGCTCCGACATCAATTCCGGTAACGCAACATCGCGCAGCCTGGCCAGTTGAACCAAATGCTTGATACGCTCGGCATTCATTTCCTCAAGCTCCGTGGTTAAATCGATCAGTATCGACAAGTCCGCTTCCGATATGGTTCGTTGATCCCGCTTTTCGATCAATTCTCGATAGTGCAGCCAGCGCTGCTCCGGCCATCCTTGATTAATGGCTTCCAGTAATTGAATCTCATCGTCTTGATCCGGTGCCAGACCCGCAAACCGATCGGAAATCACTTCTGCAGCCATTTGCTCCGCAGCAATCACTAGGCGGGGATTGAAGTTCCGGTTTCTTGCTCATAATCTTCGCAGACTTTATCAAACCAATCATAGACTCGATTCTCCAACCGCTCAAGGTCTGAAATTTGGGCCGCCTCAAGAAAAATGGGAATCTCATCATCGGCTAAATCTACTGCGTTATCCGAGTTATCGATCACCTGTAACTGAAATTCCGAGTGGCTCCCGAAGGTTTTCAGCAAGCGATTTACTGTTTTTCTGCAACAATAATGGCTACCGGCAAAAACATTCAAACGGAGGTCAAAGTGCTTGATGAAGGCGAAATCTATATCCGCGCTAAGGGCCCGGCCTACGCCAACCCCGGTCCGGATGAAGTTCAGCAATTTGCTAAGTAAACAATTAAAAGAAGGAGAAAAAAGTGCGGCCGTGAGAGGCTACTTCGCCAATGGTGAGAGGGCTCGCTACCCAAGGTTGTCTTTGCGAATCTCGGCGATCGCATTCAAAGGTAGATCCACGATTTCAGAAATTTCCTGATCTTTCATGCCTTTGGCAATCAGTCGAATCGCCACCTCCCGGGCTTTCTGAGTTTTTCCACTCTCCTCGCCTTTGATAACACCTTCCTCCACTAACTGCTCTGCCACACTTCCTGCTTCGTATTTCATTTTGGGATCTCCTTTCTGATTGATAATAGTCCGGAATTCTTCGGTCGTCAATCCGGCTCCCGAGAGCAACGCGTAGGATAAAATGAGCACAACCGGGCTGCGATTTTCTCCGTAGGCAAGATTCAACTCTTCGATGTTTTCCTCCAGCCACTCTCCGACGTTGCGGTGCATCACGGCCCGCATCAGGCTTAGCCCCAACCTGGCAATCGGGTCCTCTGGATGAATGCGGGGAGAATCCTCATCCAGCCGAATCAAATCGATTTCAAAGCGCGGCACCCAGCGATGCAGCTCCGGATCGAGTCCATCCAGATCAATCAAATCCTCAAGCACGAGCCCCTTTTTCCAACCTTCGGTCCCCTGGAACAACACGATGGGATAAACAAAAGGCAGCTTCACGCCGGGGAGCAGCTGGCCCTCGTTTGCGAGATGCCGATAAATCATCCCCATGTAGATCCACATTCGTAGCGCCATCAGCGAATCGCGTTTCCGCTGGTGCTCCCACAGCACATAAACGTAAACATCCTCACCCTCACGATCGCAACGGGGAATTCGAAACAGCAAATCCGACTCAACCTCAGCCATTCGTTCATCGATGAAATGCGAGTTTTCGACCGCCAGATCTTCCAACTTGAGAACTCGTTTTAAAGAGTCAGGAAGCTGTGCTTCGAGTAGCCCTTGAGCCTCGCGAGGGGAACCATAGTAGCCCAACACAAAGCGATTATGAGGTCCCTGCATCGACGATTCGGAATCGGCCTCCGAGATTGGGGATTCAGTGTTTTCAGGTTCAGTCGCCATCTCTTTCGTGACTATCCAAGAGCAAACTGAAACGAACTACAATGATATTCGGCTTTGGAGACGGGTTGCGACTCACGTTTTGCCGGTCAGTCAGGTCGTCCCTGGTGCATTGGTTCGGAGGGGGCAGCGGCTTTTACCTTTGGCCGGGAACAGCCGAGAGTGTGTGCCTGGGCTTTCAAGTAGGAGTAAGTAAGCGAGCACCGTTTCCGTGGTAGCATCAATAATCCCTCCGGGTCTTTCGGTGCTCTGGCACCAATCACCTCTGCACAGGAGCTTTTCCCGGAAGCCGTTCCTCCGGCCATAAAAATGACAAATTCGGTCTCAGCACTTTTTACCCGCCGATTGAACATCTCGTTCATCAGCCATTTTGCCGGGCCGTAGGTCGCCCTGGAATACTTGACTCGCAATTCGGGATCATCAGCTTAAGGGGCGAACAGAAGTTTGGCGCTGTCGGTATTGATGATCTTTCCAAAGCGCTCTTCGTATTTCGCCAGGTAAGGGCCACGGAAACAATAAATCGTCCCAAATCCCGCAGAGGTTTTGTTCACCTCCAAGGCGGAATCGGGCTGAGTTTAGCGGGTGGGGCGGCCTTCCGCTAAATGATCCGGATTCCAACACAGGAGATGGGCAAAAGATCAAGGTAGTTGGGATGGTTTATTTTTTCCGTGGCCCTTACCTTCAACATCCGCCTCAATAGCAGAAGCAAATTGCTCTTCAGCTGCTAACTCTTCGTCGGTAAGTTGGGTTGATCTGGGGATTTCCTCAGGCATGCAATAGTCATCATAGGGAAATTTTGATATCCAGCAAACCCTTCGAGTCGCAAAACGCTATTTTGGAGTGGGCATACTGCCGAGTTATCCCTTCCCGAAAACCACCCGGAGGACGTTGCACGTTTAGGAGACTGTTGATTTATTCTGAAATAATAAATCTCCGGTATTTTCGTCTTTGATCTTGCGGCAGCGCCGGATGCTTTTTGAAGTCGGCCCTTCGGGCCCTTTTGCCGCCTGACTTCGTTGCTCCTCAGGCGTAGGGGAAACCCTACTTCTTCGTCCCGCGGGGCGGCCTCCCGCCTCGTCAGGCGACAAAATGGCTCCCAATTTTTCATTCCAGAATAAATCGACAGTCCCCTAAGTTAAAACGAAATTGTGGCTCAAGCCTCGAATCTGCTGGAAAGCCGATAAACAGCAGCTTTAGGGCCGATTTTTTGTCTCTTTTCCCACAACTAGCCTGACTCGTAGTTTTCGTTTCGGCGCTCAGCCAAAACCATCAAATTTCGGGCCATCGTTGGCAAAAGTGGTCAGTATCGAAAGCTTCGAACGGCTGTAAGCCCTTCCAAAAGCAGGGTGCAACCTAATTCCGACTTCTTTTTTTGCGCTTAGCCAAGCTTGTTATTTTGGCTTGTTTCTTGATTGCCTGCCTCTCTAATTCTTTGTTGTGGAGAGAATTTTTCGGGAGAGAAATACAAATTTCTAAGATTTGACATCATTTATGGGTTATGGTATCAATCGGCACCGCACCACTGAATGGCATCAAATCGTCGAACAGCACCGGCCGAAGTGAGGCTTCAGATTATTTCCTGCCTTCAAGGTGAGATGTTCCGGATTTATCCTGATGGACAGCGCTTTATAGACAATGAAGGCTTTACGGCGAATGGAATCATCGAAGATCTTATTGAAGAAATAGAACAATTCGAGATCTTCGTTCTTCCGCCACAAAGCCCGAATGGCAAGACGAAATACGATTACGTGATTCGATATTTCGAACCGGACCTTCTTGTTTATGTGAAAATGTTCCCGACAGATTCCGATCCGCCCATGGTTTGGTTGACCTTTCACAAACACAATATACCCGGCGGGCCGCTCCCATTGATCCCGATTGAAGAACCTGATGAAAATTGATACAGCAACAACCTACCTTTGCCCGATGTGTGAAAACGGGGAAATGATTCCTCAGCGATTGGATTTTGGAACGTCGGTCGAAGGTGAAACTATCATCGTTCCAGATGTTGACGTCGAGGTGTGCTCAGGATGTAAGGAGATGGTGCTGACGCCTGCTGGATCCCGGCGAGTCAGCGAATATATCGAAAAAATGACAGGGGCAATTTCCAACGAAGAAATACAAACTTTCCTCGCCAAATATCGCCTCACCCATAAAAAAGCTGCGAACATTCTGGGAATCGGCGAAAAGAATCTGTCTCGCTGGCTTAATGGTAAGCAGCGGGTCTCCAGCTCAATGAGTAACTACATCAGAACTCTCGTCGCTCATCCCGAAGCTTTCGAGACGCTCAGTAAGCGACAGTGGGATCATCCAACCTCCGAAAAGCAGTTCCCAACGGAAGAGCGACAACCGAATGAATTGGAAAAGGCAATTCTCACTGATCTTGACTATTCTACGCTCGCAAGAATAGGTATCGTGGAAAAGGCCTCCAAGAGGGATGAAAAACGCACGAATATCTGTCGTTTCTTTCAATGTACTGATTTGGTTGAACTCCAGGCTTCATGCGCCAACATCCCTTCCAAAATCGCTGCATTTAAGGATACGAAACAGAAGTTTTCGGTGATCAACGGCGGGATTTGGATCCAACTAGCTGAAAAGGCAGCAACAAATCTTCACGTTTCTCCCTATTCGCAGGATAAACTGGAAGACGCACTCGATGAAATCCGGGAATTAACTGAACACGAACCTCACGACGTATTTCCGGCTGTGCAAAAACGGCTCGCTGCGGCAGGAGTCGCTGTTGTTGTCATCCCTTTGCTAAAGGGCAGTGCCTTTCGCGGATGCACCCGCCTACTCCATCCTGGAAAGGCGATGATCGCCCATTCATTGAAATACAAAAACGTCAGCCAATTTTGGCGGGTGCTTTTTCACGAAATTGCCCACCTCATTCTTCACATAAATTCTCCGGAAGACCGGTTCGATGAATATGAGAGCAAAGTAGAGAATAGGCAGGAACAAGAGGCCGATCAGTGGGCTGATGAATTTCTTGTTTACCGAGATAAGCTCCTAGCCTTCGAAACGAGGCATATGCGCAACAAGCCAACAATCTACGATCTTCAAAATTTTGCCCGGCAGCTCAAAACCTCCACGGCAATTGTTGCTGACGTGATAAATGAAAAAATGAAAAAGGAAAAAAAACCGGAAGTTTTCAACTATGGACATCTTAGGAAAGTCGGGATGTTCCCCACGATTTCGGAGGAAGAAGCCAAACAAATGTGGGCAGCTTCCCGTGAGCTGATTCTTTCTGAAACCATTTAATCCTCAAAATACACTTTCTATTTATTAGTATTCGTTCGTGAGACTACCTATTTGAAATGAGCCATAAAGCAATCGAACAAGTCCTGCAACGAGCAGAAGCTGAAAAAGAGGAGTCTGATTTTGCATATTTCTTTTCTCTACTATTAAGTGCCGAAGCTTTAACAAAGACAATTGTATCCGGCATGATCGCAGCCGTTGGAGATGATGCTGAACGCAACCGGTACAGGATCGAGCATGCATTGATTCGAGCTGACGGTATTGGAGATTGGTGTGAATGCTTGGAAGATGTTTTGACTGGTGCAGCAAGTCAATACTTGTTGAATGAAGCGAGAGCAGAGCATTCAGATCTAATAAAAAAGTGTAAAGAAGGCGATTGGCAACATGACGCGACAACCGCTTTAAAAGATGTTCTGGACTCCCTTGGAATTACTTCTGAAGAAGTTCCAGTAAAAACGGATCTTAAAAGATGGTTCAGATTATTTGCCCAACTAAGAAATAAAACCAGGGCCCATGGGGCCACGCGTTCGGGTTCCGCAGGAATTGCGGCGTTACATTTGCAGAAAAGTATAGCTCTAATATACGAAAACTTCTCACTGTTTAATCGACAATGGGCGCACTTGCATAGAAATATATCTGGCAAATATCGGGTTTCATCTGTCACAGGTAACACTTTTGATTTTGATTATCTCAAAACTTCCCATACAGAGAATTTCAATAACGGGATCTACATATATTTTGATTCGCCAAGAGAAGTTCGCTTGATAGAAAGCGATCCGGAATTAGACGATTTCTATTTCGCAAATGGAGGGTTGAGAAGTCAAGCTTATGAACTGCTTTCCTATGTATCGGATAATAGGAAAACCGGAGACGGCTCTCAATTCCTAACTCCGCCAGGAAAACTCCCAAATAGCGAGACAGAAGGTCACGGTGAATTACTTCAACAGGGAAATTGCTTTTCCAATGCACCTGAAGGCTTGATCGGGTACATCTCACGGACGGAACTAGAGTCGGAATTGAAACAACTTCTACTGGATGATCGGAGGGAAGTTGTAACCCTTGTAGGGCGCGGGGGGATTGGAAAGACTTCCTTGGCCCTACGGGTGATCCAAGATTTGTTCGACCAAGATCGATACGAAGTTATTGTTTGGTTTAGCGCTCGTGACGTTGATTTGGGACCAAATGGTCCAAAATCAGTTAAGGCAAACGTGTTTACGATTGATGATCTCGTTAAATTGTATTCCAATTTGGTTTTCTTTAAAGAGAGTGCAGACTCAAAGAAGATCAAGCCGCGTGAGTTTTTCGAATCTCAACTGCAGAATTGTCAGATGGGAAATTGCTTATTTGTGTTTGATAACTTTGAAACCATGCAAAATCCAGGTGAAGTATTCAAGTGGATTGATACTTATATCAGACTCCCTAACAAAGTTCTAATAACAACTAGATTGCGAGAATTCAAGGGCGACTACCCAGTAGAAGTTAGTGGTATGAATGCAGTGGAGTCGAACCAATTGATAATGAAGACCGCGAAACACTTAGAGATATCAAACTTATTAAGTGACAAATATGTGACCGAACTTGTTACTAAGTCTGAAGGGCATCCTTATATAATCAAGATTTTACTTGGCGAGGTTTCAAGAGAGCGTAAAGCCCTAAATATACCACGAATTGTTGCAGGAACCGAAGATGTTTTAACCGCTCTATTTGAGCGGACATATGCGATTCTTTCGCCATGCGGACAGCGAGCTTTCCTAACTCTTTCCGCCTGGAATTCACCGGTTCCAAAAATTGCTTTGGAGGCAGTTTTGATAAGATCAACGGAACAGAGAAGCGAGGTGGAATTAGGAATTGAATCGTTGATTCAATTCTCGATTGCTGAGGAACATTCATCTGAGGTCGACGGTCAGATATTTATTTCGCTCCCACTCGTAGCTAGCGTATTTGGGAAAAAGAAGTTAAATATAAACCCATCGAAAGCAGCAATTAAATCCGATGTAGAGACACTTCAGATGCTGGGCCCAATGAGCACCAGCGATCTTAATGTAGGTTTAGTCAACCGGCTCGAAAGAATGATTCAAAACATATCTCGAAAAGTTGAGGATGGTGAAGAATTCACAGAATACGAATCTATATTGGAGGCGATTTGTAGGGCATATAATCCTGGATGGCTCCTTTTGGCCCGTTGGCATATGGAGAGCAGAACCCAAGATGGATATGAAAAAGCAAAAATTGAGTTAAAGCGATTTTTGGAGAATTCCAACACCGTAGATGAAACCAGCGAAGCATGGCAATTACTTGGTCACGCCTGCTATCAAACCAATGACGACCTTGGAGAGGTGCACGCTTTCGTTGAAAGATCTCAAATTGGAATGGTTTCATATTACGATCTTTCTAATACAGCGAATAGGTTAAATCTGTTTATTAGGCAGAATCCAACAAATTTGGAGGAAGATGAAAAACGGGAAATGGCGGCAAAGATAGCAAATGTTATGAAAGACCGGAAGAGCGAGGCCAGCGGAAATGATTTTTCAAGAATGGCTTGGCTCGAAATTCATAGAGGGCAGGAAACTGCGGCTAGGGAACTGGTCTCCGAAGGATTGAGACTGGATCCCAATAATTATCACCTAGGGAAACTTTCTCAAAGATTCGATACGATGTAGGTATTTGAGTTGTGGGAGTAATTCATTTTTCGGGTCAGGCGACATTTTCGACTGAAGCCCAAGTGATCCGACAAAGTAACAGGGGGGCTTCCACCCTAGAAGATCTAATCTGTACCGTTCATGTAACGTACAGTGCCCCCGACTGAACACTGTACAGTCGCCCTTACCATCTACACATTTCGCCCAAAAATTATAGTAAAGATAAGCTGCCCCGAATGAATAGCAGCACGAGGATAAGACATGATTCCGGGCGTTGCTTTGATTGTTAATCGAAGTCGCAGTGCAACCGGGCGGTGCCTCCGCCTCTTCGATTAACAATCGAAGCAAGGTGGCTGCCGCCCAATCTATCCTTAACCTCGTGTGACATTCAAAGGTACCCACTACCCTCACTGAGGGAACAGGGTGCCTTCGAGGATTCAATAGGGTGCAGTCGCTCACTGTACCCTGTTGAATGACGATTGAATAGTAATGAATCAGCCGAAAACGGGCCATCTAACACAGCTAAACCCAGCCGGATTTTTCACTATCAATTCGGGCTATTTACTTTCCCCTGCTTCATAGCCGAAAGTGTACCCTGTACACCAAAGTACTGTACAGGGTACACTCGCGGAGAATCTGATTCCTTTCCCCACCAACTAGTCCGCCGTAGCCTCTGGCGAAGGGGGATTCCTCTGCCCAAAACATCACCACGGCCGTCCGCCACTCAGGCGAAAACAAATCAAATAACCTCTCTCTGGTCGGCGGTCGCGGGCCAGGTTGGAAGGGTGCATCGACTTGCAGCTTTACCTTTGGCTGAGAACAACCGAGCCTGTGCGCCATAGCCTAAGTGGAGGAGTAAGCGAGCGCCGTTTCTGTGGATAGTCTTCAGTATTCACCATACTCCGGCTCTTTCGGTGCTCAGCCAAAACGATTAAATTTCGGGTTATCGTTGGCTAAAGTGGTTTCGGTATCGTAAGCCTGAACGGCTGTAAGCCTTTACAAAAGGGGGGGCAGCCGAATTCCGACTTTTTTTTTACTATTAGCCTGCCTTGTTGTTTTGCCATTTGATCCTGGGCTAAAACTAAATTGTGTCTCAAGCCACGAATCGGTAGGATGGCCGATAAACAGGAGCTTTCAGGCTAATTCTTGTCTCCCTTTTCCCAAATAGCCTGACTTATAATTCATCCTTCCCGATGCTCCCCTTCCCACCCAACACAGTACGGGCTCGATAAACTTGAACGAAAAATTTTGAAAGATGTTTGTTGTTCCGTATAATAAATAAAGAATACAACCTGTTCCAAACTATGACCGCCACATCTCATTCGTAAGCACAAAATCCAGGGCACGTTGAGTCGTAGCTATCAAGGGTCGTAGTTTC
>JARGOZ010000084.1 GCA_029213025.1 Verrucomicrobiales bacterium
GGCAATCCATCCCACTTTGAAAGGCAATTATGAAACGTTGAGGTACAGTCAGCGCATCAGCGACTGCTACCAGGAAATCTTTCCTGCACCGCATAGGTAGGTATATCTAAACTACCGGGGAATCCCGCTTACTCGCGATAGTCGGGATATTTCGAGCGGAGCTGGTTGCGGAGATTGGCAACGTTTTCCTGGTCTTCCAGTGAGACGAAAACGTTGATCGCTTTGGTGAGCGCCAACGGAGTAATTTCCTTGTCTTCAAACACCTGACTGACCCGCAGATACTGACTCGCCGCCGTCTCTAAGTCCCCTTCTGCTGCGGCGATGTCACCGAGCAGAATCTGGGACTTCGCATTGATCGGTCCCTGCTTGACGATACGCAGACACTCTTTGGCGCTGTCTCTCGCAGGATCAAATTTGGACAGAGCAAACTGCGCCGTTCCCCGCTGCAAATAGGCGTAGCCTTTCTCTATCTGCTCTTCGGTTTGGACCAGGTAGTTATCCCATGCAGGGACAGCCTCTTCGTATTTACCGAGATTCATACGACACTCGGCAAGCACTTTCCAAATCGTGGCCGATGTCTTCGGAGGATCATCCGGGGTGCTCAGATGGGTGAGGAAAAATTCCGCGTCGGCAAATTTCGATTCTCTCGCCAGCTTTCTGCCGAGGTATTCGAGGACCGGTTTCGGGATCGGGACACGCTTGTCTTTCTTTTGTGTTTCCGTAGGAACTCCGCCTTCTTTCCCGGCCAGAATGTAAGTGCGCGCCGCTTCCGTCAGCTCTGCCATCTGCTCAAGCTGGTAGTGCGACAGGATGATACGGATCGATGCTTTGTTCGTGAAAGCTTCCGGATTCATCCGCCGCGCCATTTCGAGAGGCGGAATCGCCTTGGCGTAGTCTTCGAGATCGAAATGCCCCACGCCGATCCAATAAGTCGCTTCGTCTTTTCCGCTGGTGTTGGGAAACCTTTTCAGAAGCCTCTCATAAGCATCGATCATTTTGGGAAGGTTTCGCTCGTGAGCGTAGATGAGAGCCATTTGCTGCATCGCCAGTTCCAACTCGGGGGAGTTCGGGTACTTATCGATGATGGCCTGGTAGTCATCCCTGGCAAAGGTAAAGTCCTCCACCGTTTGGTAGGTAGTGCCCCGCTTGGCGAGCGCCGAAGCAGCCAGCGGGTTATCAGGAAAACGCTTGATGAACCGCGAAATCGCCAGAATACCACTCTCCAGCTCCCCCGCTTCGAGAAACGCCCAACCCTGTTTGTAGAGGCGAATCGGCTTAAAGTTGTCTTTGATGTTTTCCTCCCGAACTTCGCCGTAGGCATTCGCCGCGAGGCGGTAGTTGCGCTTTGCCGTGGAGGAGTCTTTCCGGGCCATGGCCGCTTCCGCCTGGGAAAAATGAAATTCCGCAGCCATCAAATTGGCCGTGTCGATGTAGGGATCTTTGGGGCTGCGTTTTTTGAGCGCAGAAACATATCGCGCCACCGCGGAAGGCAGGGTGCTACTGCCCTGCTGGTAGAGAATCTGCAGCTTCCGATAACCGGCGTCCATCCCCTCATTGGTATTGGGGTACCGGGTTTCAACCAGAGAATAGAGGCGGGAGGCATTTGTGTTGTCGCCTTTAATCCGATAGGAATGGCCCACGATAAGCAGCATCTTGGGACGGTATTCCTCGCTGGTAGCCAGAGCTCCGGAGCCGTAAATCGAAATCACACGGTCGTAGTCTTTGCGGGAAAAGGCATTAAAGATCGCCCCGACCTGGGCGAGAGACTTCCAGGGGCTGTCATCGGGAAACCGGAAAGCCTGATTGAGCAGCGTTTCGCTCTCGGCGATATCACCTTCCTCCGCGGCGATCAACCCGCCACGGACAATTGCCTCTTCCTTGATCGTCTGCGTTGTCGCGGTTTTCGAGAGCGTGGCGAACAACTCTTTGGCTTTCTTTTTGTCCCCTTTGTCGAAATAAATGCGCGCCGATTCGAGAAGGCTTCTTTCATGGAAAGGATTTGCCTTTGGATCGGGATTACTGCGAATTACCTGATCATACAAGGCGAGAGCCCGGTCCAGTTGCTTGGTAAACTGCAGCGACCGCGCGTGATAGTAACGGGCCTGATGTTTGGCATCATCCGCCGTTAATTCCTTCGCCGCGATACCGAAATTCACTTCAGCCGACTTGTAGTCTTTGGCATTAAAGCTCAGCACAGCGAGGCGATAAGCTGCGGAACCGACATAAGGGCCGGTCTTAAAAGTTTTCACAATGTGCTGAAACGTTCTTTCCGCATCCTCAGCCTGGCCGACCTGAAGGTAGCATTCCCCGAGCCGGAACCAGCCGGACTGGATATTCGGGCTGTTGGGCGTTTCGCGGATATAAATCAGATACTGGCGGGCTGCTTTGGCGAACTCTTTCTGGCTGTATAGCAAATCAGCGTAGGCCAGATTCTGCTCTTTTTCCTGTCCATATGACTGAGGAACCGTCACGGGAAGAAAAAGAGCTAACAGAGTGCAAAGAAGCAAAAACCTTCGTGGAACAGAGGAATCGAAATTCAGTTGGCTTAGGTTCATGGGTTGGAATGAAAATGTATTCGAGGTCTGAGACCTTTTATTGCTGCGTCGTTTTACGGGTTGTCGCGAAGGCCACGTTCCAAATTCCTGCTTCTTTCACCTGGTCCAAAACAGTAATGACGTGCTCGAAATCCGCCGTGCCGTCACCCCTCAGTATCACGGCCTGATTGGGATAACTTTCCGCGAGATTTCTCAGCTTCACTAACAGGTCCGTCGAAGAGATTTGATTTCCATTGAGAAAAATCCCTCCGTCGGATCTTATATTAACGATAATCTCACCCGCTTTACGGGCATTTTTATCAGTTTCCTCAGCGACAGGCACCTCCACCTCTTCATCCCGTTCAAAACGGGCGAACTGCCAGCTCACGATGAAGAAGATCAAAAGCAGAAAGACCACGTCAATCATCGGAGCAAGCTCAAGCTCCGCAGGTTGCTGTGCCTGACTGTCACGAAACTTCATGCGATGTTAATAATATACCAATTTCAGCGATTAGTCGTTGTTTGATTGCTGGCGGGCTGAAGCACGGTAATTGGCGCGCTTATATTGAGCAGCCAGCAAGGCCATGATGTGGGTCATCGCAGCCTCCAGTTCAGCGATCAACTTTTGCACTTTCCCTCTGAAAATGGAGTAGAAAATCACACAGGGAATACTTACAACCAGACCGGTAGCCGTGGTGACCAGAGCCTGGGCGACACCCGGAGCCAGCTTCATGTGCGAAACACCGGGATCCTCCCCCATACCTTTGAAGGCGCTGATCATACCGATAACTGTACCGAAAAGCCCGATCATCGGAGCGACCCGGCTGATATCGTTGAGATAACTGATCCGGTTGTTCAAAATACTCGCCTGGCGGGTTCCCTCCGCTTCCGTCACTTCCCGGACTTCATCAAAGCTCGCCGTAGGATTCTTCGTCGCGAAATCGAGCGTTTTGTAAACGATTCGGGCGATACATTCATTCTCCCGGTTACAAACGGCAATCAAACCGAGATAGTCCTGCTTCCGAATCAGCGCATCCGCCGCATTCATAAATTTGTCACTGACCACAGAACCCTGACGAATCGTGAAGGTGTAGAAAATAATCAAAACCACAGCCAGAAACGAAAGCGCGGCCAAAGGAATCATCAGCCACGGGCCGCCATCCATTAACTGATCGAGAAGATTTTGCGCCATTCCCGGCTCGGCAGGCACTTCATCCGGCATTGGGCCGCCTTCCTGACCCAACACAGCGAATTGGGTAAAAAAGACGGTAAAAAGAGCCAGCCCAAAGACCAATCGAGCACTAAAAAGCCTCGTCAGCACTGTTTTATAGTCGCTTCGCATGTGAAAAAGTAGGTAAGAAAATAGATGTAAAAAAATGGTCTTTGGATTTTTAGACGAATCAGTTCGGAACCTAGACGAGTTATGGCACCCATGCAAATAAAGGTCACTGTCAACTTTTACTGTAACAAAATATCAGCCTATAGACTTAGACATGATTCATATCTTCTGAAGAAAATGAGATGTTTAAGGCAAAACAGGTTCTCGAAATTCCCGATAAATACTCAAAATTTCAATCCGGACCGCAGGTTCACGCAGCATTACCCAGAAACATCCGAACCAGACTTCTCGCCTTGGCTTTCCCTTCCATAGACAGGTGAGCTTCTTTTGTGGAACCAATGAGATAGGATTTCTCAAGCAGGCCGCTGGTCGCCGAGGTGATATGAGCAATCGGCGGTCTGCCGTTCATTTTCACTTCATCGTGAAGAGACCGGCTGGTGAACTTTTCCTGACCGTAGGATTCATCGAGAATGACCGCCGCCAGCAAACACTGATCAGCCAGAGTAAGTTCATACTCATCAATCCCCTGCAACACTCTCCTCGCTTCTTCAGCCAGACCGGATTCCCTCCGCACGCTGGACAGAGTGGTAGGCAAATCCACCGAAAGCTCGGACTGACGCCGAATCTTCAGGGCAAGCTGCAAATAGGAGTTCAATTGCTCAAGTTCACTCAAACTAAACTCGGCAAGCTGCTCCACGATGGTCTCAATACGTTCCAAAACAGACGGGAATTGTAATGCACCCTCAAAAAAAATCGAGAAAAAGGTTGCTGAATGAACTTAAAATGAGACTAATAGGAGATTTATACTCAACTTAGACGAAATTTCAAACAAAATGAGTCTTTTTTGAATTTATTCGCACATCTGACACACAATCATGAGACATTACGAGGAAATAACCATCTCCTATATTGAGAATTTGATCCCGGAAGTTCCGCCGCTTCGAGGGCCTCACCAGAGTAATTACTACCGGGGTCAAGCCGATCAGAGCTGGGCATTGAATCCTGCGCTGTTCCGGACAGGGTTGGAGAGAACCGGTTTTTCCAGCTGGCTTGAGATCGCGAACTCAAATCATCTCAAATTCAAACAATTCGCTCCACCGGATCTCCGGGTTCACATGACGTCTGAGCTGGAATGGACCGCTACTGCGTGCCACCACTTTGCTCCGACCAACTTTTCCGCGTGGTCGGAAGCCGCCCTTGTTGGTCTGTATTTCGCTACAGAAGAAACACAGGACAAGGCCGACGGTGCTCTCTGGCGCCTCATGCCCGGCACCGACAATATGACGATATTTCAGGACTATGAGCAGGTCCCTGACGCACCGCGTTTCTATCATCCGCAATATCAGACTCCGGAAATGGCCGCGCAGCGTGTTTGTTTCCTGACGCACCCCTTCCCTGATGCGAATACGCCGCCGGTTTCCTTCGAGAATTATTACAACACCTCCGACGATTTGTTGAATCTCTGTAAAATTACGATTCCTCACGAAGACAAGCGCGAGATTCGCAGGCAAATCGCCGCCCTCGGTTTTGATTCGAGAAATATTTTCCCGGGGCTCAAAGGAATCGGCCGCCAGATTTCGGAAGAACTATACTCACATTCGGAATCATATAATTGGATTATGTAAACCTTTTAGGTATATTAAGTTATGCGGGGGTGGGTGAGAAAGCAGATTCGTAATCTGGAGAATGTAAAAGCGGTCTTAGCGGTGAAGATGGAGAAATTCATGCATGCCGCGGAGGAAATCGTGGATGAAGGAGCTGAAGCGGTGCATCACGACGTTCCGGCAAAATCGAGAATGCTTCCCTTCCCTATTGGTCACTGCCCCCTGTCCGTTCAGCCTCTGTATCCGCCACCCAGCATTGAGCGCGAGGAGCGGGTCAAACTGCTAGCCATCGGCCAAGAGGTTTTCCGCTGTTTTCATAGCGGCGTGAACAAAGTGTCGAACCGGTCCGTGAAGGAACTGGAAGAGTTTGCCCATGCTGACAAAGAAGAAGGCTGATTCCGCATAGTCCGCTCAAGCGGTGTTGATTTCAAATCCCGTTCCGTTACGATTCGGGTACTGTGAAAGCCTTACACGCCATTCTATCCGCTGTGATTTTATCCGGAATTGTCTCCGGCTCGGAAAATCCAAACATTCTGTTTATCTATCTCGACGACTTCGGTTGGAAAGACACTTCCTACATGGGGTCGGATTTTTTTGAGACTCCGCATATCGATAAACTGGCCCGTGAGGGTATGATTTTCACAAACGCCTACTCGGGTGCCGCAAACTGCGCCCCGGCCCGGGCCTGCCTCCTCAGCGGCCAATACTCGCCCCGGCATGAGATATACAACGTCGGCACCGGCCCCCGGGGAAAATCTGCACACCGCAAATTGAAATATATACCGGGAGTCAGCACTCTCCGGGAGGACATTGTCACCTGGGCGCAATGTCTGCAGAAAGCCAATTACGAAACGGCAACGATGGGGAAATGGCACCTCAGCAGCAATCCTCTTCCCTATGGGTTTGACCTCAATGTAGGCGGCACTCACTCCGGTGGTCCGCCCAACGGCTACTATCCGCCCCACGGAAAAGCCCCCAATCTGCGGGATGTACCGGAGAGTGAATACGTGACCGATACCTTGAGCCATCGTGCCTGCGATTTTATCCGCGAAAACAAAGACAGGCACTGGGCCCTGTATCTCACCCATTTTGCGGTTCACACCCCGATCCAGGGGAAAAAAGAACTTCTCCCGAAATACCGGGCCAAAACGCCCGGCACTCAACACAACAACGTCGAGATGGCAACCATGATTCAAGCCGTGGATGACGGAGTTGGCCTGATTGTAGCGGAATTGGAAAAGCAGGGCCTGAGGAAAAACACCGTTATTTTATTCTATTCCGACAATGGCGGATACGGACCGGCTACCGATATGGCACCGCTGAAAGGCTACAAAGGAACCTACTACGAAGGCGGAATCCGGGTTCCCTTTTTTGTCAACTGGCCGGGCCAGGTGTCTCCGGGGGAATCCTGCGACACCCCGGTCACCGGAGTGGATATGTATCCGACCCTGTGCGAGATCGCCGGTGCCACTCTGCCTGCAGGCCAACCACTCGACGGTAAGTCACTGGTCCCTGTAGTAACCGGCAAAGACGCGACGGAACTCGCCGACCGGGCCATTTTCTGGCACTTCCCCGCCTATTTGCAAAGCTACGCCCGCACAGATCAGCAACGCGACCCCTTGTTCCGCTCACGACCCTGTTCTGTAGTACGAAAAGGCGACTGGAAACTTCATGAATACTTCGAGGACGGAGGATTCGAACTATATAATCTCGCGAACGACATCGGCGAAACAAACAATCTGGCTGGAGCCGAACCGGAAAAACTGCAAGAGTTGCAACAGGAATTGATTACCTGGAGAAACACAATCAATGCTCCGGTTCCGACGGAGAAAAATCCCGCCTACGATGCCGAAGCGGAAAAGGCAGCCCTGACAGCACCCGGGAAAAGGAACAAGAACAGGAAGAAAGGATAGCTCCTGTTTGGGTTATTTCTTATCGTCCGGTTCTTTATGCTCTACGGAAAACTGATTCCCTTCGGGGTCTTCCGCATCGAGGACTTCCACTCCCGGTGCGGGATGGCGAATCTTCCCTACCGGAACCCCGCTTAGAGACAGGAACTCCCGGGTTCTTTGAACATCGTCTACTTCAAAAACAAACTTGGGTGCATCTCTGCCGAACTTCTTGCGCCCCCCTCCGTGGAGAGCAAGTTTGCAGCCTCCAGTCCCGAAGACTACCCATTGCTCATTCTCGTAGGACTTTTGCTCCGGGTAATCTATAGGCAGCTTCAGGACATCCCGGTAGAATGCTACCTGGGATTCCATATCCTGAACGTAAAGAATAATTTCGGCTAAACCGGTGATCATCCCGCTTATCTAGTAGGGAAGTTCTCTGATATACAGATTCTTAAAGAACAATTCGCTTCCATGGTGCTGGAGTTCGATTTGATCTTCGCGGGGGATGGGGATCAGTCTTCCGTTTTTGTCCCAGTAGTTTTCCAGAACAGTCCGGTCTACGATCAGCTTTTTATTCAGCCAGATAGATACTTTCTCACCCACCATCCGAATCAGAAAAGTATTCCATTCCCCGGGCTTGTTGTCTGCCAACACAAGCGGACGATTGCTGTATCGCCGGTTGTTCCACAATCCGCCGGAACCGAGGTTTCTACCATTTCTATACGCTGTCACAATTTCCTCCGGAGTTTCGGGCATATCCTTTTCCTTCATACGCGGATCCCACGGGTCCCAAATCTGTACCTGGGGAGTTCCCCGCAAATATACCCCGCTGTCGGCACCCGGCGGGATTTTCCAATCCATATACATCTCAAAATCGCCGTAATCCTTATCCGTACAAAGACTCATACCTTCACCGTCGTAAGTGAGAATTCCGTCGACCACACTCCAGTGCTCTTTCATATTCTCATCAGCCACAGCCTGCGCCTCCTTCAGGGCATCGCCCTTGAGCGCCCGGCGGTCATTGGCGTTGCGGTGAGCCAACCCCTTCCATCCGGTAAGGTCTTTGCCGTTGAACAGTGATGCGAAACCCGCTGGCGGAGTATTATCCGCGTCAGATTGAGGAGTGGGCGGACTGGGCGAGAAATCGGTCACTTTCAAATTTCGAAACTCCACCCGGTCATTGTGCCCGGCGAGTGTGATGTGTCCGGAAGGATTTCTCAACCCGGGGTGAGGCCGTCCGTCGACCGGCGAAATTTCTTCGAGGTAGGTATCCACGATCACCGCCCCGTTCACTATCACCATGATATGGTCTTCAATACAGATAATCGTCTCAGAGTTCCACTCCCCTACCGGTTTCAGGTATCCGGTTTTGGCCGGCATCACTCCATATATAGATCCATGCACCTGCCACGGCTTCAGCCAGCTGACCTTTTTGCCATCCACTGTTTCGGATTTGTACTTCGATCCGTTGTGATCGAGAATCTGTATTTCCATACCTCCGTAGGCAGCGTGTCCACCTTTAGGCACTCTGATACCGATTCCGCTGTTGCCGCTCTCCTCCAGTTTAAATTCAAAATGAAAAGCAAAGTCGGAGTATGCCTTTTTGGTTTCGAGAATCTTGCCTCCTTTTTCGCACACAAGTATCCCATCCTGCGGAATATACTTTTCCGTATCCCCCTGCCAGTGGGCGAGATCCTTTCCGTCAAACAATGAGACCCATTGCGCAACTGCCTCCACTCTTTCGAGAGTGCGGCTACCCTGGACTATGTTCGGGTCGGGCTTCTTTGCCTTATTTTGTCCGGACACCATTCCGGTAAAGCAAACTGTGCAGAGAACAATCAAACAACGATTCATTACGGTCATTACTCGACCATATAATCCTTGCTTCCCGCAAGCAGCACGACTCCGTAATCGCGCGGCGCTATCACGGCGAAAATTTCGGAGATTTTGAGAGAAAAGTTTCCTCTGTTTTTAGAGACTGGCAGCCAGCGGCTACATTCTCCGCCATGTCCTCCCGTCGCGACGCAGGAGATCATCGCTTTCCACAGGACCCCACGAACCGGCCTGATATTCTGCCATTTTCGGAGGGTGATTCGACTTGTGCCATGCATCCTCGATGAGATCGACAAACTTCCAGGCTTCCTCTACTTCATCCTTCCTCGCAAAAAGAGTGGCATCACCGGCGATGGCATCGAGCAGGAGACGCTCGTAGGCTTCCGGACTGTTTTTGCCGAAAGCGGTCTGGTATTGAAAATCCATTTTCACGGGCTGCAGCTGGGCGGCCGGCCCGGGCTGTTTCGAGCGAATGCCCAGCGAAATTCCTTCGTTAGGCTGGATACGGATCACGAGCACATTACCCGGACTGATATCGGAATCGAGTGAATTGAACAGAACCTTCGGGGCTTCTTTGAAGTGAATCGAAATCTCGGTCGCTTTCTTCGGCAGACGTTTGCCCATTCTCACGTAGAAAGGAACACCGGCCCAGCGCCAGTTGTCGATCAATACCCGCAGCGCCACATAGCTCTCCGTCATTGAGCCCGGATCGACCCGGTCTTCGCGGCGGTATCCGACGACATCCTCGCCGCCGACAGTGCCCTCGGTGTATTGCGCCCGAACGACATTTTCCGCCACCTCATCCACCGTGTTATATTTACGCAGCGTTTTCAGAACTTTCACTTTTTCATCCCGAATACCGTCCGCACTGAGATCAGCCGGCGGCTCCATCGCGATCAGACTGACCAGCTGCAGCAAATGGTTCTGCACCATGTCCCGAAGCGCTCCCGCTTTGTCGTAATAACCTCCCCGACCTCCTTCCATACCGAGAGGCTCCGAGCAGGTCACCTGCACGTGATCGATAAAACGATTGTTCCACAGCAGCTCGAAAATCGCATTGGCAAAACGCAGCACCATGATGTTTTGCGCGGTTTCCTTGCCCAGATAATGGTCGATCCGGTAGGTATCAGCCTCTTCAAAAGTGTCGTTTACCACCTGGTTGAGATGCGTAGCCGTGGCCAAATCCGTTCCGAACGGCTTTTCCACAACCGCACGACACCAACCGGTTTTTGATTCATTCAACCCGGACGATTTCAGGTGCAAAAGAATATCATCAAAAAACTCCGGAGCAGAGGCGACGTAGTAAAGCCGGTTTGGACTGCCGCCCGCCGCTTCGATTTCGTCGAGTCGTTTCTTCAGCGAAGCATATCCTTCGAGATCGGTAAAATTGCTCTGATGATAATGAATGTTCTGCGAAAACTGATCCCACAGCGCGTCGTCATGCCCCTGCCGGGATACTTTCCGGTTTGACTCTTCCAGCCCGTTTCGAAATACCTCATCCGTTTTTTCCCGCCTGGCGAAACCGATAGTATTCATCCCGGTCGGCAAATCACCATCCACTGCGAGATTGTACAGAGCAGGGATCAGTTTGCGGTGGGTAAGGTCTCCGGTCGCACCGAAAATTACGATGTTACACGGCTCCGCGACCCGGCGTTCACCGAGGCCTTCTTCACGAAAAGGATTCAATTCCATTTACCGACGAATCGGTCAATTGACAGGGCTTTTCAAGCGAAGTTATGATTTCACGAGTCAAAACGGAGGCATTCGTCTCCAGATCGACACTATTTCGTCAATGAAACCTACATTCACCCTTTGCCTGCTCGCCGTTTCTTCGATTTTTCCTGTCTTTGCCGGGGAAAAAGGTTCGCCCAAATACGATCAAAAAGTACCGAAACCCACTCTGTCCGAAGTTCGCTACGGAGAACACGAACGCCACGTCCTCGATTTCTGGAAAGCGGAATCAGCAACACCTACGCCTCTCGTTTTCGTCATCCACGGCGGCGGATGGGTGGGCGGCTCCAAAGAACGGCTGCAGCGATTCGCCGATGCAAACGCTC
This sequence comes from Verrucomicrobiales bacterium, assembly GCA_029213025.1. Classification (GTDB taxonomy): domain Bacteria; phylum Verrucomicrobiota; class Verrucomicrobiia; order Verrucomicrobiales; family DEV007; genus Arctic95D-9. Next base: position 11,260 of record JARGOZ010000084.1, read on the forward strand.
TTCTCGACGCCGGAATCTCTGTCGTGTCCATCAACTACCGGCTCATCCCGCGCCAGGGGGATCCCGACGAAACCCCGCCGGTAAAAGCCCCGCTTTACGATGCCGCCCGGGCTCTGCAATTCGTCCGCAGCAAGGCGAAAGAATGGAATATCGACAAATCCCGGATCGGAGCCGCCGGCGGCTCGGCCGGAGCCTGCTCCAGTCTGTGGCTCGCTTTTCATGACGATCTGGCCGATCCCGACAGCGATGACCCGGTTGCCAGGGAATCCAGCCGCCTTTCCTGCGCCGCTGTGCTGGGTGCCCAAACCACGCTCGATCCCAAACAAATGAAAGAGTGGACGCCAAACAGCAAATATGGAGGCCACGCCTTTGGGAAAAAATCTTTCGCAACATTTCTCGCTGAGCGCGATGCCATCCTGCCATGGATCAACGAATATTCTCCCTACGCTCTGGTTTCCAAAGATGACCCGCCGGTCTACCTCAGTTACCGGGCCAAACCGGAGTTGGGACAGAATCAGAAAGATCCCACCCACACCGCTAATTTCGGCTTAAAACTGCAGGAACACTGCCAGGCAACCGGTGTCGAATGCCAACTGGCCTACCCCGGTGCCCCCGGCGTCACTCACCCCACCCCCACTTCCTTTCTCATCGCCAAACTGACCGAACCCGATTTCCAACCGCTCTTCAACGGCACCGATCTCACCGGTTGGCAAGGCGCACCGGGACTTTGGCAAGTGGACGACGGCATTGTCGTGGGCACCTGTGATGGCCCGGACCATTTCAAACACAACACTTTCCTCATCTGGCAGGGAGGCAAAGTAAAAGACTTCGAACTGCGTGCCGTTATGCGGGTCGTGGGCGATAATAATTCCGGCATCCAATACCGGAGCCGCCTCATCCCGGAAGTCGGTCCTTTCGCCATCAGTGGCTACCAGTGCGATGTCCACCCTGCGATCGAACACACCGGAATGACCTACGAAGAAAAAGGTCGCGGCATCTTCGGATTAAACGGCAAAAACGTCCTCCTCGACCCGGAAGGCGACCGCTGGCTGCTGTCCGAACACGATCCGGTCGAAGTCGATACCTCGCAGTGGAACGAATTTCGGATCATCGCCCGGGGCAATCATCTGATTCACCAGGTCAATGGTCAGACCACTTCGGAAATGCTCGACCACCACGAAGGCCGGTCTCTGGAAGGATTGATTGCTATTCAACTGCACCGGGGAAATGCCAACCGGGTTGAGATTAAGAATCTGAGGATAAAACATTTACCTACTTCCGGGGTCCAGCCTTTTGATCCGGACAGCCTGCCCCGCGGAGCCAAAAAAATCGAGCGGCCCCGCACCTCCCGGCCCCAGGGCAAGGGTGATGCCGCCCGGAAAAATCAGTGATTACACCGGATTTGCCCCGATTTCCCTTGCTCTACGGCGTCACATCGCGACAGTTCCGGGTCAATTATCCGGATGACCCCTTCCTACCACCAAACTTCTGCGCTTGCCGTACCCGATGATCATCCCATCCTCGGCCTGGATGCTATGCGCCCGATGATTCTACATCATCCACGCAGTGATTTTGATGAAACCAACTTGCTCAAATTGCTAAGGGGCTCCTGCACTTTGACACTCGACGAGAAACTCAAAATTCTCGGTCGGATTTCCCGGATGAATCAGGACCAGGTCGACAACCTGATGCAATTACTGGTCAACGAGCACGAGAAATTCGAATTTATCGCCGATGAATTCCCCGAAGACTTCGCGGAACTGGTCGAAGAAAGGATGAGCGAAATCGGCGAAGCCGTGCAAAAGCGCGCTTTGATGAACAATTGATCCGGAGCGTGGAGATCCGCCTCGATTCAACAGGGTACAGTCTCACACCCAACAGGGTACAGTCCCGGACCTAACAGGGTACAATCGCAAAAATTCCTCCTTTTATCCGCCGTTTGCTCCGGTTCGAAACAGAGGCATGCTGCCGGATCGAACCTCTACGCCGCATTGTTCCCTTTTCTGTATCCAGGCTGGTATTTTTGTCTTTTCTCTGCCTGTTTCTATACGCCGACCGGACAGTGGCCGAAGACCGACCCAATGTTCTGTTCATCATAGTCGATGACTTGCGGCCTGATCTGGGTTGCTACGGAGTCACGGAAGCAAGCACCCCGCACATTGATCAACTGGCCGAAACCTCGCTGCTTTTTCAGCGCGCTTACTGCCAACAAGCGGTGTGCATGGCTTCCCGGTTCAGTCTGCTGACCGGACTTCGACCGGATGAAAGAAAAATCTATACCAACCGGGATGTCCGGGAAAATCTGCAGGATATCGATTTCCTGCCCGGACACTTCCGGAAACACAACTATCACACCGCCGGTATTGGAAAAATCGCCCACAACAGCTGGGAAGATCCCCGCTGCTGGAGTGAACCGCACCGTATGCCGCCGAACGCACCCTGGGAATACCGAACCCGGGCCGGCCGGGAACTTGTCGAACAAATTCGCTCCCGGGCAACAGAAGCCGGACAACCGGATCCTTTCAAAAATATACCGGAAAAAATCCGCCGCGGCATGCCCTGGGAAATCCTCGACCTGCCAGACAGCGAAACGGGCGACCGGCAAATCGCCGATCTCACGATCGAAGAACTGGCGCGCGCCGGCAAAAGTGAACAACCGTTTTTCATAGCAGCGGGATTTCTCCGCCCCCATCTCCCGTTCGTCGCGCCCCGGTCATACTGGGACCGTTTTGATCCGGCATCCCTGCCCTCCCCTTCTCATAAAACTTTTCCACAGGGAGCACCACCACCTGCGAACAGTGGTTCCGGAGAACTCCTGCACCAGTACCGCGGGCTGCCCCCCAAGCTACCTCTCGCTCCGGAATCCGCGAAACAACTGGTTCATGGCTACTATGCCTGTGTGTCTTTTATCGACGAACAAATCGGTCGGATTCTGGCAGGTCTCGAAGCGAACGGCCTGGATCAAAACACAATTGTAGTGCTAACCAGTGACCACGGATTCCAGCTCGGCGATCACGGGATGTGGGGCAAAGCCACCAACTTCGAACTGTCGACGCGTGTTCCGCTTCTGTTGCGAAATCCGGGCATGAAGAGCACGGGAAAAGTAACCACCTCCATTGTCGAGCTGCTGGATCTCTACCCGACTCTTTGCGACCTGGCAGCCATTCCACAACCTGACCATCTGCAGGGAAAAAGCTTTGCCCCACTACTCGATGATCCCGAATCCGATACCGGCGGCACCGCGATGAGCCAGTATTCGCGACGCGGCTTAACCGGCTACAGCATCCGCACGGACAAGTACAGATATACCGAATGGATCGATCGGGAAAGCGGCACAACGGAATACCGGGAGTTGTATGATCACCGGCAAAACTCGCAGGAAACCCGCAATGCACTGAACGATCCTGACCTCTCCGGAGAGTTGGAAAAACTCGCCGATACATTACAGAAAAAGCGCTCTCCCTGAACGTGTACACTTTTTTTCGTTAAATTGCCCCGCGTTTCGGAGATTATGGGCAGAGAGAAGCTGTCATGCCATCTTCCGAAAACCAGAACCACCAGTTTTTGCGGGATTTTACCGCTCACGAACCCGCCATTCGGGCTTTTGTGCGCCGCCTCGTGCCGGGACGGGCAGACGCAGATGATATCCTTCAGGAAGTATCCGTAGTGCTCTGGAATAAATACTCCGAGTTCCGCCCGGACGGCGATTTTCGCGCCTGGGCTTTTGGAATCGCCCGCTACGAAGTTCTCGGCTGGCTGCGGGACAAAGGGCGCGACCGGATTGTCCTGAATGAAGAAGTCGTGGAAAAACTGGCCGATGAATCCGCCGCTGACGAATCCCGACTCTGTCGCCAACGCGAAGCGCTCGAAACCTGTCTCGGGAAACTCCCGGAAAAACAGAGACATCTGGTCATGAAAGCCTATCAACCGAAAGCCCGCATCCAGGACCTCGCCGAAGCGGAAGGAAAAACGGTTTCCGGTCTGTACCAGTGGCTGTACCGGGTGCGTCGACAGCTCATGCTTTGCATCGAGCGACAGATGGAAAGGAGCACCCCGTCATGAAACCCGAATTGGAACCTATCGTTCAGCATTACCTGGATGGATCAATATCCCCGGAGGAGGCCCGCCGCCTTAATGAAGAACTCGCCACTGACCAGGAAGCGCGCCGTCGATTTACGGAATGGCTCAATCTCGATTCCGCTCTCGCCGAGGCAGCCGCCGGTTGGTCTTTACCCGCTGAAAAGGTCCCGCAAAAACCACGATTTACCCGCTTTCATTTCGGCATCGCCGCCGCAGCCGTGCTGGTCATTTTTCTGACTGTCCTCCCGTGGCGGAGCCATTCACCGGCGACGGTAGTCAGCATCGCAGGTGTTCCCGAATGGACGATGGGATTAAAAATCGGAACAAAGGAATATCACATCGACGAAGGCTCGATCGAACTGCAGACCCGGGAGGGTGCCCGTATCGCGATCGAAGCCCCGGCGGTGTTCCGCTTCCCTTCCTCTATGCGAATGGAGGTTACCCGCGGTCGAGTCGCCGCCGATGTTCCGCCGGCAGCCAAAGGCTTTACCCTCGTCACGCCGCGGGGCGAGGCTATCGATCTCGGCACCCGTTTCGGCGTCGATGTTGTCGAAGGCGGGGACTCCGAAATCCACGTTTTCGAAGGCGAAGTGATCGCGAAGAACCGACACGACGAAGGCGGAAAAAGCTTGCGCCAGGGAGATGCCATCGCCCTGCGAACCGAAACCAGCGCCATCCGGAATCTGCGTTCCTCCGCTTTCATTCACCCCGACGAAGTTCCCGGTCTCACCGCAGGCCTCGCCGCTGGCCAGCGTGGACGCGCCGGGGACAGGGTCGACAAACTGCGGCTCGATCCGAGCCTGATTGCTCTGCTCGATTTCGAAAAACAAATCCCCCACCAGGGAAATTTCCGCGTCGTCCAGGGGCGATGGCCGGGCTCAAAGGCTCCGGAGTTTGTCGAAGAAAACGACCATCTCAAACTCGATGCCGGAGCCGACCGGGAGTGGCCCCTCCTGACTCTCGCCGCCTGGGTGCGACTCGATAAACTTGGCGCACCCTACCAGTCGCTCCTCCATACCGATGACTGGGATGAAAATAAAAAAGGCCAGGTTCACTGGATGGTGACCCGCCACATGACCATGCGCCTCGCCCTGCGCGGCAACACCCTCGCGGACACAGCCGAGGAGTCGGAAGGCTACCCCGATTCACGCACGTCCGTCCTGCCCGAACAGGGACGCTGGGTCCACCTGGCGGCGGTATATGATTCCACCGCGAAAACAGTCCGCTTTTATCTCAACGGCCGCTTCGATAAACAAACTCTCCTTGAAACCGCCCACCCCGCCCGCCTCGGGCCCGCACAGATCGGCAACTGGAATCGCAACGACCGCCGTCTCAGTGGTAGGGTCGATGAATTGCTTCTGCTCGGACGGGCGATGTCAGATCAAGAAATTCGCGAACTTTTCGAAGCCGGAAATCCCTATCACAACCACCAGTTATGAATCGCTTTTCTCTATTTCTTTTTACTATCATTTGGGGATGCCAATTCACTACCGCAAACGATATCGACTTCGTCCGCGATATTCGACCGATTTTCAGCGAACACTGTTACGATTGCCACGGAGAGGACAAACAGAAATCCGGCCTCCGGCTCGATGTCAAAACCGCCGCATTTACCGGAGGCGATAACCACGGCCCGGATATTGTCCCCGGCAAACCGGAGGAAAGCCCCCTGATTCAGTTTCTCATCAGCGAAGACGAAGACACCCGCATGCCGCCGAAAGGAGCCCGTCTCTCCAAAAAGGAAATTGATACGTTGTCGCGTTGGATAAAGGAAGGAGCCCATTGGCCGGATGGTGTGGACCTCGTCGAACTGGAAGACACTTCCGATCACTGGTCATTTAAGCCGCTCCATGTCCGGCCGGGAACCCATACTATAGATTCCTTTATCGAAGCCCGTCTCGCCAAACACGGCATGCAACTTTCCCCACCGGCAGACCGTCGAACCTGGCTGCGGCGCGTGACTATCGATCTAACCGGACTGCCCCCCACCCCGGACGAGATGAACGACTTTCTCGAAGACAACTCTCCCGACCCGCATACCCGGGTCGTCGAACGCCTGCTTGCTTCGCCGCACTACGGCGAACGCTGGGCGCAACACTGGCTCGATGTCGCTCGCTACGCCGATACGCACGGCTTCGAAGTAAATACTGAAAGAGCCTATGCCTGGCCCTATCGCGACTATGTTATCGATGCTTTTAATAACAATACCCCGTGGGATCAATTTATCAGAGAGCAACTCGCCGGCGATGCAACCGGGAAGACCGAAGCGACCGGATTCCTCGTCACCGCGGCAGCTCTCCTTCCCGGGCAAATCGGCAAAGACGAAGAATCCATCCGACTCGCAAGGCAGGATGAACTCGGGGAAATCGTGATCAATACCGGCGAAGCATTTCTCGGCTTAAGCATCGGTTGCGCCCGGTGTCACAATCACAAATTCGACCCCATCCCCGCTCGCGACTACTATTCCATGCAGGCGTTTTTCGCCGGGGTGCGCTACGGCGACCGTCCGGTCGAAACCCCGGAAGTGGCAGCTATCGTTTCCGATCTTAAAAAGCGACTCCTCCCTCTTGATTTGGAAATCGGCAAATATGTAGTCGAAGCCGGAAGCGGTCCCACCAGAGCACCAGTGAGTGCACGGGCGAATATAGAACGGTTTCCGCCGGTGAAAGCGACCAAAGTCCGCTTTACCGTTCACTCTACCATAAGCAACAATTTGCGGCAGCCCTACATCGACGAACTCGAAGTCTTTGATGTAGCGGGAACCAACCTTTCTCTCGAAGCCAAAGTGGTTTCCGCTGGAAATAACAAAGACGCGATCAACGACGGCATCTACGGAAACAAAAGTTGCTGGAAGTCGAGACAGAAAGGAGGTGGCTCAGTGAAACTCAACCTCGCCCGCCCGGCAAAGATCAACCAAATCATCTGGGGCCGCGATCGCACCGGTCAATACGGCGATCGCCTCGCGGAAACCTATACTTTTGATGTTCTCCTCGAAAACGGTGAATGGAAAACGGTAGCCGGGGCATCCGACCGTGCGGCGTTTAATCCAAAGCGGGCCAAAGCACAACTGTTTCAGAAGGAAGACATCCTTCCGGCGCACCGGGCAAGATCACGGGAACTGGTTGCAGCCCGCACTCCATTACTCAATGAATTGAAACAATATGACGGCGGTCGAAAGCTGGTCTTTGCCGCGCAATCTCACGACCCCGAACCCATGCACCTGCTCAACCGGGGAGACCCCGAACAACCGAAAGGCGAAGTGGCCCCGGCGACACTCTCCTTTCTCGACCCCGTCGAGCTGGCACGCGAATCAACTGACCTGGAACGCCGCAAAGCACTCGCTGACTGGATCGCCAGTCCGGAAAATCCGCTTACAGCGCGAGTCATCGTCAATCGAATTTGGCAGTGGCATTTCGGAATCGGTCTGGTCAAAACGCCGAACGATTTCGGCAACCTCGGAGTCCCGCCGACTCATCCGGAACTGCTCGACTGGCTTGCCGCCGAGTTCATTCGCTCGGGTTGGTCGGTAAAAGATCTCCACCGCAAAATCATTCTCTCCGCGACATACCGTCAGTCCCACCAAATCTATACCAATGCGGACGAAAGTCTGCTCTGGCGGTTTCCCTCCCGCCGGGTCGAGGCCGAGGTGATTCGCGACAGCATCTTCGCGATCAGCGGCCAGCTAAATAAAAAGATGTTCGGTCGCGGCTATGACCTTTTCCACAGTCGGGGAGGAACGGGCGGATTTCGACCTATCGAATCCCACCTCAAACCGGAAGGCCGTCGCCGCATGATCTATGCCTACAAAGTGCGGATGGAACGGGAAGCGGTCTTTGGAGCCTTCGACTGTCCCGATGCCGGACAGAGCGCACCGAAACGAAGTCAGTCCACAACTCCGATCCAGGCGCTCAATTTATTCAACAGCCAGTTCACTATCGATCTCGCTGCCGATTTTGCGAAGCGCATCCAAAGCGATGTGGGAGACAGCACGTCCGCTCAGATCCAACGGGCGTGGAATCTCGCGCTGAACCGGGAACCTTCGCCGGATGAAATCGAAGATGCCGAATCGGTAGTTCGCGAACATGGACTACCGACTCTTTGCCGGGTGATTTTCAATACCAACGAATTCCTTTTCCTGCCATGAACAATGCCGAACACATGTCTCCAGACGGACGCCGTCTCCTCGGTCGCCGCAGCTTTCTGTCAAACAACGCAACAGCCCTTAGTTCGATTGCATTATCCAGTCTGCTGGGTTCGGATGGATTACTGGCCGGTAACAAACCCGATGTGGATCCGCAAAACCCGTTTGCATCTCGAAAACCGCACTTTCAACCGAAAGCTAAAAATGTAGTGGTGATCTTCTGCGCCGGCGCGGTCAGCCAACTCGAAACGTGGGACTACAAACCCGAGCTGATCCGTCAGGACGGCAAGCCTCTCGCCGGGGGCCCTCCCGTCACTTTTCAGGGACCGGCCGGAAATCTGGCCCGTCCGCAATACGAGTTTCGCCAACGCGGCCAAACCGGCAAATGGGTCTCGGACATGATTCCCCACCTCGCCGAACTGACCGATGACATCGCTTTTATTCATTCGCTGACCAGCGAAACCAACACCCACGGACCGGCGGAAAATTTCCTCTCGACCGGCTTTGTGCAGGATGGCTTCCCCAGTATGGGTGCGTGGCTCAGCTATGCACTAGGTAGTGAAAACCAGGACTTACCGGCCTTCGTTTCTCTACTTGATCCCAGGGGCATCCCGCAGGCCAGTATTAACAACTGGGGACCGGGATTTCTACCCGCCGAGTTCCAGGGGACACCGTTCAATGCGCAAAATCCGATCCGCCATCTCGCGCCGCCCTCTTCCGTCAATCCAAAGAGCGACCTCGCCGCCCGCGATCTGCTCCGGCGGTTAAACGCCCGGCATCTCGAACAAAACCCGCAGGACGGCAGCCTCTCCGCCCGCATTGCCAGTTACGAATTGGCGGCCCGAATGCAGCTCAGTGTCCCGGAAATCAGTGATCTTTCCACCGAGCCTGATCACATTCTGAAACTCTACGGCGCGGATGACGAATCGAATCCGACCAAAGCCGGTTTTGCCCGCAACTGTATCCTCGCCCGCCGACTCCTCGAAAAAGGCGTTCGCTTCGTGCAACTGTTTAACGGCGCTTACGCCAGTGGCGGAAAACTCAACTGGGACGGTCATTCGAAACTAAAAGAGCAATACGACGTCCACTCTGAAATCCTCGACCAACCGGCTGCAGCTTTAATCAAAGATCTGAAACAGCGCGGTCTTCTGGATGACACCCTCGTTGTGTGGTGTACCGAGTTCGGGCGGATGCCGATGTTTCAGAAAGGCGCTCAGGGAAGAGACCACAACCCGGACGGATTCACCTGTTGGCTGACCGGGGCCGGCGTAAAACCCGGAGTAAGCCACGGCGTCACCGACGAACTGGGACGCAAAGCCATCAAAGACGTGCATCCGCTCTACGATTTTAACGCTACGATTTTGCACTTGTTAGGTATCGATCACGAACAACTCACCTACTTCCACAACGGTATCGAACGACGCCTCACCAATGTAGAAGGCCACGTCATCAAAGAAGTGTTAGCGTAGACGGGCCATTCAACAGGGTACAATCCGGGACCGTACCCTGTTAAACAGGGTACAGTTTCGCCGCTGCGAATCATTTTTCCGCCGAAGCATTCACATCGGCATTCCACTGCTGCCACGCGGCATCCAGTTCGCCAAGTTTCTCAGGATGTTCCTTCGATAAATCCATCGTCTCCCCCGGATCTGTATCGAGCCGGAACAACTCCACTTTCCGCCCCGCAGCGCACAGTTTCCACGGCCCCTTGCGGACAGCCCGGAGTGATTTCATTCGCCAGAAAAGTGTTCTTTCCGGAACAGGATCCCCTTTCTGCAACAACGGCAGCAGATCGATTCCATCGAGATCCGAACGATCGGTTTCTATACCTGCCGCTGCGGCGATGGTCGGGAAAAAATCATTCGAATGCCCGGTAGCCGTACTCACTGCAGGTTCGATTTTACCGGGCCATGAAATGATAGTGGGAACTCGGTGACCGCCTTCATAGACCTGCGCTTTCTGCCCGCGGAACGGACCGTTGCTGGATATATGTTTGAAGTTCTTTCCATAGGTCACATAGCCACCGTTATCGGAAGTGAAAATCACCAGCGTGTTCTCCGCTAAACCGCGTTTTTTCAATACATCGATAATGCGACCTACACTTCTGTCGAGCGATTCGACCATCGCTTTGACATGGGGAGAAACATTCCCGGGATCGGGAATAATGCCCCATTTGTCATTTGCGTAGTCGACACCTGCCTGCCGGTGCGGAGGATCTTCCGGTCCCTGCCACGGAAAGTGAATCGCCAAATGAGGCAGATAGAGAAAAAACGGCTGCTCTGATTTTCGTTTCCGCTCGATGAAATCAATACTGTAGTTAGTCAGAATATCGGTCGTGTATCCGGCATCGGGTTCCAGGGTATTTCCTTTCCACCAGTCCTCCCTTCCCCCGCGGTCAATGTGGGTATGAAAATCCCCGTCGCCGGATGCCAGTCCGCGGAATTCATCAAATCCCTGGTTGGGCGGCAACAGGGGCGGTTGGTATCCGAGATGCCATTTGCCAAAGCAAGCGGTCGCATAGCCGTGATCAGCGAGCACCTCGGCAATGGTAACTGCGGAATGCGGTAGTCCTTCGTCCCGTTGCGTTTTTCCCGAAAGAGCCCCGTCGAATTGAGCACCGTATCTCTGCTGATACCGGCCAGTCAGAATCGAAACCCGCGTGGGAGTACACATCGGGCCGGAGGAATGAAAATCAGTAAACTGTACACCGGCAGCCGCCAAAGCATTGATATGCGGCGTTTGATTGATTTCGCTGCCATAGCAACCGAGGTCACCGTAGCCGAGGTCGTCAGCGACGATAAGCACAATGTTAGGCCGTTGATTTTCCTGCGCCCCTCCTGTCAGCGCAACTGCGAGCAGGGGAATAAACAGTAAAAGATGCTTCATCCGCCCACAGTCGATGCGGATCGGGAAAATCAACAACCCGGGAATTTCCCCGATTGCGCCCCTCACTATCCCTGCGTCGCGGGGAATATTTGATTTCGAAATGACGAACCACCTTCATTTTTGCCTGCTGGCATTTTCGCTACTGATTTTTTCTCCGTCCGGGAATGCATCCGAACTGGTTGATTTTCAAAAACAAGTGGCACCCGTCCTGTCGAAAAAGTGCCTCGGCTGTCACAATCCCAATATCGAGAAAGGAGATCTTTCACTGGCCAGCCGGGAGGATATCCTCGGCCCCGGTCATGACCTGGTAGTGCCCGGAGATGCCGGGTCCAGTGATCTCTGGCTGGTGGCCACACCGGACAACCCCGGAGAAAAACCCTACATGCCGGAAGAGGGCGATCCGCTGACCAACGAGGAAGCGGAACTCCTCGCCCGGTGGATCGATCAAGGTGCCCACTGGCCCGAAGGGCTGGTTTTGAAAGAGGCGTCCAAAGCCGATACCTCCTGGTGGGCCTACCAACCGCTGACCGAACCGAAACTGGATACCATCGATGAATATATAGAGGAAAAATTGTCCGCCGCAGGTTTGCGAAAAAATCCTCCCACCGACCGGAGAACTCTAATCCGGCGGGCCACCTACGATCTTACCGGCCTGCCGCCGACTCCGGAGGAGGTTGAAGCGTTTATTTCAGACAAAGATCCCAATGCCTACAAAAAGTTACTCGACCGGCTCCTCGCATCAAAACACTATGGCGAACGCTGGGGGCGCCACTGGCTGGATGTAGTTCGTTTCGGGGAAAGTAACGGGTATGAACGAAATGTTCTGATCCGGGATCTTTGGCCGTTTCGAGACTATGTAATTCGCTCGATAAATGAAGACAAACCTTTCGATCAATTTATCCGGGAACATCTTGCCGGGGATGTATTTGGAAAAGGTAAACCGGATGTGGAAATCGGTAGTGCCTTTCTCGTTGCCGGTCCGTATGACGATGTAGGCAATCAGGATGCGGCTCAGGCAGCCCAAATCCGGGCGAATACGATGGACGAGATCATCAACGCTACCGGTGAAGCGTTTCTCGGAATGACTTTGGGATGCGCCCGCTGCCACGACCACAAATTCGACCCCATCGCCCAGGCGGATTACTATGCCCTCTACGCCACCTTTGCCGGGGTTCGTCACGGTTCGGTTCCCTGGGCTTCACAGGAGGAAAAAGAAGCCAGAGCCGCGACATTGAAACCTCTAACCGCCCGCAAAGCGGAGCTGGACGAGGAACGCACGGCACTCGACCAGGCCATTCTCACCCGGGCCCGCTCGAAGCTTGCCCAATACGAGGCCGACTGGGTGCGTCCACCCGTAGACCGCCGGGGAACCGAAGAGCGGTTTGCACCGGTTCAGGCAAAGTTTGTCCGGCTTGTCTGTGAATCGCAGGATGTGAATCCCGCCGCGAAAACGTTTCGCATCGACGAATTCGAAATCTGGTCCGCCGGGGCAAATCCGACAAATGTCGCTCTCGCCGGAAACGGCGGGAAAGCCAGCGGCAATTCGCGCAAGATTGAAGACTTCCCCGGAGCCTACGGTCCCCACCTCGCCATCGACGGAAAGACCGGGGCCCGCTTTATTTCCACTGACGACATTTTAACTATTGAATTGGTAAAACCGGTAGTCATCAACCGGGTGCTTTTTTCCAGTGCAAAAGGCGAAGAACAGCCAACCCATAACAAATTTGCTTTTCCTGCTGAATACCGCATCGAAACTTCCACAGACGGAAAAAACTGGCAAGAAGTGGCCCACGGCAGAGACCGCCAGCCACTTCGAAAAACTCTTCGAGGTTACCGAAAAGGTATGGGAGCAAAAACTCAACTCGAACGAAGGCTTCTCATCCGGGAAACAACAGAAGCAGAGAAAAAGATAAGAACGGAACTGGCGGCTGAATCAGCTGCCGTAAACCGCAAGATCGCACAGATCCCTCCCCTGCCGACTCTATGGATGGGTAAAAGAGTCGCAGCAGATGCCAAAGGCCCCTTTCATCTATTCATAGGCGGCAGTCCGCAACGCAAAGGGGAAACGGTAGTTCCGGCAAGTCTTTCGACCCTGGCAAAAGTGATGCCCGATTACTCACTGCCAGCCACTACGCCCGAACAGGAACGCCGGCAAAAACTCGCTGCATGGATAACCGATTCGAAAAACCCGCTAACCCTTCGGGTCCTGGCGAACCGTATGTGGCACTATCATTTTGCCACCGGAATCGTCGATACACCAAATGACTTCGGCTATATGGGAGGCAGACCGACCCATCCGGAGTTACTTGATTTCCTCGCCGCCAAACTGCGGGACAACAACTGGAAAATAAAAGATATACATCGTCTCATCATGCTTTCCGACACCTATAAACAGAGTTCGGATTTTCGCGAAAACGCAGCACAGGTCGACGGCGACAGCCGACTGTTGTGGAGATTTCCGCCGCGCCGGCTTTCCGCCGAAGAAATTCGCGATACCATTCTGAGTGTTTCCGGCAAACTGGATAAAACAATGGGTGGACCGGGGTTTCAACTCTATCATTTTATGCAGGACAATGTCTGCACCTACGAACCGCTCGACAAGCACGGACCGGAAACCTACCGGCGGGCGGTGTACCATCAAAACGCGAGAGCATCAACTATCGACTTGATGACCGAATTCGACCAACCCGACTGCGCCTTCTCGACACCGCGCCGCGCCCGGACCACTACCCCCCTTCAGGCCCTCACCATGTTAAACCACAGCTTCACCATCGACATGGCCGAAGCATTCGCCGCCCGAATTACCGGACAAAACCCGCAGCACCAGGCCAAAGAAATCTACCGGATCGCCTACCAGCGGGAGCCGGACGCCCACGAATCAAAACAACTCGAAAGCGCGCTGCAAAAAGCCGGACTGCGCGCAGTGTGTCGGGCGATCTTAAACTCCAGCGAACTAATTTACCTTGATTGAAATACGTCAAATGAATGATACTTTAACAGAGATGGATGACCGAATCATCATTGATGACGAAGCCGTAGAAGCCAGACTGCAGGAAAAGGCGGAAGCCAGAGCACGAGACTTTGAAAGGCTTCAACGCGGTGAGGTCACAGCCGAACAATTACAGCAGGAAAACTCCATTTTCCCGGAAGGCTGGGCTGAAAATGCCGAAATCGAAAATTATTTCGAAAGCTTTGGACGCTGATAAACCACGCCTGCCACTGACCCTCTATTTACCGGAGTTAGTGCGACTGAAAAAGGCTGGGATTGATTTTATTTTGGTCGCCGGGCAGGCAGTAAACTTCTGGGCCAATCATTTTAGAAAGGATCAGCCTTTACTTGAAGAATTCATGCCCTTCGTATCAAAAGATGTAGATTTATTCGGCACTTACGAAGATTTCTACCTCATCCCGAAAGTTCTGGATGGGACACTGCAGAGATTCAAAGAATTATTCACCCCCGTGATGGGAGTCTTCACCTCCCGGTCCGAGCCATCGCTAATGTTTGAATTGCTTCGATATGTCTACGGGCCGGTTTCTACAGATAAAATTCGTAAGCGAGCTCTTATTGTCGGTGAAATTGAAGTTATTGATCCAGTGTCTCTCCTAATTTCCAAATGCCACAATGCAGCCGGGATTGAGCAGGAAAACCGTCAGGATATCCGCCATGTAAAAATGATGGTGCTGGCAGTTAAGTGCCATTACTCAGGAGGCACCAGGGTTATCGGAAAAAGAATGACTCCCCGCCAATTCATCAACGAATGCAAGTATCTGCTGGATTACGCAGACAATCATATTTTTCTCAGTGGTCTCTCCATGGCGGACGCTACGCTTTCAGATTGCTTTCCTCTCGCAGAAATTCATACAATCTCAACTGAACACGAATCAATCGGTCGATTTTATAGTAACACTCTGATTCCAACCATAGAAAAACTGAGCTTATGAATCCCTTTCCTGATTTCAGTCGTCGCCGGTTTCTCGGCAATGTCACTACCGGTTTAGTGGGCATCAGTCTGCAACAGCTGCTGGCGAAAGAATCGGTCACCGGTTCCGCTCCGCATTTTCCCGCTAAAGCAAAACGCGTCTTACAGATCTTCTGCCCCGGAGCCGCTTCTCACATGGACCTGTGGGAGCACAAACCGATGCTGGAAAAGATGCATGGCCAGCCTCTTCCCGGCGAAGAGAACATGGTCAGTTTCCAGGGCAAAAACGGCCCGCTTATGAAATCCCCCTGGCCGTTTGTTCCGGCCGGCCAAAGTGGCAAAATGATTTCCTCGATGCTTCCCTATATGGCTCAGCATATCGACGACATCGCCTTCTTTCACGGCATGCATTCAAAGACCAACACCCATGGTCCAGGCTGCGTCTTCGTCAATACCGGTCACCCCACCGAAGGCTTTCCCAGTGCCGGCGCATGGACCAGTTACGCACTCGGCAGCATGACTGATAATTTACCTACTTACGTAGCAATCCCCGACATCCGCGGCGAACCCCCAAACGGAAAAGCCAACTGGAGCAACGGCTTCCTGCCCGCCCGGCACCAGGCCATCGTAATGGCAGCGCATCAGCCGATCCGAAATCTTTCCACGCCGAACTCAGTCAGCGAAAGTGAGGAGAAAACTACGCGTGACCTGCTCGGTTTTCTCAATCAGCGGCACGCTGGAAAACGTCCTGCGGAAACAGAGCTCCAGGCCCGCATGAGTGCGTACGAATTGGCAGCAAGAATGCAGTTGTCAGCCCCGGAAGTAAGTGACTTCAAAAGCGAACCGCAGCACATTCACAAACTATACGGAACCGATTCCTCCAACTCGCTAAAGAGTGCTTATGCCGAAAATTGTATCCTGGCCCGTCGTCTTTTGGAACGGGGCGTTCGCTATGTCAATCTCTATTGCTCATCGCGGGCCAGCGGAGTCGACGGACTTCTCAACTGGGATGCGCACAAGACATTAAAACCCGACTATGAAAGACATTGCCCTGTTTTCGACCAACCCACCGCAGCGCTCCTCACCGATCTGAAACAGCGCGGCCTCATGGAAGACACCCTGATTCTCTGGACTACCGAATTCGGCCGAATGCCAACCCGGCAGGACGGAACAGCAGGCCGTGACCACAATCCCGACGGCTTCACCCTGTGGATGATGGGTGCTGGAGTCAAAGGCGGCACCAGCTACGGAGCAACCGACGATTTCGGCCGCAGAGCCGAACAGAACCCGACAACTATCTGGGAGTTTTACTCAACCGTCCTGCACCTATTGGGACTCGACTACAACCAACTCAGCTGGTATCACAACGGTCTCGACCGACGACTCACCGATGTACATGGCCACTTGATCCGCGAGATTCTGGCATAGAAAAGCAGGCATGCGAGTCAGTGCCAGGTACTAATCTACCCCGGTGCACCGGACCGATGAAACAATACTCCCTCACGGTCGCATCCACATTAAACCTACACCCCGGAAAAAGGACAGCGCGGGCAGGAAGCGAACTCTGCCTGTTTTCAACTATGAGTTTTATCAAGTATAACTTCACCATCTGAAATCGCCCGATAGGGAAGGTCGTTCTCAAGATAGTAATCCACCACAGCTTCCATATGATCCGACTCGAAGTGATCACACCTGTAGTGAGGCACAATATAGTAGTCAATGATGCCAAGTCCTTCCCATATTGCGGGGTGCTCATATCCATAAGACTGAGCTTCCGGCTCATCCGCTAGATGGATACCTCTCAACGACGGGGAAAGAACACAAATACCGGCGCTGTAACCGCCGTAGAGGAAATCCATGTCGTCAAGCTTGCTTTGGATCAATTGGTCAAGGCCGCTGAGATACATCGCCTTGCGCAGCAGGAAAGTGTTGCCTCCGACCACCCACAGCATACCTGCCGCAGAGACTTTTTCAGCAAGGATGTCGCGGGAATCAAAATAGTCCCGAAGGTCGAGGCTCTCTGCGGGAATTCCAGTATCAGCCAGCCTGGCAATCTCTCGCTCCCCTGCACACCTGAGACGCTCGGAATCATTCGAGAAATCAAGTGCATTGGATACCAGCAGAGCCGTCTTCCCCCCGGCGAGCTGCGAGAGCCTGTGGACCTGATCGCCGGTGAGATACGATGAGAGATAGAGATGCATTTCTACAGGGAATCTTTGAAATGTGCCACGTCAGTCCCTCAGCTTGTTCCTCACCAACTCGATGACTTCCTCAACAGATGGGCCTGCAATTTCGGGCGGAGTACGACTCTCGCAAAATTCCCGCCAAATATAAAGAGTCATCTCAGCACCATCAAACGGCGCATCCGATCCATCATCATAGTCGCCCGGTGTGTAAAACCCGTGCAGAATGCGATAGCGATCATCGCCGGCAAACGCATCTGCCACCCAGTCGTAAACCGGGATCACATGAAAGTGGATCGAATGCCCGGTCGTGTGGCCGTATCGCCCAACGTAGAAATGCGGTGGATCAAAAAGCCCGGTAAGAATCCGCTGCAACCTGGAGAGGTGAATACCAAGTTCATGCAGGGCAACCTCTGGAAGGTCAGCGAGTGAATTGGTCTCTGATCGAGATCCCACCATGAAGTAACCCGGCAGTGAAGAATCTATTCTGTGATTGATTATCCAATGATCAGACTCAGCAACAATCAGATGAGCAGGCGGTAGAAACGGTGGCATTTCTTAATCTAGTGGCTGAGTATAGCGAATGGGTCAATAGAGTGCAACGGAAGGAATCACATTCGAACTCCCAACATATCACCGATTGGGTGCCGCGGTCACCCATTTACGGATTTGATTTCGTCAGCTCATTTCCGAAACCGCTCTTCCGTGCCTCGCTTGATACGGCCACTTTCAGGACGATGCCCCTGGCCGTGCGGCAGTGCGTTCCACCTCGCAAAATGGCACTGGAACGAAAAGAAACGATGAGTTACACTGAAACCATGACAATCGAGCATCAAATTGTGACTGACGAAGATGGACAGCCTACGGCTGCTATCATTCCGTGGGATCAGTTCCAGCGGTTACAAGCGATGCATGCGAGCCTCGAAAATGACAAGGAACCAATCAGCGACGAATTTAGAGACGAACTCAATCGTCGCGTTCAGGGTTTGAAAGACGGCACGAACAAAGGTATCCCGCACGAGGAAGCAATGGCTGATCTCCGATCGATCATCGATAAGACGAAAAGTGCATGATCCTGGAATGGGAACCCGCGCCGTTGGTTGAGATGCGCAAGCTTGCTTGCGTGTTTAGCGCTGATGATCCTGAAAAAGCGTATCGCTTCGTTAATGAAATCGAAGAGGCGACAGGCACGATTTTACGTGACCCTGAAACTCCGAGGGAGTTCGAACGAGGCTTTAGAAAAATGCGCCTGGAATCATTCCCTTACACGCTGATTTACACGATCCAGAGTGAATATATCTGGATCGTGTCGCTGGTACACCAAAATCGCCACCCTGATTATTGGAAACGAAACAGCTAGAAGCCGCCTTCTTTTTTAGCTGCCTGACCGCCGGGTTGCTGCTACTCTTTATTTAAAGCCGCCTGGGGAGGAAGCCGCCAGGGGAGGAGTAAGCCGCCTGGGGACAGAGTATCAGAATAATTCAAGTAGTTTTTTCTAAGTATTTTCATTGTA
>JARGOZ010000085.1:0-3527 GCA_029213025.1 Verrucomicrobiales bacterium
CCAACACCCGATAAGTTTTGGAGCAAAGGCTCAAAACCTATCTATGGTGTTGTTCACTACAATTACACTACGACTTGCGGGTATAACTACTACACACCTTCCTGCGGCTACTAGAGAAAACCCTGCAAATTAGCTAAAACACGAAAGATCCCTGTCCACTTCGGTGGGCAGGGATTTTGTGCGAAAAAAGTTACGTTATTCTGTGAGAACGACCGCCTGAGAAAGAACCGAAGTATGAGCATCGATGGAGGGCAGTAGCCGCCCCGCCACTAAGTCCTTTACCGGCTCCGGTATATCAGCGCGAGCCTCCAGCTTTTGCAAAACTCTTTGGCAGTACGATTCGGCTTTTGCCAGGAGAGATACAGCGGAACGTTCTCCCTGTAGATTGGCCGAATCCCGAAGATTGGCCTGTAGAACCTGCCAAATGTGCTCCGATTCCCGGGGCGTACTGTCATCGGCGGTAATCATTGCGGACAGATCGACTACCGCAGCGCGATGGTCTTCTTTAATTACTTCGAGATTGGCACAAAGCAGCTGCGCCCGTGGATCGTCCCGAAATTTGTCCAATGCGGTTTCATACAGATTCCCCGCATTCAATTCGGCATCGATACATTTCTGGTAGATATTCATTATAGAAAAAGCAGGCCCTTGGGTACCGGGCCTGCTCATCAATGGTTTGGTTGTTGTTTGCGAGGAACGATACTACGAAGATATTTTTTCCTCCACCCGCTCCGCCGCATCTTCGATGGCTGCATCCGTCTTCTCCTGCAGCTGGTCAAGAGTCAGTTCCTCATCTCTTAACTTGTCTTTCGCACCCTGGACGACCTGATTGATCGTTTGGTCGGAAGTTTCCCCCATCAGATCATTTTCTCTCCGGGTCCGGGGCATGGTGATCGCCGCGAGCAGGCCGAGGGCGAAAGCGCCGACTCCCATGCATACGGGATACTCATCCTTGCCACGTTCAACTCTCTCCTTTGTCTGATCCGCTATTTCCGACGCGCGAACCCTGGCCGTTTCAGCAGCGCTCTGGACAGTTTCGCCGGTGCGGGACAGGCCGCGGGATACACTGTTTTCGACGCGATCCTTGCGCTCTACGATCGAATCTTTCATCTGATTCCATGTCTCTCCGGCTGAATCTTTCAGTTGATCGACTTTCGAGTCCGACTGCTGAGCCGTTCCGAGAGTATCCTCCCAATCGCTCGCCCGTTGCTCGTAGGGTGATGCAGTGGGATGCGTCATAAACGCTTCGCTGCGTCCCGTAGTGGTGGAACTTCTCCCTGACAGTTTCGGACGCGGCATAAAAAGAGAAGCCAGCGTCAATGCACCAAGAGCAAAGGGAACCGGATTTTCTTTCGCGTATCCTGCCGCTTTGCTCCCATAGTCTTTAATGACTTCAGGATCTGCCGAAGCTACCTGATCTTTCATCCAGTCGATAAAGGTGTGCATGTGTTCCCGCGGATCCAGTTTGCCCGCCAATTCGTCGACGGTTTGATCGAGACGACTTTTGGTCACTTCAATTTCCTGTTCCAGTTCTGCCGACCGGCGATTACCGTTCGATCCTTCATTTAGTTCTTTTTCGATTCTATTCATTGTATTTTTCTTTCTATATAAATTTCTACTGGTGAACCTTTGATTCGGCCCACTCTTTTGATTCTTTTAAAGTTTCGACGGTCCGCTCCGGCTTGAGTTCATCGACCGAAAGGTTTTCTTTCGAATTTTTGCACAGGATCAATCCGGTGGTGGTCGTTAATACTCCTACTCCCGCCAAACCGATGAGCAGTGATTGCACGGGGGTGAGCCCCTGTGAAGCGAGGAACAAAGCAATTCCTCCCGCTGCGGCCATGAGGAGCAGAATTACTCCCGCATAGATGGTGAAGGCTCCTGCTATCAGAAGTGTCGCGTTTCTGCGAACATCGCTGAGTTTCTCGGAAATCTCCGCCTTAACCAGCGCGGTTTCCTGGCGAACCCATCGGCTCGCATCTTTTGTTAAGCTCGATACGAGAGTTCTCACGTCCGCGCTGTTTTGATCGGTGGGTGGCTCCACTCTTTCCTGATTCATTGTCATACTGATCCTTTCTTATGTAGGTAGGTTCGGATGAATTATGCATCCCTCGTGGTTGCCTTCAGGAAACGGCCGAGGCAAAAGCCGGCGACGGCGAGGCCACCGAGAACAGCGCCAGGGTTTTCCCGCACCAATTGTCTGGCATCGCTGGCGAGTTCCTTCGAATCTTTACTTTCGAGGTATTCGGCCACATTGCCGACACGGTCTGCGAAATAACGAACACCGGTGACGACATGTTCCGACTGGTTTTCCTGAAGGGAGGCAATCGCTTCATGCGCTGCCTTCTCGAAGTTCCTCACTTTTTGGGAAGCGGTTCGCACTGCTTCATCAGCCTGGGCCGTTGCACTTTCTTTAGCTCTCCCGGCGATCTCATTACCGTGATTGGCTACTTTCTTTTTTGTCTCATCAAAGGCCTTGCGGGCTTCTGATCGCTTATCCGGCAGTATTTTGTCCGATTCCACGTTTTCGTGATTGAAGTCGGTCACTGCGGGACCTGAATTGTATTGTTCTGAAGTTTCTTTAGTAATCATTGCACTTTCATGAAGCGCAAAAACCATGCCCGCGCCGGAATCGACGGTGGAATGCGGCATGCAGACTTCCACAGTTAGAAACCGGAAGATTTCCGATTGCACAATGCAAACGGCTCTTTGCAGATTGTATAATCTCCGGATGCAAAAAGACCCTTGCAGTTCAGTGAACTGAAGGGTCC
Source organism: Verrucomicrobiales bacterium (assembly GCA_029213025.1). GTDB lineage: Bacteria > Verrucomicrobiota > Verrucomicrobiia > Verrucomicrobiales > DEV007 > Arctic95D-9. The sequence goes on from JARGOZ010000085.1 coordinate 2,772, forward strand.
GTATATAAAGCGGGATGCGAGAAGTCCGGTTCGTTATGCTTCGGTTTCGATAATGATCGCATCCTCCGTTGCTCCCAGGTTCATGGCAGCCTCTTTCATCTCGTCGACAAAGTCGGGAGGTCCACAGATATAGAATCTCGAACCAGCCGGGTCGCTTATTTTCTTTTTCAGATAGCCCCCGTCCAGTCTGTCATCGCCTTCCTCCGTCAGAATAATCTCAACATTGTCGCCGAGCATTTCCCGGAATTCCCTTTCCTGTATGACCTCAGCCCGGGTGGTTTCGGTATAGTAAAGCCTGTTACCCTCAAGACTCCCCTGAGCTTCCAGTTGGCGAAAAATCGCGAGAAAAGGAGTAATACCGGTGCCGGCTGCCAGAAAATGCCCGGCCCCTTTGTATTCGATTGATCCAAATGCCTCTGATATTTGCAGAGCGTCCCCTGCTTTGCACTGCTCCAGTCCTTCAGTCAAACCATCGTGTGAACGGTATATCTTGATAAAAAATTCCAGATACAGATCCAAAGGACCACCTACCGGAGAAAACGGGCCGGGTTCACATGATGAACCGGGAATCCCGATTAAAACAGCATTTCCCGGTGTGACGGGGAAGGGTACTGGACGTTGCGTGCGAAACCGGATGATGTCGGGCCCGGTTCTTTCCATTTCCGTGATTAGGACTTCGTATTTCAATTCCATAGTAATTTGTTGGTTGAGTTTTACTACCGATGTCTCACAAGTTTAGTGATCGAGCGAGCCTCC
>JARGOZ010000085.1:3537-29746 GCA_029213025.1 Verrucomicrobiales bacterium
TCGTCTTTCGAAAATAGATTCCAGTCGAATTTGCCGGACACAATAAGGCGGTCTCCAGGATTCACTATCGGCTTCCGGGACATGGCACGGGTGTGCACCTTGATGGTCCGAATCCCGTCGGTATCCAGAATAAAGTGAGTGGGACTCACTTTGGTGACAGTTCCGGCAAAGCTGGCAACACTCTCATCCTGAGGAAAAGTAGACTCGGGATACCAGATTTCTCTACCTTCCTCATCAGCCGAACTTGCGTAGTACAAGGTATCCCGGCTTTTGACATAGACACTCCCCGCCTCGATCTTCGTAACCTCACCGGCATCCCGGTCGATACGTCCATTCACCGTGACGAAGTCTCCGTTGAGAATTTGATAACCTTCCCGATACCAGTCGTAATCATCTATTTCGACGAGGACACGGCCCACGCCGTAATCGAGTTCAAAGGAATCCGGCCCCGCGTTGGCTACAGTCCCGCTCAAAGTGATCACGGCGTTATTGGATTTTGCTAATGGATTGGGTCCGGATTGCTGCGCGCAGGTAAAACCCGCAATACTGATTGTTAGAAGAAAAATAATGGATTTTTTGTTCATAATGCTATGTTTAGTTGCTCCTTATAACAGCGCAAAAACTATGCCCCGGTCAAAAAGCGGAAAACCGGGCTCAAAGCGTGATCGACAATTGCAAAATGCGGGAATTCCGGTGCGGACTATGCATATCGCACACCCGAAATCTGTAGTTATGGAATCAAGACCGGGCATTCAGCCGCTTTAGGCAGTGGCACGGGAAAAGCTGAAATCGAAGCATGGAAATTTCGAATCAACCCGAATCAAATTCTCATCTCACGGTGAATCGCACCCTCCCGGAGTCCGCCACTCTGTATCCATCCCCGGTTGTCGCCACCCCCACCACGCCAGTGTCTTTCAACGAATCTGCACATTCCATCTGTCCTCAGTTGGCCCTCCTGGCGGGAGCAAAATGGTCCTCCGGCAATCGGATTGTCGTGCTCGAGAACGGCGATGAAATTTTTCCGGCTATGCTTGAGGCAATCGAAAACGCCCGGGATTCCATCATTTTCCTCACCTATGTATATTGGGAAGGGGATATTGCCGAGGAGTTTGCGAAGTTGCTTGCCCGCAAAGCCCGTAACGGAGTCCGGTGCCATGTGCTGCTCGATGCTTTCGGAAGTATGAGAACCAGCCGGGGATTACTGGATATGATGGCTGAGGCCGGTGTCGTCCTCGCTAAATACAATCCGTTCTCCTTCCAGCATCCGTGGCGCTATCAACATCGCACCCACCGGAAAATCCTGGTGTGCGATAGCGAAGCAGGATTCGTTGGGGGTGTCGGAATTGCCGATGACTGGAAGGGAAATGCGAGACACCCCGGCGAGCGACATGATTTTCATTTTCGAATTGAGGGTCCGTGCGTCGCGGCTCTGACCCGCGCATTCTGGGACAACTGGCGCTCCCCGTGGACCCGGATGAGAGACGGCTCAAAACCCGCTCCGTTGACTTCCTTTCAACCCGCTGCCGAAGACTTTATCGATATACCGGAAGAAAACTCCGGAGTAAAAGAAGACATCCGGGTATTGCCGCTCCTCAGCTCGCCGACAGATTCCGAATCTGAGGCCGGTGAAATTTATGAACTCATGATGGACAGCGCCAAAGAACGGGTCCGCATCATTAGCGCCTATCTGATACCGGACCGACGAATGATCAATCTATTCCGAAGAACCGCAGAGAGGGGCGTCGAGGTGGAACTCGTAGTGCCCGGACCACATAAAGACTCCTGGCTGGCACAAAGCCGGTCAAGAGCATGCTGGTCGGACCTACACAACTGCGGAGTGAAAATCCACCTTTATCAACCTACCATGTGCCACGCCAAACTGACTATCATAGACGACTGGCTAACTACAGTAGGATCAATCAATTTCGATCTCCTTTCCTTTCGGCTCAACGAAGAAGCGAACATCATCGTCCACTCCGAAGAATTCGCGTCGCTTATGATTCAAAAATTCGAGCAAGACCGCAACCGGTCAATTGAGCTGACCACTGAATGGCTGGAAAACCGTGGAAGGTGGAAGCGCTGTAAAGAATCGGTGGCGAAAAAACTACCTCTGCCCTACTGGCGGGAAGGTTGCGATTATTAACCGGGAAGCTCCGGAAACCGTTTTTCGTATAGGTAAATAGTAAACAATTCCAGATAATCACTCTCTATTTATTGCTATCTTTACTAAAAAACATAAAAAACAGTAATTTTTCACTATATTCGCACTGGAATTATTTCGGGAAAGCTATAGAATTTGAACTATGGCCATTTTCCTTGGAATCGTTATAGCCGTCGTTTTTCTCCTCATCGGAGCTGCCGCCTTTCGCTATCTGGTGAAAGGTTAACAAACCGACATCCATCTATTCTCGCTTTCGTTTGGAAATTGCCCATCCGTCGGGGTGAACAACTGTTTGCTGTCGATTTTTTTCGGCCCTCGGTTTATAAAAATCACAACCATCAGGTAATCCATCCGAATTCACTTCTAATACTTCTCTAAATAATGGACGATAACGATAATAAGAAAGACGAAATCGCAGCCACCGTGTTCAGCGTGCTGTTAGGTTTGGGACTGCTGCTCATGTTCGGGTGGCTGAATATGGGACGGGGTTGTGCCGGAAGAGACCGGGTAGTTGACTCCAATACTCCAATCGTGGCACAAAATGTTCTACCGGCTGAAACGGTTGTCGTTCCGGAAGTCGTCGAAGAGAATGAAGCCGGTGATGTAACTCTACCGGCCCCGACGGAAGATAAAATTGTCGTCACGAAAATTGACGAAGACCTAATCTCCGACGATCTCACCGAAATTAACGAAGATCTGCAGCAGGCTAAGATCGACCGGTATGCCACAGAATCGCAACTCAAAAAATTGCAGCAGGATTCTGAAACTATCAAATTGAAGCAGGACGAAACGGCCAAAGAGTTGGAAGACGCGGTAAAGGAGAAGTCAGCACTCGAGGAGAAGGTAAAGGTTCTTCAGCAGAATCTGGAAGAAGCGCAGAAAACCAGTAAATCTCTGCAAACCAAACTTGATGCTGAGTTGAAAGAAAAAGGCGAACTCTCTTCAACGGTGAAAGAGCAGGCTGTGGTCAAAAATCAGTTGGCCGATTCGCAGAACAAGATCGGCGACTTAACCAAAAAGCTTGCCGCTGCCGCAGCGAAAGCCGCCGCGGCTCAGGCTACATCCACCACCATCAAAAGTGATTTGCAGCAGGCAACCTCAAGTAACAGTAAATTAAAGTCCCGGGTCGATGATCTTGAAGCAAAACTGGAAAATCTCGGTAAAGAGAAAATTACACTCAATAACACTGTCCAGACTTTGCAATCCAAAGTCGAAGCTGCGGACAGCCGGATGACGGCCTCCAGCAGCGAAGTAGAGAAATTACAAGCGGCCGCTTCGAAAATCAGTAGGGATGCTTCAGAGCGAATCAGAAAACTGACGGCCGACAACAAGGCACTCAGCGATGAAATAACCCGACTGAAATCGGAAACCAAAACGATGTCGTTACAGACCGGTGACAAGATCAAAACTCTCGAAGCCGAAAAGACGGAATTGAAAGCACAGGTGGCTAATTTGAAACAGGCCGAAGCAAAAGCGAAAGCTGACGCCGCGGCTCAAATCAAAAAACTGACAGAGGAAAAGAAAGCTATCAGCGATCAAATTTCCAAGTTGAAGGCGGAAGCCGGTAAAATGTCTACCGCATCGTCCGGACAGATCAAAAAGCTGACCGAAGACAACAAAGCGCTGAATGAAGAAATCACAGAACTGAAGGCTGCTGCCGCTAAGATGACCGCAGCCTCGGCGGCAAAGGCCAACGAATTCACCAGAAAGAGCAAAGGACTCGCAGATCAGATCGCGAGCCTCAAGATGAGTTCGACAAAATTGAAAGACGACAACTCGGCTCAAATCAACAAACTCACCACAGAGAATAAAGACCTGCGGGAAGAAGTCGAAAAACTCACGGAAGCCGCTTCGAAGATGAGCACCGACTCGAGCAGCATGATTAAAAAACTGAGAGAGGAACTGGAGCAACTCAAAAAAGAGGGCGGTAAAATGAGTTCCGAAACTACGGCGAAAATTAAAGCGCTGAGTTCGAAAAACAAAGATCTGTCAAAAGCGGTAACAAGCCTCAGAGAATCCGCCGGGGAAATGGAGAAAAAGTATAGCGAACGAATCCGCAAGCTTACTACAGAAAACAAGGCTCTATCCGATCAGATCGCCAAACTGAAAAAGACTCCGGCCAAAGCGATGAGCCCCGGGGACGCAGCCGTTCAAAAGGTGCAAAAAGCGGCGGCATCCAGCGCAAAAATGAAACACGACCTGGCAGCCAAATTGAAACCCGCTGTAGCCGCCGAAGACCTGAACCTGCCCTATCTTGTTAACGACCCGGCGAAATTAGACAACCAGGTGATTCCGTTGTTCGCCAGTCTCAGAGACATCAAAGAAAACGAGGAATCGAAACAGGCTGCTTATCAAACAATCACCAAAGAGGGTAAAGCCAAAAACCTCAGAAGAGTAAAATTTGATTCCGGTAGTGCCTCAGTGTCAGATGAAGACATAAAAGCACTCGCCGGTCTGAAAGCTCCCGGAAACGCGAAACTTCTCGTTGTCGGCTACGCTTCCGTTGACGGTGATCCCGCTGCCAATGCGCGACTCGCTTCAAAACGCGCTTCTGAAGTAGCCAAACAGATCGCGGCCAAACCGGAAAACAAAGACCGGGTCGAGGCTGTCTATTTTGGACAGACCAGCCGGTTCTCAGAAACCTATCGGAGCCCGAACCGCGTAGTTGAAATCTGGCAGGTTTCGAAGTAGATACTTTTGACTACTTTATTGTCGTTGTTGTTGCATATTGATTGTATTGTTCATAGAGAGAGGCTCTTCCTTCGGGAAGAGCCTTTTTTCTTTTCCCTGTTCTCCATTCGTTTTTTGTCGCCAATAGAAGCTTCGATTCGTAGACTTCGTTTTGAATGACCTGGGAAATCGCCGCAGTTCTCTCCATCCTCGCCGTTGCGCTGGTTCTCTTTATCACAGAAAAACTGCGGATGGATGTCGTCGCGCTCCTCGTTCTGGCGGTCCTGGGGATGTCGAAACTGGTTAGTCCCCGCGAGGCACTCGAGGGATTCAGCAATCCGGCAGTGGTTACCGTTTGGGCCATGTTCATCCTCAGCGCAGGACTGAGTGCCACAGGAGTTGCCGATATGATCGGCAGACAGGTTTTGAAAATCGCCGGAGAAACCGAACCACGGATCATCATTACGATCATGCTGTCTACCGGGATTCTCTCAGCTTTTATGAACAACATCGGTGTTGCGGCGCTGATGTTACCGGTCGTGATGGATATCGCGAGGAAGACAAAAACTCCGCCCTCCCGGCTTCTTATGCCGATGGCCTACTCCTCTTTGCTCGGCGGCTTAACAACTCTGATTGGAACGCCTCCCAACCTGGTGGCCTCCAATGCCCTTCAGGAAGCCGGATACAAGCCTTTCTCATTCTTCGAGTTTGCTCCCATCGGAGTTCCTGCCCTGCTGGCGGGCACATTGTTTATTGCGTTTTTCGGCAGGAAACTCCTGCCCGGAAAACTACCGCTTGGGTTTGTCGATGAAAGCGACGATTTGATGGGCTTTCAATACGCCCACCAGCTGGACGAAACCCTTGTGCAGCTCAATATCACAGAGGACTCTCCTTTTGTCGGAAAAACCCTGGCGGACACCCATCTCGGACCCATTCTCGGCGTCCATGTCGACGTGATCAAGCGGTCGGGAAATGAAATCCCGGTGACCGGCGAAACACTCATTGAAAAAGGAGACGGGCTGGTGGTCCGGGGAAAAGTGGAAGCTTTTATGGAGTTCCGCAAATGGCAGGCCTTCGAAATGGCGAGTGGCACGGAAATCGCCGAAATTCTCGCCTACAAAAAACTCGTCCTCGTTTCTGCCGTAGTAAAAGAAAAAGGTCAGTTTGACGGAATGACCGTGAAGGAATCCGACTTCCGCCGCCGCTTTGATGCCCACATTCTCTCGATTCGTGACGAAGACGGGATCAAACGCGGCAATATGGCAAACCACCTCTTCAAACCGGGTGACCGGCTCCAGATTGAAATGAGAAAGGAATCTCTTCCTCTCATCGAAGATTCGGGGGATTTTGAGGACATCGAACTCATCGCGGAAGAAAGCATCGCCGACATCTATCCCGATTCCGAGTCACTCATCGAAATGGCGATCCCGGAAAGCTCCCATATTATCGGGTTGCATCTGAAAGACACCGGTCTCGCCGAGGATTTACATCTCCGGATACTGGGCATCGCGCGGAAGACCGGCTCCATCCTCTTTCCGGCCGGAGACGAGCGAATTCTAGAGGGCGACAAACTGCTCGTCCACGGTAACCGGAAAAGCATCGAGATGATCAAAGGTCTCCAGGCACTGGAGGTGGCAGATCCGGAAAAAGTCATCACTCCCGGTTTGCTGGCAAACCGGGCGATGTGTGAAGCCACTCTTTCCCCGCAGAGTTCCCTGGCCGGGATGACATTAAAAGATCTCAATTTTCGAAACCGATACGGCCTGCAGATCGAATCCATTTGGAGACAGGGCAAACTGTATCGCTCCCACCTGCGGAATATGAGCCTCGAATTCGGGGACGCCCTTCTCATCTCCGGCCCCATCGAAAAAATCGACAAACTGGCCGGTAACGAGGATTTCCTCCTTTTGACCCGAACCCATCCTCCGACTGAAGAGCGACCCTCAACGGCGAAAGCGGTCATTTCCGGGGTGATCATGTTTCTGGTCGTTGCTATCGTTCTGACGGGCTATATCCCTATTGCGATTGCCTCGATAGCCGGTTCAGCGTTGATGATTGCGAGCCGCTGCCTTTCCATAGAAGATGCCTACCGCGCTATCGAGTGGAAATCGGTATTTCTCATCGCCTGCATGATTCCACTCGGGGCAGCCATGAATGAAACCGGAGCCGCGCAGTGGCTGGCTCAGGGCGTGGCGACTGCGGCAAAACCTTTCGGGCCGTGGGGTATGATTATTGGCCTCTATGTCATGACGGCACTGGCGACGACGATTGTCCCGACCGCGGCTCTCGTCGTGATCATGGCTTCGATAGGCATTGATGCATCCGGCAGTTTCGGCATTCCGCCGGAGATGATCGTGATGGCAATTGCCATGGCCGCTTCCGCCAGCTTTACCAGTCCGATTTCCCACCCTGCCAATGTTCTGGTGATGGGGCCCGGCGGTTACCGGTTTATTGACTATATCAAAATGGGAATCCTGCTGGCTGTCGTTGTGATGTTCACCGTGATCCCGATGATCTGGCTGCGCTGGCACGACGCCATCGGATGATTTCCTTCATACATACATATGCGGGGACGCGGCATGAAATTTACAGACCAGTTCCGTCTGGGAATGAACCTCATAATGCCTGTAGATTTCTTTGGTGTAGTCCCCCACCGTGTGGATAGAAAGATCGAGATGTTCCGCGATCGATTTTCGATCAAGCCCCTGAACCAGCAGTTTAAACACGTAAACCAGACGCGGCGGAAGATCCCGGGAAATTTGCCCCCGTTCGGTCAGCGCTGCCAGAAGCCAGGGAAGCCGTTCGAGGAGTAATTTGACTGTTGTGGATTTGCTTTCATCAAAAGGTTCCGGATTTCCCATGCGAAAAAACATCAGTTCACTCCTGCAACCGTTCCCGGACGAAACCAGGGCTTCGAAACAGCTCTCGTCCTCACATTTCAGATCGCATCGTAAATTTTCCGGCGAACTAATCCGCGCCAAAACCGGCTCCAGCTCAACAGCCATTGGATCCACCGGCACAGCGACAAACTCCGGACAACCATCAGTACAAGCAAACAACTTGAAACATTCCACAAAGTTGAATTCTGCGTCGGTAATGGTTGCAGCAACCCAACCATCGGCCTCCAAAAAGGCTGCGATCTCCGATGCCAGGGCGACACCCTGCGTCATCCCCCCGGCGTGCCCCCTGGCCATTGCCCGGATCAAAATTTCCGCAATCGTATCAGCCCGCACCAGCCGATTCCAGCTTTCAGAACACCGGTCACTCATAGCGACAGTTTTTTGAAGTTTACGGGTGAATTTGGCAAAGGTTGTCGAATTTCCGGAGCGGCTGTCGAAGAGCGTTTTATATTCATGATCAGGGTGCAGTACTTTGGCTGAAAAAGCCTTTCACCCCCTGTTCTTCACGGTTTTTTCGACCAGGTTACAACTTTCTTCGAAAAAAAGACGGACCGGCCATGTAATCGTGCCGCCCCTTCACTCGTCGCGCTGCCTCACGTATCGGCTCTTAACCAGATAATCGTTGAAAACTTCCGTCTCCACGTGGTTGAACCTGATAGCGTGATCCAATTCCCCAAAGAGTGGAATACCCTTTCCTAAAATTACGGGAACCGTAGTAATAATCATCTCATCGATCAGATCTTCCTTGAGGAATGATTGAATCACTTTCCCGCCGTCGACATACAAATTCCCGAAACCCCGGTTTTTGAGATCCCTTACCACTTGCTCCGGTTCTCCCGCTATGATTTCCGCCATTCCCTCGAGGTCTTCAGGCACTTCGGAGAGGCGATTGCTCAGCACGAAAACTTTCTTTTTGTAGGGCCACAGTCCAAAGGAAAGGACTTTGCCGAAAGTGGCGCTGCCCATTAACAGGGCATCCACTCGCTCCATAAAATCGGCAAAACCAAAGTCTTCGCCGCCGGGATTCGGAATTTCATCGAGCCATTCCACTCCTCCATCCGGAGTTGCGATATAGCCATCCAGGCTTGTAGCGATATATACGTAATTGGCCATTGGTAGAATTGATCCGAATCAACTCGAGGTAGCTGTCACAATGAAGACCTTGTCATCGAATTCTTCAATGACCACAAATTTATAAGCCGCTTTTTGAAAAATCAGTCTTATTCTGTTCCTATGGATGAAGACGATCCACACAATCTCCAGCGCTTCCTGGATGCCCAGCATGGCCGTTATAACCAGGCTGTGGCAGAGTTGCGACAGGGTACTAAGCGAAGCCACTGGATTTGGTATATTTTCCCCCAGCTGACCGGACTCGGAAGCAGCTCCACGGCGGAGCGATTCGCAATTCGCAACAGCAAAGAGGCAAAGGCCTATATTGAGCACCCGGTTCTCGGTCCGCGCCTGATCGAGGCCTGCCGGGCAGTGCTTTCGGTAGAGGGAAAATCAGCGACCTCTATCATGGGACATCCGGATGACCTGAAACTTCGCTCCTGCGTCACATTATTCCTGCAGGTTGCGCCAGAGTATCCTGAGTTCGGCCATGTGCTGGAAAAATATTACGGTGGAGAACCGGATCAACGCACCCTGCAACTTTTACCTACACAATCCAATACATGAAAAGCCTACTGAAAGCCGCCCGGTTTGCTGCGGAAAAACATAGTACACAGAAAAGAAAAAATGTGGCGGGAAGTCCGTATATCAATCACCCGCTCGAAGTAGCTGACCACCTGGCTACCGTAGGCCAGGTGACGGATGAAGATATCCTGATTGCCGCCCTTCTCCACGACACAGTCGAGGATACCCAAACAACCCGCGAGGAAATTGCCGATCATTTTGGCGAGACTGTCGCTTCCCTGGTCATGGAATGCACCGATGACAAATCACTGGAAAAAGCCGAGAGGAAGAGGCTTCAAATAGTCAATGCACCGAAGAAGAGCGACGAAGCGAAAATGATCAAGCTGGCGGACAAAACCTGCAACCTTCGTTCTATACTTACCGATCCACCGAAAGACTGGGATACTAAAAGGCAGCGCGAATATTTTGAATGGGCCCGTCAGGTGTGTGATGGCTTGAAAGGAGTAAATGCGGCGCTCGAAGCGGAATTGGACACAGTCCTCAAAGAGGGATTGAACCGGTTTCGAACCCAATAGGGAACAACATTTTACCGCCTGTCCGAAAGCAGCGCCCGCGTCGTTACCTGCGGAAACAGGTTTCAGTGGGGAAGGCTCTTTGAATCTTTCCAAAACGCCGTATTCGGCTACCATCCACCGGACATGTTCATTAACTTAACGATTGCTGTATTACTTCTTGTCGCCAATGCCTTCTTTGTCGCGGCAGAGTTTGCCCTCGTTAAACTGAAAAGCTTCCGGATTGAAGCACTGGCAGAAGGAGGCAACAGAACAGCGAACCTGACCCGCCGCATTCACAAAGATCTCGAACCCCATCTTGCTGCCTGCCAACTCGGCATCACCATGGCTTCACTCGGCCTGGGATGGGTCGGAGAGCCTACCGTCGCAGCGATTCTGGAGCCGATGCTACATCCTTTGGGACTTCCGGACAAAGCGGTCCATTCCATCGCCTTTCTTGCCGGCTTTGTCATCTTTTCATCACTGCATATCGTTGTCGGTGAACAGGTTCCCAAGACGTTAGCGATCCGGAAACCGGAACCGGTAGCCCTTTGGATCGCCTATCCACTGCGCGCCTTTTATCTCGTCATTTTTCCTCTGAACTGGCTCCTGAATGCAGCCAGTGGTGCGATTCTGCGCCTCCTTGGAGTGGCAGAGGCATTCCACGAAGAAATCCTGTCGGGCGAAGAAATCCAGGGATTGATCGAGGAGAGCGAAAAACACGGCAATATCGAGTCAGACAAAGCGACCATGCTAAACAATCTCTTCGAGTTCGACAACCGGACTGCTGAAGAGATCATGGTTCCCCGGGCGAAAGTCGCTCATATCGACTTACAGGATCCCTGGGAGACTCAACTGGAGACATTAAAAAAAATCGAACATTCCCGGTTTCCGGTTCTTGATGGAGGCGATCAGAATCTGGTCGGGATTCTCCTCGCCAAGGATATTTACCGCAAAACCCTGTCCGGAAAAGACGGTCTCGAAGCCAACACCCTGCGGGATCTGGTTCGCGAACCGCTTGTCGTTCCCGAATTTCAACAAATCGGCATACTGTTTGAGACGATGAAAAACTCCCGCAAACATATGGCGGTGGTGATCGACGAATATGGCGACTTCGCCGGCGTTGTAACGATGGAGGACTTACTGGAGGAAATCGTTGGAGAAATAGCAGATGAACTGGATCAAATTGCTGACCGAACAATCCTGACTCAAAAGAACGGTTACTGGGAAGCCGACGGCTGGACACAGCTCAGCGACATAGAGCGTTCTCTGGAAATTCGATTCAGCGAAGAAGTCGAAGCCAACACACTCTCCGGCATGTTCATGTATTTCCTGACCCGCGTTCCGGAAAAGGGCGATGCGATAGAGGAACAGAATATTCGATTCACCGTGGAATCAATGAACGGGCGCAGGGTTGATATCGTGAAAATCGAAGTGATCGACACGAGTGCAATTGGTCTCGACATCGGTAAATCGCAATCTGATTAGGTAACGGGCTCCCGGAATCCGACAGTACAACCTGTTCCAGTTCATACGCCCGCCGGGCAGAAGCCAATACGATGGACGACACAACAAAGAAAAAGATCAGATTTTGGACGGCTCTCGTGATGATCAATCGAATCAAAAAGAGTTGTCGCCATCCACAAGCCGGCGCATCTGGCGAAGCTTAATTCATATAGTCCATATTCCGCAGGAGACACCAGCGGAGTGCATCGGCATTACCCGCCTGCGCGGCCTGTTTAATCCAGTATTTTGCTTTGTCCGGATTTTCCTTCCTGCCAAAACCTGTATCCATACATCTCGCATAGCTCAACATACATTGCGGATTACCCCGTTCAGCTCCGGTTTGGAAGAGGTCGGCAGCTATGGCAGGATCGCGAGGCACCCCTTTGCCTTGAGCGTAACGGGCAGCGAGATTAAAATAAGCAGTCACTGAATCGTGACTGACAGCCCGCTGAAACAATTCAGTCGCTTTCGCGTCATTAAACGCAACGCCCCAATTCTGTGTGTGGCAGACACCCAGAAGATGCATTGCTTCTGCGTGATCCTGTTGCACAGCCCGTTCCAGATATTGCACTCCCAGTCCCGGATCTTTTACCGTCCCGTCCCCGTAAACCAGGCATTTCCCGGCCAGATATTGAGCTCGTGCATCGCCTTTTTCCGCAGCCCGGAGAAATCTGGAAAAACCGGTCTGGCGATCTTCTTTGGTAGCGTTTTCTCTATAGAAAACCTTCTCACCCTCTTCACGGATGTTCCATGATTCAATCCCCTGCCCGCCCATTTTAATCAGCTTCGTTTTTTCGATTTTTTTCCGCAGACCGTCATTGTCGGGCATGTTGACACTCAGGGGCAGCGTAGTTCCTGTCGCATTGGCAAATTCGGGCATACGCTTTGCTACTGTTTTCGTCGGTCCCGGCGGCGTTACAGAAGGAAGTAGTGCCAGAGGCTTTAGTTCGAGAAATTCCGGCATCTCATTGGGCACATGCGCTGCAACCGGCTCTTTCACTTCCGGTAGCAGTATGGACGAAACCAGAGAAAACGGCTTTTTAAAATCGATAAAATTGACCTTCGGAACAAAATGAACAGGAATCCTTTTTTTCGGACCAAAATCACTTTTTGATATTCCCTCATCCAGTCTTGGAATCAACGTGGTTCCGGGCTCTTTTTGCGACTTCGGCAGAGCGGGAAGTGTGAGGATTTGACTCTCTTCCCCATCGATAGACCCAACCGATATACCGATCCAGGCACCACAGGCGAGGATAGCCGCCCCGACTATATATTTGATTTTTTGAAAGAAACCTTTCGGCTTCACATAAACAGGACCGGTATCCGGCGACAACACGATCTCTTCGACGATTTCTCTATCTGTGATCAGAGACGCGAGTACAGGTTGCGGCTGGTTTTCCCCGGTCCAGAAGTCGGGCGCAGGAGGGTGATCATTGAGGAAACGCTCGAGAGTGATCTCCAGATGGGAAAGAGTTCCCGGGCCGTCTTTGATAGAACGGATAAGTTCCCGGAATGCCGTTTCAAAAGGATTCCCGGAAAGCCGACTCAACAATTCGAGACACATTTCCACATTTGCCGCCTCGGCTCCGGACGTCGCCACCGGAGCAATATCACCGAGGACGATGCGGGGTCCGGAACTTCTGCTGTCCAACCAAACTGAATTGAGCGGAATGGCATATTCTTCCACCGGAATGCTCTTTTGTGACCGGAGCCTACCGGCAAATCTATCTACGAGACGACAAGCTTCTGAGACGGGTAGCGGGGTGCTCCGTTCGATATAGTGCTCAGCCGGCTCCCCGTTGGGAATCGAACTGATATAGAAAAGAACCTCATCTTCGGTTCCCTGATGGACGATTTCCGGAAACAAAATCGAGTCATTGCGGCTGTTGACGGTTTCCCAGACAGCAGCCATCGCCATTTCAACATCCGGGTCTTCCGACTGCAGCAGCCGAATTTGGTAATAGATATTTTCCGCCGGATCAATCCCCAGATAACCGTGAAGTCCGGTTGCGGAAGGGATTTTTATCAGTTCTTCATCCCCGTTTCGCATAAAGCGATACTGACCAATGAAAAGATCTTCAGATTCTTGCTCGGTGATTGTGTTCATGTGGAAACCAGGGAATTCAAAAATTCATACCCCCCATACGAGGTGAATTTATTATAAATGCGCATTTTATCAAGAAAGTATTTTATTTATGATAATTTCAACCTGAAAACGGGGATATCGACCGCGGAGGAAAATGATGGTAAGGCTTTCTGTATGAACCAAAAAGTTGCCTTAATCACCGCCGCCGGGAGCGGCATGGGAGCCGCCATCGCGAGACATCTGGCAGAACTCGACTATAAAATTGCCATTCTCTCCTCGTCCGGAAAAGGTGAAGCACTGGCCGAAGAGCTGGGTGGAACCGGTGTCACCGGCTCAAATCTCGTCGTCGAAGATCTTCAGCGTTTCGTCTCCACGGCCGTGGAAAAATACGGGCGAATCGATGCCGTAGTGAACAGCGCCGGTCATGGCCCCAAAGGTGAATTGCTCGAACTCACCGACGAACAGTGGCACCTCGGCATGGATGTGTATTTTCTCAACGTGGTCCGGATCTGCCGACTCGTGACTCCCGTGATGAAAAGCGGCGGCGGTGGAGCTATCGTAAATATATCATCGTTTGCGGCTTTTGAACCGGACCCGGCTTTCCCCACCTCGGCGGCATTCCGGGCCGGACTGGCTTCTTTCACGAAACTGTATTCGGACCAATACGCTGCCGACGGAATTCGAATGAATAATCTCCTGCCCGGATTTATCGACAGCCTACCGGAAAAAGAGCATTTCAAAGCCAGAATCCCCATGCAACGCTACGGAACTGTCGATGAAATAGCAGAAACGGCAGCCTTTCTCCTGTCCGACGGAGCGGCTTATATTACCGGACAGAATATACGCGTGGATGGCGGCATCACCCGGTCGGTGTAGAGAATAAGTTACAAACATACCGGCCTTTTGGAATTCGCATTCCCGTGCTTCAGAGCGATACTCCTCACCTGTCATGGAATACACATTCTTCATCATCGTTGTTGTCGCGGTCATAGTGGTTATCTATATCAAAGACAAACAGCGAACGGAAACGGTATGGCGGATGATGGCGAAAGAACTGGGCCTGGCCTATCTCGGCAGTCCCGGTGCCCCTTCCATGACCGGCAGCTACAAAGGGCATCCGGTTCGCATAAAAGTATACTCCGAGGGTTCCGGCAGTTCCTCGCAGACTTTCACCGGTTTCAACCTCGATTACAAACGGACGTTACCCGTTGATTTCCAACTTGGCAGGCAGGGATTCACCCAGAACTTCATTACCATGGTCGGAGGTCAGGACATCGAAGTTGGCGATAAGGCTTTCGACAGTGCGGTGGTGGTGAAAGGACGAAATGTTGAAGCGGTAAAACACTTTCTTTCCGATGAATGGGTGCGCCGCAGCTGCCTCAGCCTGATCCGCAAATCGACCTATCAGAAAGTTCGCCTTACCAATCGAAAACTGGAGGTTTCTTTATCCCGAAAGATCATGAGTCTTTCCGAAGCGAGGACGATACTTAACCATTTGGTAGATACAGCAATTCAGCTGGAGAAAGACACTTCTGCCGAAGTCGGGGAACCGGAAAAACTTCTCCCTCCTCCCCTGCCGGCCAAAAAAGAATATGTCGCTGTCCCAACCGAATGGCACGAACAGGAGCCGGAAGAAGTAGAGATCCATGAACCAGTGGAGGTTTTTGCTACCGAACCCGAACCGGTTGTGCCGCAAGTCACTGCCGCAGCGGAAGCGCCACAGCCCGCCAGGGAGCCGGAGGTTGTTGCAGAGGAAACGCCCCTCATTCGGGAGATCGCCGGAGAACTGTTCGCGGAGAAACTCGGCAAGTATGAAGCCGGTAAGTTGTTCGATATTCTTTTCAAAGGCGAAACAGTTCGCTGGCACGGCATCGTTAAATCTATATCGCCCGGCGAATCGGATCGTTTTTTCGGACGCGACTCCGGTTGGATCGCGTTATTCGTTATCGGTAGGTTCCCGGAAATGAAAAACGGTACCGATTCGCTGAAAGTGAAATATCGAATTGGCCGCGAGAAGATGCAGCATCTCCGGGAGCAGATCGATTCCCGCTCATTGATCGAAGGAGAACTGGTAAAATTTGATCCCTTTACCTCGACTCTGTACATCGATTCCGGTGACGAAGCAGAAGCCGCACAGCTACCCCGGGCATCCCGCTACCAGAGCTATGCCGAACGGCTGCAAAAAGACAGACAATCCCGTCCCGGAGAGGTTCGGCGTTTCTCATAATTTGCGACTAAACAGGGTACAGTCCCGCATTCAACAGGGTACAGTCATTCGCAATAGTGATAATTTACGCATTTATTAGACCAAATTGTTTGAATAATTTCAAATTTGTATGAAAATTCGGGAAGCCCCGGAAAATTCTAACCACGAAGTCTGTATCGCACGGGGTGTGCTTTACGAACATGAGAGGCGCACCAGCCACAGTCAATATTTTTGGATTCCGGGTGAAGAACACTTCTCTCCGTGGCGCGGCGGAAGCGATCCTGGACCGGTCCGAGAAGGGGCTCAGAGAAAATATCTTCTTTGTAAATGCCCACTGCGTAAACATTGCCGCGAAAAATCCGGCCTACCGGAAAATTCTGTCCCGGGCGGACTGTGTATTCGCCGACGGAGTAGGCATTGCCCTCGCCTCTATCGTGGCCGGCCAGGCACTGAGAGATAACATCAATGGAACTGACCTGTTTCCTGTGCTTTGTGATATCGCGGCGCAGCGCAAAATTCCCATCGCCCTGCTCGGTGCCCGTCCGGACATTGTGCAACGCTGCGCGGACCGGATGACATCGCGATACCCCGGGCTCAACATCGTCTGCGCACTCGACGGCTATTTCGGCCCGGAAAAGGACGATGAAGTCATCGCGAAAATTAACGCCAGTGGTGCCAAAGTGTTACTCGTGGCGAGAGGGGTGCCGATTCAGGAAACATGGATCGATCAACTTGGTCACCGCATTGAAGTTCCCCAGGTCATGGCCGTGGGCGGGCTGTTTGATTTCTACTCCGGTCACGTAATGCGGGCTCCACTGGTCATGCGTCGCCTCGGACTCGAATGGCTGGTGCGACTCGCCCAGGAGCCGCGTCGACTTTTCCGCCGCTACGTCATTGGCAACCCGGTTTTCCTGTATCGAACCTTCCGACTGCGGATACAGGGACGCTCCAATCTGCGCAACCGGTTGAGTTGAACGAACCTTTGCAAGCCGTGTCGCTTGCTACTACACTAAAGCCGTTTCAACTTTAACCTCGACTGCGGAACGATCGTATATCCTTTTTCCCGGACACTTTCGATCATCGGTTGCAGAAGGTGATAACGGTTGCCGGCCGGGTGCATCGCTACAACGCCGCCATTGATATTCCCCGTTCCGGAGAAGGGCACTTTCATTATTGAAACCCGGTGAACCGGCGCGATCGATAAATAGATCTTAAAATAGGCAAGAAAACTACCATCCAGAACCGACGCCCATTTTTCATCAGTATCCGCCGCATCGAGACTGTAGTAACCATTGTTCCAGTCTGTGATCGCGAAATTATTCCTCACGCGTTCTTCCTCAGGTATTTCCGGGGTACGATAGAGCAGAGTTAGTTCCTCCCCGGTTTCTTTCTTAAACAAACCGGCAAACTTGTGAGCATCCGAAAGTGAGCGCAATCCCTCTTTGTCTTTGGCATAGTAGGCGATTTCATGACCGTGCTCCAGAATCTGTTTCACGGCACCGGGAACCTGGTAAAAATACTGTTCCGATATATAGAAAGTGGCCGGAGTTTTCGTCCGGCGCAGAACTACCAGAATAGTGCCTAACCCGTCCCGGCTGTAGTTATGACAGGTAAAAGTGAAGGAAAATTCCCCGGCAGAGGTTTCATTACCTTCCGTTGAATCACTCTGAAAAGCTTTTCGTGCAGACTCCATTTTCTCTTTATCCGGTCTCGCTTCCGCCAATTTGATAAAGGCGGGAGCTGCTTCACCTGGGGAAGGACTGGCGGAATCCGTAAGCAGGGCCGGAGCCTCGGCACGGCGGGGATCGAGGAACCAGTCGCCGATTTTTCGTGCGGCACTGGCTTCCGAAAAGGTGGCACACTGGTAGCCGGTTCGCTGCACGATATCGACCATCGCTTCGAGGAGGTGATATCTATAACCGTCAATATGCATCAGGATTGCGGCCCCGTTGATGTGACCGGGTCCTTTCTTGTAGATCGTTTTATGTATCGCAATACGGTCTTCCGATCCGTTTTTTACATAGTGCCGGAAATTATTCAGAAACACCCGGTCATTGATTCTTTTGTATTCCGGCAGAGCATCGCAAGTGATCAGACTGACATAGCCTTCCTGCCACCCTTTTTGGGCATAATAGGGCCAGCTGATTTTTTCTTCATAGAGATAAGGGGCCCGGAAATAACGCGACATATCTTTACCGGTCGCCTCTTTGAAGAGACGCGCCACCCGGTCACATTCCCCGATGGAATTGTTCTTGTCGTGTTCGTAACTGTGGTTGGCCACCTCGTGCCCGGCAGCTGTGATTTTGAGCAAGCCTTCTTTGTTGGTTTCGATAAACTTGCCGGTGACAAAAAATGTTCCGGTGATTTTTCTCTTCTTCATCACCGCAAGGATGTGATCGAGTCCGGCATCGCCCCACTGGGCGCAATCGAAGGTGAAAGCCACCTTGCCAACCTGTTTGGCGATGGTCTCAGCCCGAACCGAAACGGTCCCGGCGATCATAAGCGCAAAGCATTCCACCCCGATGAGCAATAGCCATCGAAGAGCCGGAGAATTCGCGCCGCTAATCGTAGATTTTATGAAATTTGGAGTTGAAGGGCATTTTATACGGAAAAAAGTCGGTTTTGAAAGGACTTTATCAGAGTTCGATTCCCTCTGATCCGCTTCCTCACAACTTTATTACGGTACCTGCTTTCCCGGTCGATCCGGATAATGTAGCGAGGTATGAGTTGGTTGCCGATCAGACCCCTCCTCTTTTTACTCCTCTTTACCCGGCTTTCAGAAACAGCCCTGTGCGAGGATGTCTTCGACCGTGTTATCGCTCCTGTTCTCCGGCAAAATTGTATCCAATGCCATGGGGAAAACGACAAAGTGAAAGGGAAAGTCAATCTTTTCGAAGTGCGGAGCCTCGCCGATCTCACTGACGATCCCGGACTCATCACAGACCTGATCGATGTCATTGACTTTGAGGAAATGCCACCGGAAGACGAGCTGCAAATCGAGCCCGAACTGCGAAAGAAATTCCTCGCAGAATTGGAAAATATCCTCAACCAATCTCTGACTGGTAAAAAGCAATTCACCCAGGCACCGGTGCGCCGGATGAACCGGTTTCAGTATCACAACGCCGTGACCGATCTCTTCCAGCTGAACTGCGCCGTCTTTACTCTACCCGAAAGAATGATGAGGGAGCACAAAGACTACTTCCAACCGGCAACGGGAAAAATGGCGGACTATGTTCTGGTCGGCAGCCGTCCGCTCGGCAAATCCCAACTCATCGAAAAGCGCCTCGCCGGGGTGGCTCCGTTTCCGCAGGACCTGAGAGCGGAACACGGTTACGACAACCAGGGTGATCACCTGTCGCTCTCGCCGCTGCTGATGGAATCCTTTTTGCAACTGAGCCGCTCGATTACGGAAAGCCCGGATTTCACCGCGAAAAATGTCGGAATCTGGAATGAGTTTTTCCAAAAACCAACCGGCGATATAAAAGCCGAAACCGCAACACGACTGGACCGTTTTTTAACCCGTGCCTTTCGCCGCCCGGTAGAGAAACAGGTGTTATCCCGCTACACGAACTATATAGAAGAGCAGCTGGGCGAAAATGTTCCCTATACAGACGTCATGAAATTGATCGCGGCGGCAGCAATTGCTTCGCCGAAGTTTCTTTACCTGTACGATGAATCAACCGAAGCCGATGGCCCGGAAGTTGTCTCCAATTTCGATCTCGCCTCCCGGCTGTCGTTTTTTCTGTGGGGAAGTATTCCGGACGGGGAACTTATCGAGCTCGCCGTGCGAGGCGAGTTGCGGAATCCGTCTGTCCTGACCTCACAGTTCAACAGGATGATCCGCGATGAAAAATTGAAACGGTTTTGCGATGCTTTCCCTGCCCAGTGGCTTCAACTCGAAAGAATTATCTCCTCCACTCCGAGTAGAGAACATTTCCCTGATTTCTATTTTTCCAAATACCGGCAAAGTATGCATATGATGATCGAACCGCTCCTGCTGTTCGAAACTGTTTTGATCGAAAACCTACCCCTGATACAACTGATTGATTCAGACTTCACCTATCGATCCGATCTACTACGGAAAGCGTATGGAGAAACATTGCCTCCACCGGCAAAAGGCCCCAACCGAAAAGCAAAGAAAAGGCAGGGCGGCGGATCGGCTGTCACCGTTCTCGGATTCCAGCGCCTCCCCGTCACCGACCGCCGGTTTGGCGGCGTGATCACCAATGCCGCCGTGATGACGATGACCTCCGGACCGGAGCGAACCCAACCGATTACCCGCGGCGCCTGGCTGGCCGGAGTAATATTCAACAACCCACCGGAACCGCCTCCTGCCGATGTTCCGCCCCTGGGAGAAAAGCCTTCAGCCGGTGAAGAACATCTCACCCTGCGGGAACGCCTTTCTATGCATCGGGAACGGGCCGATTGCCGGGGCTGCCATGAACAAATCGACCCGCTCGGTTTTGCCCTCGAAAATTTTGGCCCGGTCGGAAACTGGCGGGAGAAATACGAAAACGGTCGGGATGTGGATATGCCCGGCACACTGTTTCGAAAGCATGACTTTGCCGATGTAGTGGAGTTCAAAGATGCCATCCTCTCGGAAAAAGACCGGTTTACCCGCGGCTTCGCCGGTCACCTGCTTTCGTTTGCCCTCGGGCGGAAGCTCGGTCCGGCGGATCAACCCGCCCTCGATCGGATCGCCGAAGCCACAGCTCAGGACAACTATAGAATCCAGACCCTGATGATGGAGTTGATCCTCAGCGAACCCTTTCTCCACAAAACGAATCCGAAATCCTCTTCAAAACCCGCACTGGCGAACTAAACTCTATTCACAAATCATGAAATCCACATCACGAAGATCATTCCTGCGCGGTATCGGCGGCTCGGCTCTGGCCCTGCCCTGGATGGAGAGTATCGCTTCGGCGGCCCCGGCAAACACGGTCGCGCAACGAATGGCCCACTTCTACGTGCCGATTGGTGTAGTAAGGCGCGGCTTTTTCCCCGGTGAATCGGACGATGTGATCCCGAAAGGCAACCTCGGAAATGTCATGAAATCGTTGGGCAAACAGAATCCCAACTTCAGTGTTTCCCCGCTGGAAAATCTCACCCCGACGATGACACCGCTCGAAGGGATGAAACACAAAGTATCGCTGGTGACCGGAATGGACCGGACTTTTCAACAGGGCACCGACGTCCACGCCCAGTGCGCCTCCTGTTACCTGAGCAGTGCCGAGCCGTTTACAATCGAGCAATCGGCCTGGCCCCTCGACCGGACGCTTGATCATATAGTAGCGGATCAAATCGGGAAAAACACACCCTTTCGCACTCTCGAATTCAGCTGCAACAGTCACAAAGACAACAAAGAATCGATCTATTTCGACAACATATCCTGGTATGGAACCGGCCACCTTGCGCCCTCGATCCGCGACCCGCGAAAAATGTACCGGCGACTTTTCTCTACCAGCGAAATCAATCGATACCGGGATATCACCGATCTGGTCCTGGAGGATGCCCGTTCGATGAAGAAAGATCTCGGGTATAGTGATCAACAGAAGTTCTCCGAATATTTTGATTCGATTCGAACTATAGAAACGCAGATGGAACGGCTCGAAAGAATGAAAGCTGAACTCGCTCAGGTTTCATTCGATGAACCACCGGAGACCTACCTCCCGCGCGGGGAATATATCCGTCTTATGGGTGACCTGATGGTAGTTGCTCTGCAAGCCGGATTGACCAACGTAACTACCTTTATGATCGGCCCGGAGCGCTGGGATACGCCCTACCTGTTTGAAAGCCTTTTCGACACACCACGCAGCCACCATAAGATGTCCCACAACCAAACAAAGATGATCGAGGACCTGCTGAAAGTGGATCTGTTTCATATGCAACAGTTCGCCTATCTGCTCAACAAAATGGAATCGATCCAGGAAGCTGACGGTTCATCGCTGCTCGACAACACTATTTTCACCTACGGTTCCGGCCTCGGTGACGGCTCCACTCACCAGTACAACGATTTACCCATCATCGTGGCCGGTGGAACAAAGCATATCAAAGGCGGCCAGCATATCAACCTGCCGGAGGGCACCCCGCTCGCTAACCTGTGGCTCACGCAAGCCAGACTCTTCGGCGTCGACACAGAGAGATTTGCCGACAGCACCGGTATCGTGAAATCTCTTTTGGCGTAGATGAAGTGAGATTCAGCAAACGCAGACAAGCGTCCGCGACACGTATTTAGTCGAAGGGAAATATTTCGAGTGTGGGCCCGTTTGCTTCGTGGTGCTGGTTGCTGGCGAAGGCATGGACCAGGCTGTGATTTTTTATACCTTTCGTTTCTCTAGTGATGATGAAACTAACCTTTCTACTGGTGTCACTTTTCACAAATTCGGTAAGCTCATTGCTGCTGAAAACGATAGCGCCCCTTTGTTTGCCGCGCGAAATTTCAAATGTTCCCAATAGAGTTACCTCTGAGGAGTCCAGCCCAGGCGCATCTTCCCAAAGTAGATCTTCGGTTGCCCAGTTTTCTTTTGCTTCGTCAGAGATCCCGTATACCGAGAACCGGACCATTTCGGGCAAATAGGCAGCGAAGCCAAGGCCGCTGGGCACAAGATTCAGCCGCAGCTTCGCTTTCGCGATCTGCGAGGGTGATATCTCCGGAAGACCAATCGTAAAGATGGCCCTGCGGTCAGCCTCGCCCGGTATCTGATGGGTCCACGAGTAGGAATGCTTAACCATCAGCATGCCGGGATGGAGGAACCGCTCGCGTTGATTACTCCTGACTATCGAGGTCTCAATTCCTTTGGTACCCAAAAGGATTGTTTTGACTTCCGGAGGGCGAATGTTTGCGCTGGGTAGCAGGTCGAGTTTATTGATACCTTTATCGCTCAATGTCGACGCCTGTTGATCATGTAGATGTTCAACGTTTCCAGTCTCCACATGATGTAGAGAAATTTCGCCGTCGAGAACCTCGCAGGTAGATTCCGACTCATCGACGGATACACTGAATCTCGTGCCCAGGTCTGTCACGTAGCCATGGGGTGTAACAACCACAAAACCGTGAGCCGACTCCGGAGCTTCCACCAGCGCCTTGCCGGATAGAAGCTCGCTTTTCATTGCTGATTGAATATGTAGAGCAGCCGGAGCTTCAAGCATCACCAGGGCTCCGGATTTGAAACGAATATTGGCAATCCCGGCCTGTAGTCGCAGCATACCTGGACCCAGCTTTGATCCACCTGTAATATTCATAGAGCCCTCCCAGGCGGCGTCACTTTCGCTTTCAATCACTGCGACCGGTCGGGTCGGATTGAGAAATAGAAAAGTGACCAAACCTGTTAGTAACAGGCAAGCTGCTATAACTGCCGTCGCAGTGATGAGAAGGCGGGGCGGAGTCCAGGTGGCAGGTTCCGTTTCGAAAGGAAGCGTTTCCTCCTGGTGCGATTGAAAGGCACTCAGTAAATAGGACTCCAGGCGCATTCTGGATCGAAAGCGTTTGCGAAGCACGGGATCATTTGCCAGCAGAGTTTCCATTTCCGCGATCTCTTCCTTCGACGATTCGCATGATCGCAGTCGGTCAATCAGCTCATCCAGTTTGGCATCAAAGTCGTTCATGATTAGAAACCTGAAGCTTTCAGACCACCTTCGATACAAATTCGAAGCGCATTTCTGGTTCTCTCCAGAGCTTTGTAGATTCCCGCGGCCGGCCTGCCCAGTTTGGAACTCAGCTCGGCAACAGTCATTTCCCGGGAGGCGTAGTAGGCGGAGATTAATTCCCGGGGGCCGGCTTCGAGTTGCTCCAAACAGCCTGCCAGCGACTCAAGTTCAGCGGCGGCCAGATCGGATTCCCCGGCAGCTTCCGTTGCCATTAATTCTATCATTTGATCGGAGAATACCAGCGGGCTTCTATGCTGCTTCCTGCGACGGTTCAGTGCGGTCAAACGCAGGTAGGAATAAGCCCAACTGCGATAGGCTTTTTCGTTTTCCAGGGTATCAATTTTTCGCCACATCGCTATGCACGCCTCCTGCATAAGGTCGTCCGCCTCCGCCGGTTGAAGCATCAACGTGAGCGCAAATGCTTTCAATTCAGCTTCGTGCCTGACGAAAAGTCCGATGAATTGTTCTTCTGTGACCATGATTTCCAATTTAAGTATGTCGCGCCCTTGTCGATTTGGACATAATGAATGAAAAAAATTCCCGGAAAAATGTCGAATTTCACAGCCGGGCAACATTTATAAGCGAGCAATTACTATGAAAACTCAATTTCTAACTACTATCGTTGCGGCCTTATCCCTGATCGGGAGCCAATTTGGCCGTGCAGAAACTCACCCCGCAAACGACATCGTGATCTACGGCGGCACTTGTGCGGCGGTCATCGCTGCCGTTCAGGCTAAAAAACTGGGCAAATCGGTCGTTATTGTCAGTCCCGATACGATTCCTGGCGGCCTTTCCAGCGGCGGACTGGGCTGGACGGATACCGGAAATAAAAGCGTAATTGGAGGGCTCTCGCGGGATTTCTATCACCGGATTTATAAACAGTATCAGAAGCCGGAAAACTGGAAGTGGCAAAACCAAAGCGAATACGGGGGAAAAGGACAGGGGACTGCTGCAATCGATGGAGATCAGAAAACCATGTGGATTTTCGAGCCGTCGATTGCCCGCGCCGTGTTCGAAGAATATGTGCAGGAGTTTGATTTAGTGGTCCATCGCGATGAATGGCTCGATCGCGAAAACGGAGTCGAAATGAAGAATGGCAAAATTGTGTCTATTACGACTTTGAGCGGAAATACCTATCCGGGGAAAATATTTATGGATACCACCTACGAAGGTGATCTCCTGGCCACTGCCGGGATCGACTACCATGTTGGTCGTGAAGCAAATGAAGAGTTTGGAGAATCCTGGAATGGAGTTCAAACCGGAATTGATCATCATCGTCACCATTTCCAGGCAGTGAAAAAACCGATCAGTCCTTACGTCATCCCGAATGATCCATCCAGTGGAGTGCTACCGAGAATCAGCACCGAACCTCCCGGAGAAAAAGGCAGTGGTGACCATCGCGTGCAGGCCTACTGCTTCCGCATGTGCCTGACGAATCACCCGGATAATCGAATCCCTTTTGCAAAACCTGAGGGATACGACCCCAGTCAATATGAATTGCTTGCCCGAATTTATGAAGCCGGCTGGAAAGACACATTTAATAAGTTTGATCCATTACCCAACCACAAGACCGACACCAACAATCACGGTCCGTTCAGCACCGACAATATCGGATACAACTATGATTACCCCGATGCCAGCTATGAGCGGCGTCGCGAGATCATCAAAGAACACGAGCTGTACCAGAAGGGTTGGCTATACTTTCATTGCACCGATCCCCGGGTACCAACAGAAATTCAGGAGGAAATGAAAACCTGGGGACTGCCTAAAGATGAGTTCGAGGAAAATGGCAACTGGTCGCATCAACTATATATTCGCGAAGCCCGCCGGATGCGGGGTGATTTCGTGATGACGGAGAATGAACTTCGCAAAATCTCACCAACTCCCGACTCGGTAGGTATGGGATCGTACTCGATCGATTCGCACAACGTGCAGCGTCATATCGATGAAAACGGATTTGTTCAGAACGAGGGCGATATTGGCGTCAGCACTCGTGGGCCCTATCAAATCGCTTATGGCTCGCTCACTCCCCGCCAGGAGCAATGCGAAAACCTCCTGGTTCCGGTTTGTGTTTCCAGCACACATATCGCTTTCGGGTCGATTCGGATGGAGCCGGTATTTATGATCCTTGCACAAAGTGCGGCGTTTGCTGCCGGCATCGCAATTGACGGCGATCTTCCGGTTCAGGAAGTTCCCTATACCGAATTGAAAAAACTTCTCTTGGATGCCGGACAAGTCCTCAAGTACGATGGTCCGATCTCAGGCGGCAAAGGCAAGCCTCTCTCAGAAGTTGAAGGTATTGTAGTCGATGATGAAAAAGCCGAACTGACAGGGCCATGGAAGGCGAGTTCATCTAATGGACCATTTGTAGGTTTCGGTTATCGACACGACAACAACAAGAATAAAGGAGAAATGACTGCGGCTTTTACGACTACCATCGAGAAAGCCGGCACCTACTCTATCCGAGTTTCCTATCCGAAAAACAATAACCGGGCTTCAAATATGCAGGTAACAGTCGGTGACAAAACCGTGTTGGTAAATCAGCGCAGAGTTCCCACCTTCAACCCCTTTCACGAAGTTGGTATATTCAATTTCGAAGCAGGTGACACATCAACCGTGACAATTAGTAACAAAGGAACGGATGGGCACGTGATCATCGATTCCGTCCAATGGTTACCCGTCGAATAACTATACTTCGTGGCCATTCACAAGGCATCTTGTTTAGAAACCGGGAAAAGGCGGTCAATTTTGGCCGCCTTTTTGTATAATCAAACAGGGTACAGTCGCAGACCTAACAGGGTACACCTCGCAGTTTCATAAGAATTTAGGAAATTCCCTGTACAAAAG
>JARGOZ010000322.1 GCA_029213025.1 Verrucomicrobiales bacterium
CGCCGATCACAGCGACATCGCCGGGAACCTGTAAGCCGATCTTTTCACAGCTGCGAATCACCATGGCTGCACGCGGATCATGCGCCGCCATCACCGCGAAAGGCGGCTGCATAGCAGCCAACCACCGCTCCAATTCCTCCTGCCCGGTATCCCAGCGGGTATGTTCGCCGAGGGTGGAAGGAACATGCAGCGTGGAATAATCCAGCTCCCGTGAAGCGAGGCCTTTGGAAAATCCCAGTTCGTATTGTCCAGAGTACCACACATCCCCCATCCCGTAGAAACCGAAACGGCGGTAGCCCCTTTCGATCAGATAATGCGCCGCGATCCGCCCGATCGCCGCATAGTCAGGCCGGACCCTCGGGAAAACCGGATCCTCCCGCGCTCCGGACAAATTCACCACCGGACAGGCCAGCGAGGAAAGCACCCGGAAATCCTCTGTCCGGTTGGCCAGAGCGATGACGCCGTCCCCTTTCCAACCCGCCAAATCCGTTGGCGAAAGATAGTGGGTCTCCGGACTGATCAAAAACCGCCAGTCGGAATGTTGTTCCGCGTAGGCCCGGATCCCGCGCACGACCCGCTCGAGGTGGGTAATGCCGACATTCACAGCCAGAGCAATTTCAAAGGTTCCCTTCCGGTACATATCTGCGCAAAAATGCATTTTTTTGCGGAATTTGTCCATTGTGCGCTGAGCGTATTCACGGAAAGGTTCTGCATGAAGTCACTGCTCTCTGCAGGAATCGTCGTCCTTTCCATTCTACTCAGTCCTGTCGCGACAGCCGGGGAACGTTTCGTCACGTTTGAAAATCTGCCGATGGGCACCCGGGAGGAACCGTTTCTGCTTCGCACCTATTTTCCGGATCCGGGATTGTCCCGCGAAGTTATTGCCAACCACGACCTCGGCTTTCGGGCCAGGAAGTACTCACCCGGCAAAGGCGATGTAAAAGGCTTTGTCGATCCGATCCCCGGCATACCGGCGGCGATCGGAGTCAGCTTCGGCCCCGAACTTTCGATCTGTTGGGATACTATTGAATGTCGACTTCTCTACGCCTGGCAGGGCGGCTTTCTGGATATGACCAACTACTGGGGAAAACCGGAGAGCGGTCGTCGCAAAGGTTTTGGCTACATTCCGGAGTTGGTCGGGGAACTGATATATCTCAGCCGTGGCTCCCACCCGCTGGGTATTTTCGACAGCTACACGGAAACACTGGCTCCGGTATACCGGGGATATCGGCTCGTGGACAAAATCCCCGAGTTTTCCTACTCGCTGGGTGATTCTATAGTTCACGTCCGTATCGAACCGGGTGAGAAACCAATGTCGATCGTGAAACACTATCGAATCGAGAGAGCGGAAGGATTCGACTATTTCGAGACCGGGTATTCTTTCAAGAAAACGGAAGATAAAGACCATTCCTTTTCCGTAACGATTCAGGGTAAGCCTCTCGCTATTGGCGGGCAGGATGAAGAACCGACCTTTTCCACCGATAAACCAAACCGCGAGTGGGGAGAGTCTCTCTATACATCGATGGGCTGTATCGCCTGCCACAGTCTCGACGGCACACGCGGCCACGGGCCTAGTTTTGCCGGACTCTTCGGGGCGGAACGACCCATCACAGGGATGGATAAGAAAGTGATCGCCAATGAAAAGTATATCATCGAATCGATCACCAATCCGATGGCGAAAGTGGTAGAAACTTTCCCTCCCGGCTACATGCCGCCCTACCCGCTCGAAGACAAACAACTTCGCTCCATCATCCTCTTTCTAAAAACACTCGGTAACGAATGAAACCTGTCTATTTCCTGCTCGCTTTCTCTATCTTCGTCACAGCCGCTACAGCTGAAGATACATCCTACAATCTCGAAACGATTGCGTTTCCCGAAGGTGTGCCGCCTGAAGTTGGTGGCCTCGGTTTTTCCCCGTCCGGAAAACTGTTTGTCGCTCTGCGCCGCAGCGATGTACTGTTTGCCGAGCCGACCTCCGATCCCGCCGATTTTCAATGGCAGCGCTTTGCGGCCGGGCTGCACAACGCCTGCGGCATGGAGGTAATCAGCGACTCCGAACTGGTCATCAGCCAAATGCCGGAACTGACCCGCCTGACCGATGATGACAACGACGGCAAAGCGGATCGCTACGAGCATGTCGCATCGTCCTGGGGAATGAGCGGTAACTACCATGAAACCAACCACATCACGCCTGATGGAAAAGGCGGCTGGTTTGTCGCAGTGGGAACGGCATCACACAACGGGCCGGTTTTCTACAATGTCCGCGGCGAGTATTCGAAGATCGGTCGTCGCGGTCGAAACTTCTCTGCGGCAAGCTGGAAAGGCTGGATTCTCCATATCGACGGCGACGGAAAGACCACCCCGTGGGCAAGTGGATTCCGGATGCACAACGGGATCTACCGTGACAGCCAGGGACGACTCTGGGCGGGCGACAACCAGGGTGACTGGAAAGGAACGACGCCGTTTTATCATATCGAAAAAGGCCATTTCTACGGCCATGTCAGCAGCCTCGTGTGGGATCCTGAATGGGAAGCCGGCAAGGATCCTTTGGATATGAGCCTCGAAGAAATCAATTCGCTTCGGACCCGCGCCGCTATCCTGATGCCGCACGAGGAGATGAACCGCTCAGCCTCCGAACCGGTCGAAATCCCGGCGGGAGATGTCTTCGGCCCCTACGGCGGCCAGATCCTGCTGCCCGACAACAACGGCAAACGCATCACCCGCCTGATGCTGGAAAAAGTTGGTGATACCTGGCAGGGAGCGTGCGCTCTTTTCTATAATGAAAACGGGCTCCAACTCGGCAACAACCGGGTCGTTTTCAGTCCGGACAAAAAGACTCTTTACGTCGGGCAGACTTCACGCGGCTGGGGGCAAATCGCCGAGGGCCTGCAGCGCATCACCTACACAGGAAAGACACCGTTTGATATCGTTTCGATGAGCCTGACAAAAACCGGTTTTCGTCTCAAATTTTCGAAAGACACCGCATCGGACGCCGGTATACCGGAGGTTTTTTCCATGCGTCGCTATCGCTACGAAGACACCGGCAGCTACGGCAGCGATAAAATGGATGTGAGTGATATCAAAATCACCCGGGTAGAGAAAATCGACGAGCAAACTTTAGAGCTCGATATAGATAAACTCGAAGGTGGTAGCTGGGTATATGAATTAACCGTCAAAGACCTGGTCGATTCGGATGGTGCGAGCCTTCACACTGGGTTGTTTTGTTATACCGTGAACCAACTTCGGAAGTAGAGATAAGGCAATCCGATCTCTCCGGGTGCGATTCATCGGGCACAGAGGTTTGGAGTTTTCAATACAGCCTGGAGCTACGTCCCGGACTTGGAAATATAAGGGATACGCGAGGTTGAATCGCGCCTTCAGCGCTACTGATATGTTTGGATTCAAAACCCGGGGCGCTGCCCCGGGCTGGCTTGAATGACGCCGTTGGCGTTCGATGTTCGATAATCAAAAAATGTTGGCAAAATCCAAGGGGATAGTATCGCATTCAACAGGGTACAATCCCGGACCTAACAGGGTACACTCCATAGTTTCATTGGAATGTATAGTTACCGCCTGAATGCTCGTCCGCAAAGA
>JARGOZ010000323.1 GCA_029213025.1 Verrucomicrobiales bacterium
CAACCTACACCCAAAATCCTTTTGGTTCCGGCTCTGCCGGTCTAGGGTACAGTCGCTGATCTAACAGGGTACAGTTCCGCATTCAACAGGGTACGATTTGGATTAATTACGCAAATATTTCCTTAACCACCCGGCCGCCTTCCGGGCCGGTGAGACGATGATCCCGGCCTGCGTGACGATAGATCAATTGATTCGGCGGTAAACCGAGCAAATGCAGAACCGTGGCGTGCAGATCCCGGAAGTGAATTTTGCCTTCCACAGCCCGCGCTCCGGTGGGGTCGGTCGCTCCGTAGGTGAAACCGGGCTTCACGCCGCCTCCGGCGAGCCAGAAAGTGAAGCCGTTGGCGTTGTGACCGGTCTGGTCTTTGTCTTTCCCCGGCGTCAATCCGGGCCGACCGAATTCGCCGCCCCAGATGACAAGGGTTGAATCGAGAAGCCCGCGCTCTTCCAAATCCTGAAGCAGGGCGGCGATGGGTGCATCCGTAGCAGCACAGTTTGCCTCCAGATCCCGCCGGTGGTTTTTGTGCTGGTCCCAACTGCCGTGATTGACTTCGATAAACCGGACCCCGGCTTCGCAAAACCGGCGGGCGAGGAGACATTGCCTGCCAAAATCCGTTTGCCGACAAGTGCCGACGGATTTCTGCCGACCGACTCGGTACCGATCGAGAACGTGCTGAGGTTCGCCGGAGAGATCGAGCAGTTCCGGGGCGGTTGCCTGCATCCGGAAACCGAGTTCCATGGATTGAATCACGCCTTCGAGCCTGGGATCATGCTGGCTGCGATACTGGTGTTCGCGGTTCAGCGACTGGATGAAATCGAGCTGGAGGCGCTTTGATTCCATCGATAAATGATCGCTGGAGATGTTCGGCACCGTAGCCTTCGTCATCGGTTCGCCGTTTACTCCGATAGGAGTCCCTTGATAAACCGGAGGTAAAAAGGCGGATCCATGACAGGACGGGCGCGAAGAATTCAGACTGATGAAACCGGGCAGGTTTTGATTCTCTGTTCCCAACCCGTAGCCGACCCACGCGCCGAGGCTGGGTCTTTCGCGGAGGCGGTCCCCGGTATGGAGTTGCAGGAAAGACTGGGCGTGAATCCCGGTATCGGCATGCATACCGTTTAATACACAAAGTTTGTCAGCGTGTTTCGCGGTTTCCGGTAGTAACTCGGATATTTTCAGTCCGCTTTCTCCATAGTTCTCAAAGGAAAAGACCGAACCGGCGTGCGGCTTTTTGCCCGTCTGCGGTTTGTAGTCAAATGTGTCCATTTGGGCGGGGCCGCCGCTCATGCACAGGAATATCACTCTCTGCGCCCGGGCCGCAAGCGGCGGTGTGTTCGCCGAAATGTTATCCATAGCCGAGGCTCTACCGATTAGGCCTGACAATGCGAGCGATCCGAATCCACACGAAGCGGAACTGAGCATTTGTCTTCGGGATAGAGAAGTATTCATAGTATTAATCTATATAGCGAAATTCGTTTGTCGCGAGTAGAGCCTGGGCGAGGGCAGCTACACCGTCTTCGTCTTCTTGCAGATTTTCGAGAAAGTATTGCGCACTGGAAAGTTCCGTCGGTGTCGCTTCCCTCAGTAGAACCTTTTTCCATAGTTCAGGGAGCTGATTCCGGTGGGTGTCTGACAGTTTGCGGGCCTGCTCCACGACAAATTCACTGTTTAATAAAAACAATCCCTGAGTGG
The DNA here is from genome assembly GCA_029213025.1 of Verrucomicrobiales bacterium. GTDB lineage: Bacteria > Verrucomicrobiota > Verrucomicrobiia > Verrucomicrobiales > DEV007 > Arctic95D-9. Next base: position 1,694 of record JARGOZ010000323.1, read on the forward strand.
GCAGCATGGTTACGTTTCGCTTTCCGGTAGGTTTGATCGCATCGGGTAGATCAAATGCAGCAAGTTCTGCCGGAGGGGAATTGCGCATATAGCAGAGATAAATGCTGCGGTGGTTGGAAGACTGATGAAGATTCGGAGCGCGATTTACCAGTAGTTCGAGATGGCGGATCGGTGAACCTTCTGCCGGTTCGGGATTGAGAGTGCCCGTCACTGAAAGTATAGAATCGCGCAGAGATTCGGCATCGAGACGTCTTCTCTGGTGCCTGGTAAACCATTGATTGTCCGGGTCGGATGGATTGATACCGCTGTCGAGTCGGTAGGTGCGGGAAAGCGCGATTTCGCGAATCATCGCTTTGATCGACCAGTTATGAGTGTCGGTAAATCGGGAGGCGAGATAGTCGAGTAATTCCGGATGGGTGGGTTTCTCCCCGTAGACGCCAAAATCATCCGGTGTGCCTACTATGGCCTGTCCGAAAAGATGCAGCCAGATCCGGTTGACCATGACTCTGGCAGTTTGCGGGTGTTGTTTGGAAGTGATCCATTCGGCAAGTTCTTTGCGACCGCTTTGGGACGGGTTAATCCGGATTCGATTCAGTATATCGTCGGTGTAGACTGACAGGAAGCCCCGGGGAACAGGCGCTCCCGGTTTCTTTGCTTCGCCCTTTAAATTGATTTTGCAGTCATCCGGTTTTTTGCGGTCACGAACGCCCATTGCAACCGGTGTTCCCGGCGGGTAGGTAAATTGTTTAGCCGGCCGGGGATAGTTCCGCATTTCCAGCTTCTCGGTTTCCTCCATCAGCTTGAGCGCTTCGGGTGGAGCCGGGAATGCCGGAGGAGTTTTTAACACGTGAAGCTGTGTTGGCGGAGCTGTCAGCTTTTCGTTGGCGGCAATGCCCCAGAGAGTTTCCGTACTGGTAAAAATTCCGGCGAGAGCGTAGTATTCCTTCATCGGGACTGGATCGAATTTGTGATCATGGCAGCGCGCACAGGCTACGCTAAGGCCTATCACTCCGGTAGTGATGACTTCGATCTGATCCGCTACAACATCCATCGCAAAATTGTTATTCATTGCTTTGGCCGGTTTGGAGCCGATCGCGAGAAATCCGGTGGCGATCAGTTTTCGGTCGCGGTCCCAATCGTTTTCAGATTCGAGTAAGTCGCCGGCGATTTGTTCGGTTAAGAAGCGATCGTAGGGTAGGTCCCGGTTCAAAGCGTCGATCACATAGTCGCGGTAGCGCCAGGCGTTGGGGAAAGAGGCGTTTCGACTCAGGCCGTCGTTGCCGTTTGATTCCGCGTAGCGGGCAACATCGAGCCAGTGTCTGCCCCAGCGTTCGCCGAAGTGTTGGGAGGACAACAGGGAATCAACGAGGTTTTCCAGAGAGGTTGCCGGATCGGTTCGTGACGCTTTTTCAAACGATTCGATTTCTTCCAGAGTGGGCGGAAGTCCAATGAGATCAAAATATAAACGACGAATCAAGGTCCGGGGAGAGGCATCCTTCCCGGGGGCTAGATTACGTTCCTCCCACTCGGCGGCTACGTATGAATCGATCGCTGTCTCCGGCCATCCGGTAGAAATTTTCGGCACAGCTGTTTTTCTTACCGGTTGAAAGGACCAGAGATCTTCAGGGCGATATTGTTTCTCAACCGCCGGAGCTTCGGCCGGCGGATGGGTATCTGCCGGGAAGGGCGCACCCATCGCGATCCATTTGGTAAAGTCGGCGATTACCGCTTCCGGTAGCGGCTCGTCCGGCGGCATTTCGAGGTCGTTTTCCCAATTGAGAGCGTGAATCAACAGGCTCTCCGCCGGTTGACCCGGGACCATGGGGGCACCGGATTCCCCTCCTTTAGACAAACCGCTGGATGAATCGAGCAGCAGTTTGC
>JARGOZ010000086.1 GCA_029213025.1 Verrucomicrobiales bacterium
TCCACGCAACATACCCTGAAAGGGTTACGCAACCCCTTCGGGGTAGATTCACTTTCATCATGGTATCCCGGGGTAGCTGTCGCAACCCCGGGCTTTGTTGCAGAATCCCTTCGGGATACTTTTTGCGTCGACGTCCGTACAGGGTACAGTCGATGATTGTACAGGGTACAATCGAATAACTTTGCGCTTTACCCGCCGAAAGTAAAAAGGATAAAAGAAGAATAACCGGAAACGGCTGCTTGATTAGGCAACGATATTATTTATTGATCCTTCCGCATTAGGCTTTGGATTTCGCCCCGTTTAAGTACTTTCTTGTAAATACGAACATCATCAATTCTTCCGTTGAATTGTTTAATGGGGTTAGAGGAACTGTTTCCCATCCGTAATGAATCTTCCCTAATTCGTATACTAACTTGATCTCCTCGAGTTTGTTCAGCCTCCAGCCTTCCATCTACATAGAGTTGAATTGCCGTACCCGTAAAGACTGCCGCAATGTGATACCATTCACCATCTTCCAATGGACTTGGATTATCTGCTCCAAGGAGCCCTTGAAAGGTGGACAGATGAACGACGACGGATTCCCCTTGATCATTCGCCTGGATTCTCCAGGTGCCATCTCCTTTCGTAAATATAGGCCCCCAACTTTCCTGGAATGCGCCTGGTTCCCGATAAATCCAAAGTGCCACTGTAAAAGGATGATCGAGATTAAAGTCAGAGTGATGGACAACCTCCGCAAATTGTCCTCTTGCCACTTTCAAGGATCCGCTCCCAATTTTGCCTTTCACAATACTGGCACCTCCATGAAGCATTGCGTGGCGGTCCATTCCCGATGAATCGCGACCATCTTCATCAAAAGTCCAGTGTCCTATCAGATCGCCTTTAGTTTTGGATTTAGACTTTGCTGCTGAAATCAAGATGGAATCTATTTGCTTTTTGACTGCAAGAGCTTCTTCCAGCTTCCCTTCACGAGTGAGTTCCATCTGAAGATTCTGCAAATTAGCAACATATGCCCGGGTCAAGAGAATCGTTTTTTGTGAAGCATCATTCACCAGGTTGGTATAGGCCCTGTCGTAAATTGATCTTAATCGAACCAATTCAGTAAACCCCTTCGGAACGGAATTTTTCCCGTCGCGAAATTCACTGATTTCTTTCTGAACAGCTAAAGCTTTTTTGAGGTCTCCTATTTGCTGAACCTCGTCTTTCAATTCATTCAATTTTTTTTCGTAAGTTGAGGCAAGGTTTTCGAGCGGTGCTTCGATTTCATCCCGTTTCTCCTCGAATTTATTTTGGAGAGCTATTAGCGCTGAAACTTCTGCGGCTCTGCTTAGTTGGACAATTGAACACACAATCAATAGAAATAGAAATCTTCGGTCCATCAGAACTCACGTTATCTGATCAAGGATCTTAAGCAAAGACAATTCAGGGAAAGTGCAGACCTGTTCACCTTGCTCGCAAATCGCCACCGAGATAGTCATTCAGCATGGTGGCAATCTGAACTTCGGTAAACTCGTATTCCTGATTTTTATCGAACAAGCGGTTTGTCGCTACGGCAACTCCGTCGCCGTTACTGAGGAAATTCCCGCCTTCCAATACCAACGGAATCGACCGGATCGGCAGTCCCAGCCGTTGGGTAAAAAAGAGTACCGGCGAAATTGCTTTCCCACGCCAGAAATGCAAGCGCAATCGACGCAAAAATTTCACCGGAGGAATCCCCCTGATTGATCGTGAGGAGAGTGAAATGAATGTGGATGCGAGGCTGTGGCGGGTATCCGATCAAGCCCGCCACGCGCCCCCCAGCGCAGCCTGTCAGATCCGGCAAATCCAGGTTCAGTCTATGTTTCATCCATGCCCAAAGTGTCAGTGGTAGGGAGATTTAGCATGGATGCTACATGGATTGTCCGGATTTCCATGGATGCTACCAGGATTGAATTCTTCGTTGTCGGAATTTTCGGCAAATTCCGCTACCCGGGACTTTTTCCCATGCCTGTGTTTTCACTGCCTGTCTGTCGAAGATAGATCGAATGACGCTGAGGATAGCAAAAATACGTGTCGCGAACACTCCTGTTCGCGGTTCCTTGAATCATTGAAAATTGATGGGATTTGACAATGCGGACAGTGTCCGCATCACGGTAAAGTTGCCCCCAACTACGCAGTTACTGAAACGAAAGCTTTAGCCCTTCAATGACCGGCCTCGATTTGTTATCTGTGGTATCGGTTACTTTCAACTCAATCTGAAAACCATAGCCTTCCGGCAGGCTCGATAAGTCCATCGTAGCAGGCGTCTTTTTTATCTGTTTGGAAAAACCGGGAATGTAGTCGTAGGATTCTTTTACCTCTGTCCATTCCGTCCACTGATCGATTTTCTTATCATTGTCAGTATCCACACCAACACGCGCGGACACACTTTCCACCCACGGACCGGGACTGGTGTAGTCGGTCTTCTGCTGGGTGGCGAGATAGAATTTCCCCTCGGCGAAAGCAACATCTGGGTCGGGGTGGCCGTTGCCAATGTGATCGCACCATGTGAAAGGTTCATCTATTGAAGCAGAAGTAAACCAACCCACACTCATCTGGTGACCGCCGGCCGGGTCGTAGTCACCAAACAGGTAATATTGTCCGCCGATACATATCGCGGCCCAGTCTCCATAAGCTTCCTGCTCCGGTTCGTGGACTTCGTACTCACCAATACCGGTTTTGTAGTTATCCGGATCTTCCTTCGCCCAGTGAGGATGTTGATAGGACTCTTTTTTTCCGGTTGGTTTGGTCCGGTTATCGACAGGCGGTGCCTGAAACACAAAATCACTCAACCCGTCCGGACTGACGGCATGCCCGGCGAGCGGAGAATCCCAGGAACGTTTGCTGGCATTAATCGGACTCCAGTCTTCTATAATAACATGCATCCGGCCTTCAAGATCACGGATGAAACCGGCGTCAGAACCGTGGGAGGGATCTTTTACGGCGATACCTTTATTCTCGCCGGGTTCCCCATCGGTTAGATCACTGTCAACGTAGACATGCGGATCCTGATCATTGGGAAAATCATAATAGATTAAAACCTTACCGTCGACAGCTTCGGCGCTGGTCACCCACTTTGAAAAACTTTCGGTCACCGGCCCGTGATGAACCCAGTTTTTCATATCCCGGCTTTGCCAGGCGTGATACCCGCCTTTTCCGGGCTTCAACCCGCCAGGCGCATCAAATTGGTTGGGAAAACGCGTCGTTTTCAGAGGTATATCAAACCCTTCCAGGGTAGCCTCCTCCGCAGTGAACTTTGGCTGAGGCTTCGCTTTCTGCCCCTTTTTCCTCCTCGGCTGCCCGCTTCCGTAACGACCAAACATCCAGTAGTCATCCGGCCCTAACGTCAACATCACCGGAGCGTCCGACAAATTCACCGGCCCGAGATTTTCTATGGGATTCCAATTCTGCCAAATCGCGGACTGGGACACAGTGAGAGATGCGGCGCTCCGTTTACTGTCGAATGACTGCAGCTTCGTTTTCAAAGTTCCGGACTTACCGACCGGAAAAGCGGTCCCTTTTTCGACCGTCATTCCTTCGGCTGATTCAACTGCGGCGGCCCAATCGTCTTTCGATTCGATTGTGACGGGTTCAACCGCCGACAGAGAGGCTGTTACCAAAAAAGGTATTACTATTTGTAGATGTAGTTTCATAGATTCGATTAGTTAAATTCGTTGAGTGCTTTCACTTCGGTAAAATAGGCACCACCGGCTTTGTCATTCTTATCATACAGCCAGGTATTCAATTCCGTTTTACCTGCGGGAAGATCCAATTCGAACACAACTCCCGTGGAGCCGTCAGCCACTTTCGCCTCTGCGGTTTTCCCGGCTATTTCGATTTTAGCCAGCCTGGCGACAACCGGTTTACCGGCTTCCTTCGGCCACTGCCGGAGGGTAAAACGGTAACGCCCTGCGTGCTTTACATCAACTTTCCACGGACCGGTAACTCGCGGCAACTTTTTGATCGAACCAAAATTCCACGGGGGATTTCCTGTCGGCATATACCAGTCCTGACTACATAGAGTTGTCGGATTATCGACCGGATTTCCCAGATCAATCGATACCGGAGTCATGCGTGGTGAAACAGACTGCCAAAACGGCGGATAGATGGATTTCAACTCCGCCACGATATCAGGATGCGCTTCCGATACATCATTTCGCTGGGCCGGGTCTTTGTCCACATTGTATAGTTCCTTCCCGTCAATGAGTCGCCAGCTCTTTTTCAACACACAGGAATACTGCCACTTTTCCGGCGCACCGTGAAACTGCGGACCACCCTGGAATTGAAGCACATGATGTTCACGATGGGCAGCAGCTTCCGGATCCTTCAACTGCCTGGCGAAAGACTTACCATCGGGCCGGTGCTCGTCCGGAACGGAAATCCCACATAGTTCAGCCAAAGTAGGAAGCACGTCGATATGAGCCGTAAGCGTGGTTTGATCGCGACCGCCGACCAGCCCCCCATTCGGCCAGTGGATAAAAAACGGCACCCGGTGTCCGCCTTCATAGACAGACGATTTCTTGCCGCGCATCCCGGCGTTGTATCCCTGTTTCGCTTCGCTGGTGAGACCTTCAAATTTCGCTCCGTTGGCGGTTCCATTATCGGTCATGAAGATAAAGATCGTATTATCAGCGAGGCCCAGATGCTTCAGCTTAGCACGCAGGATGCCCACATTGTGATCGATGTTGGCAACCATGCCGTAGAAGTTCGCTCCATTTCCCCAAACGGCTTTGTCTTTGTAGGGCTGCGCCCATTTGGGATCGACCCGGTAGGGTCCGTGAGGTGCATTGGGAGCCAAATAGAGAAAGAACGGCTTTTCTTTGTTTTTCTCTACAAACCGAATTGATTCTTCGAACCAGACATCGGTACAATACCCGGTGAACTTTTCAAACGTCCCGTTTCGTTCGTAGGTATCATCAAAGTAATCATTGCCCCAGTAGTCGGAAGCCTGCCCGACTCCGCCGCAGCGATGCCAGACAACATCCTGAAAGCCCCGGTCCTGTGGCCGGTGCGGCGCATTGTCACCGAGATGCCATTTACCCACCATACCGGTGACATAACCGTTATCCGAGAATACATCGGCAATCGTGCGCTCATCGGTATGTAACATGGTGCGTCCCGAGCTGGTCCTGTAGGCCCCGGTCCTGCCCGGGTGACGACCGGTCATCAATGCGGCCCGAGTCGGTGTACAAAAAGAACTGACATGGAAATCGGTGAAGCGCACCGACTCCGAATAAAGGCGGTCGAGCTGCGGAGTCTTCAGAACCGGATTGCCGTGGCACGACAAATCCCCGTAACCCTGATCATCGGTCATAATCAGGATGACATTGGGTCGATTTTCTGCAGCCCGGCAATCAACCGCAAACAGCACCAAAACCGATACAATGATGAGGGAAAGTCGTTTCATAGAGCGAACAGCTTGTGAAATTTGAAGCCCGGTGTCAAACCCTACCCGGAATGCCTCTGCTGCCCGGGCGGAAAATCACGGCCCGACAAACTCGATAAAATTTCCGTCGGGATCTTTGATCACTGAGAGAAAGACTTTTCCGCCACCCAGATCGACCGGCCCTTTGGCCAAAGGCTTAACTCCATGCTCAGCAGCGCGGGCTAAGGCGGCTTTGGTATCGGTGACAAACACCGTTAGGTAGCTAATCCCGGCGGTGGAATTAATGTAGGTTTGATCCGGTTTCTTTGGCTCTCCAAATTGCATCAATTTCAGCGTGGTCGCACCGGCGCCCTCCCCCAGCTTGAGCTTTTCGATTACAATGCCTTCGGACACATCCGAAAGGCCGGCCCCGTTCGCTACGTCGGGAGCCGCGGTGAATGATCCCGCCCGGCTAAAACCAATCACCTCGGTATAAAATTTCAGAGACGCCTCCAGGTCGGTGACCACTACTCCAATATCAATCGTCGGCTTCGAAAAAGAAGTTTCCTGAGAGAAAGCCTGTGTCGTGATCAAGCAGAGACCAAACAAAGTCGCATATAGGTATTTCATAGACCGATCTTTCACCGACGAAACACGGCTCGTCAATGAGCCTAAAAGCGCGGGATGGCTTGAACAGGGACGCTTTTTGATTCCCTCTTTGCCAAAGCTGCCGAACTGTTCCCGACAATGAAAATCCAATGCACACTGATTCTGTCAATACTGACACTCTGCCAGGGATACGCAGCCAACGGGGTTGTATTTGAGGACCTTAACAAAAACGGCATCAGGGACGTAGGCGAACCCGGGTTGGCCAACATCGCCGTTTCGAATCAACGGGAAGTCGTCAAAACCGACGCGGAAGGCCGGTGGACATTGCCGCATGATGACGACACGATCTTTTTTGTGATCAAACCGCAAGGCTACGCACCTCCGGTCAACGAAGTGCAGCTACCGCAATTTTACTACATCCACAAACCGGCCGGTTCACCGAAATCGACCCGATACGCCGGATTGGAGCCGACCGGGGACCTGCCGGAGTCGATTGATTTCCCGCTGCACAAAGTAGCGGATGAGCCGGAAAAATTTCAAGCGATCTTCTTTGGCGACCCGCAGCCGTTGAACATCGATCAGGTTGACTACATCGCGCACGATGTCTTATCCGAGCTAATCGGCACCGATGCCAAATTCGGCGTAACCCTCGGGGATATCATGTTCGATAACTTGAGTCTTTTCGAGCCTTCAAATGCCAACATCGCTCTACTCGGCATTCCCTGGTATAATGTGATTGGAAATCACGATTTGAATTTCGAAGCGGAAATCGATTCGGACTCAGACGAAACCTTCCATCGCTATTTCGGCCCGCAATACTACAGTTTTGATTACGGCGCCGTGCACTTCATCGTGCTGGATGATGTCGACTGGGGACTTCACGCCGGTAAAGAAAAGAAGACCTATAAAGGTGGACTCGATGCCGATCAGATTGAGTTCGTGAAAAACGACCTCGCGCTTGTTCCCGAATCAAAACTCGTGTGTTTGATGATGCATATCCCGCTAATCGGTGTAGGCAATCGCGCGGAGTTGTACCGGTTGATCGAAAAACGCCCCTACACAATGTCGATATCCGGACACACCCACTGGCATGCCCACTTGTATATCGACGAAAAAGACGGCTGGAAGGGCGACAAACCGCATCACCACATAGTCAACGTAACCGTCTCCGGTTCGTGGTGGACAGGACGCAAAAACGAAGTCGGCATCCCTCATGCAACGATGCGGGACGGGGCTCCGAACGGGTATTCCATTATCACTTTCGATGGAGTAACACATACTCTCGACTTCAAAGCGGCCGGAGCACCTGCGGACTATCAAATGACAATCAACGTTCCTGACGAAATCAAATCGGTGAACTCAGAGCAAACCCCGGTCTATGTCAATTTGTTCAACGGATCGGAGAAATCGGTAGTGAAGCTGAAAGTAAAAGATCGTGGAGACTGGATTGAAATGAAAAAAGTTCTCGAAGGCGATCCTTTTTTCCGGGCCATGAGACAGCGGGAAATGGCGGCGGACCCGGGCGTAAAATGGCGGGAGCCGATTGAGTCCGGCCATCTCTGGAAAATAAATCTGCCCGCCAACCTCAAACCGGGATCCCATCTCCTTATGGTCGAGGGGACCGATGCCTACGGCCGGGTTCACACAGGAAACCGTATCCTGCGCGTGATCGACTAAACTTTGTCTATACAGCAATACCCAGACTGGCCAGTAAAATGCCGTGCGCATCGCGGTTCTGCATAAAAGCCGGAAACTGATTACTACCTGGACCGAGAGCGCAGAATTCCACCAACTCACCGGTGTGATTTTGACTCGTCCAGGTCACCCCGGTATGCTCCCCTACGGCAACCCCGGCACCTCCTTTTAGTCCCTGTGCCAACTTGGTTTGTTCCGGCGTCAGTTTCAGTTGGGTATATTTTTCCAGTGCATCAGCCAGCTTATCGCCGCTGAGTCCGTTGAGACCATTTTGTTTCATCCACTCAAACGAACGGGTGAACTGAGCCAACCGGTCGAAGTAGGCATTACTCGCGGAATAGGATCCCGGGCCGAATTCTTCATCAGGCTTCGCTTTGACCCCGTTCATTTGAATCCCTCCGCAACCGTGATCGGTAGTGATGATTAACAGTGTATCCGGATGTTTATCTATATAGGCAACTGCTACACCGATGGCATCATCAAAAGCGAGCTGATCGTGTATCGAAGCCGCCGCATCGTTCGCGTGCCCGGCGTGATCGATACGCGCTCCTTCGATCATCAGGAAAAATCCCTCTTTGGCGGCCTCAAGCCTGGATAATGCCACGCGGCTCATTTCCGCCAGAGTAGGTACTTCATTATCGAGTTTTGGTACCCGTTTACGATCAATTTCAAAAGGCATGTGTCCCGTGCTGAAGGTCCCAAGCAGCGGCCCGGTTCCTTTTCCGGCGAGCAACTCTTTGCGATTTTCCACAGTTTGATATCCGGCCGCCTGATATTTCTTCAGCAGATCGTCGTCGAAAAACTTGCGCCCTCCACCGAGTAGCAGATCGACTTTCCGCTCCAGATATTGGACCGCAATGTCCTTTTCCTGACCGCGACTCGGGACATTGGCGGCAAAGCCGGCCGGAGTCGCATGGGTGATCGTCGCGGTCGACACGAGGCCGGTCTTGCGACCCGCTTTTTGCAGCTTTTCATGAAGAACCTGAGGCGTGCTGCCGTCAGGTAAAACATTGATTACACCGTTGTTGATTCGCTGTCCGCATCCCCACGCACTGGCAGCGGCAGCGGAATCGGTGACACAGCTGCTGTGGGAGGACGTCTCGACCAGGGCGCGAACCACCGGTCTTTCCTGATACAGACGGTTCCAAACCGTATCCCCGCCTTCGAGGCGCTGCCTGTACAGGTGCGCGAGCGACAGAGCACCGTGATTCATTCCGTCGCTGACCATAAAGATCACATTTCGGGGCTTGCCGCCGTTCGCCGATGCGTTGCGGGTTTCATTAGCGAGGAGAGACTTCTCCGCTCCGAAAACCGCTGTAGTCGCCGCCGAGGCATGAAGGAAGTTTCGACGGCTCGTGGATATCTGCTTCATAACTGTGTCGTGTTGCTAATTTTCCCCGAAGATACGCCGGTGAATCCCGGAAGAACACGACCGAATCATGCCAGTTTCGTTTTGCGGAAGTTTGTAACCGCCGTTTCTCCACGCGAGTCTTACCTGATATGCTTCCACTCCGCGCCTGTTGCCTTCTTTCGATTCTGTTTTCTTTCGTTGCCGTTGCGGAAGAGAAAAATGAGATCGCCGGGCTGTGGAAAGGTGAGGTTGATGTTCCGGGTGAAAAGATCGCGATTATCTTTGAAATCGAAAAACAAAGCGCCGGCAAGCACTCCGGAACCCTGCTGGTCCCGAAACAACACCCGCACAAAATTCCGCTGACTATGGTGATGATCCAGGGGAAGGAAGTCACCTTCGATGCCAAAGATGTCGACGGAGGCTTTACCGGCAAGTTGTCCGGCAGCGGCAAACGCATCAGGGGAAAATGGGAACAGGGCGAATACAGCCTGCCTCTCACTCTCGAACTGGAGGACGACGAGAAAAGTGTATCGTCGATTGCCAGGCCTCAACTCTCACCAAACACCTCCAGCTACATTTCCCGGGAAGTAACCTTTTTAAACGCCGCAGACGGCTATACTCTTGCCGGCACACTGACATTACCAAAAGATCCGTTCCGTCCTGTGCCGGGCGTGGTTCTTGTTTCAGATTCCGGACCCCACGACCGGGATGCCACTGTCCAGCTCCATAAACCCTTTTATCTGCTGGCCGATTATTTAACCAAAAAGGGATTCGCCGTGCTGCGCTATGACGACCGGGGAGTAGGTAAATCCGGTGCCAACTTTGAGAACGCCACGATAAATGATTTCGTCACTGATGCGGAAGCCGCGATGAATTTTCTGCGAACGGAAAAAGATATCGACAGCACAAAGCTAGGCATGGTTGGACATGGTGAAGGCGGCATGGTTGCCGCGCTGGTTGCAACGCGGCGGGAAGATGCAAGATATATCGTCATGATGGCAGCGCCTGGGCTTCCCGGACGCGAAACGCTGATCACGCAAAACTTCGCCATAGGTACAGCATCCAACGCACCTGCCGAATTTATCAAACTGAGTCAGAACTTTCTCAATTCACTCTATGACGTGGTTCTCAGTCAAACACCCGACATCAACAAACTGGATGAAACCGGAAAGAAGTTTGAAGCCGAAGCAGCAAAACTCGGAGCAGACAAGGTCGCCACCCTGGCTGAGCTGGGACAGCTAATCAAAAGCCAGGTGGCCTCGATCCAGTCGCCATGGATGCGGAACTATCTCAGCCACGATCCCGGTCCGGTTCTCGAAAAGGTGACATGTCCGGTTCTCGCCATTGGCGGTGACAGAGATCTGCAGGTCATCGCTAAATACCATCTCCCGGAAATTGAAAAACACCTCAAAGCGGGTGGAAACCGCAACTACAGCGTTAGCGAATTAAAAGGTTTCAACCATCTCTTCCAGGAATGTGAAACAGGATTACCCGGCGAATACGGAACTATAGAACAGACCGTTGCACCCCGCGTGTTAAAAGGCATCGCGGAATGGCTGATCAGTGTAAACAAATCGTTGTGACGCGGGCGCTGATCATCAAGGATCACGCAAATCCTGAGGTCCGGCAAACGCGATATCCACTGGACGGAAGCGTTATCTGATTTACCGGTACCGGGATGAGCCTCTCCCGAATTTTGGTAGTCGACGACAATTCGAGTTCCGTTGAAATCATGTCTATGTTCTTTGAGCTTGAAGGTTATGAAGTGGAGACGGCAGGGAATGGTCAGGAAGGCGTCGAAAAAGTCCAAAAATTTCAGCCCGGGCTTGTATTCATGGACCTCCAGATGCCGGTCAAAGACGGATACGAAGCCGCGCGGGAGATTCGGACCCTGCCTCTCGGGGAACAACCTTTTCTCATTGCACTCAGCGGCTGGGAAATCGAAAAAGTGAAAGACGATATTCTCGAAGCAGGCTTCGACCGGATACTCAACAAGCCGGCCGCGCCGGAGCAACTCAGAGAAATTCTTAACGAATTTTAGGGAGCAGTTTGTAGCGGTTAAAATATGGCCAAAGAAAGCTCGGCAACATTTGCGGCAAAAATCGACCCGAACCTGGAGGAGCGCCTTCAGGCGAAACTGGCCAACACGGGAATAACTGTGGATCAATGGCTGGCGACACAGGTGGAGAATTTCCTGGCGACCGGAACGCAGGAAAGTGAACCCTATCTACGGGCTGTCGTGGATGCTACGCCGGAGTGCATCAAAGTGATTGATACCGATGGAACCATTGTGCAGATCAATGCAGCCGGTCTGATAATGGTTGAAAGCGAATCGATACCGGAAGTTTGCGGCACAAGTGTTTACCGTTTCATCGCACCGGAGTTTCACGAGGCATTCCGGCAGTACCACGAAAAAATTTGCCGCGGTGAAAAAGCTGTTCTGGAGTTCGATATGATCGGCAAAAACGGTGCCTGTCGACACACCGAAGCGCAAGGAGTCCCATTTGCCGGACCGGATGGGAAGCTGAGAAATCTATCCCTCATTCGCGACGTCACCTCGCGGAAGGAGGCGGAGGAAGTGCAACGCCGAACGACGGAAACTCTCGCCGAACTCATCAAACAATCACCACTGGGCATCTACGTGGTCGATTCCGATTTTCGTGTATCACTCGTCAGCCGGGGAGCCCTTCCGGCTTTCCGCAATGTGCACCCGTTAATCGGAAGAGATTTCGAGGAGATAATGCACACATTGTGGCCGGAGTCTTTCGCCAGCGAAGCCGTGAGTATATTCCGGCACACCCTGAAAACCGGTGAACCCTACGTTTCACCGGGTTTAACGGAGAAAAGAAAGGATATCTCTTCCATTGAATCTTATGAATGGCAGGTCATCCGGGTGACCCTGGCCGACGGTCGGTATGGTGCGGTTTGCTACTACTTCGACGTGACCCGGCTTCAAGCCGCCAAACTGGCATTGCAGGAAAGCGAAGAACGCTTCCGAATGCTCGCCGAGAATATGAACCAGCTGGCATGGACCTGCGAGCAACTCGGTGAGGTAAACTGGTACAATCAGCGTTGGCACGACTATACCGGTATGAGTTTTGCAGAATTGAAGGAATGGGGCTGGAAAAAGTTGCACCACCCCGACCACATTGATCGCGTGGAGGAACGAATCTGTCAGTGCCGTGAACGGGGCGAGATCTGGGAGGACACGTTTCCTTTGCGCGGCAAAGACGGAAAGTATCGCTGGTTCCTGTCCCGGGCGCAACCGATCCGGGATGAACAGGGCCACATCGTTCGATGGTTCGGCACCAATACCGACGTGACAGAGTTGCGCGAAACCCAACAACTGCTTCGGGACGCAGACCGCCGCAAAGACGAATTTCTCGCCACCCTCGCCCATGAGCTGCGCAATCCGCTGGCTCCCATCCGCACAGGACTGGAAGTGATGAAGATGGCGAAAGACAACCCAGAAACCCTCGAGAAAGTCCGCAACACCATGGAGCGGCAAACCGGGCAGTTGATATCTCTGGTGGATGACCTGCTCAACGTGTCCCGCATAACGAGAGGCAAGCTGGAACTCCGCAAAAGCCGAATCCTTCTCGCAGAGATCATCGAAAGCGCCGTCGAAGCAACCCGCTCCTGTATTGATGAAAAGGAACATGAACTCAGCATCGTGATGCCCGGGGAAGCAATCCACCTCAACGCCGATCCGAACCGGATGGTCCAGATTGTTTCGAACCTGCTCAACAATGCGGCGAAGTACACACCGAATGGAGGAGATATTACCTTGAAGGCGGAACGACACGATGGAGAAGTGCTCATTTCCGTGGAAGACAACGGCATAGGAATCCCTCCCCCGATGCTGGATCAGATTTTCGAAATGTTTGCCCAGATTGACCGGCCCCAGGAAAAAGGCTACTCCGGTCTTGGTATTGGCCTGGCTCTGGTAAAGTCACTGGTCGAAAAACACGACGGAACAATCGAGGTCCACAGTGACGGTTCAAACCGGGGAAGTGTATTTCGAGTCCGGCTACCGGTTCACCCGGAAGAAAAATCCGTTGAAGCAACCGATCCGAATCTCGATCGAATTGCAGTTTCTGCAAAGAAACGGAAAGTGCTGGTAGTCGACGACAATGAGGAAGCCGCTACCATGCTGGCTATTGAAGTCGAGCTGCTCGGCAACGAAGTTCGAATCGCATCCGATGGTAAAGAGGCGATCCATATAGCGGCCGAACAGCAACCCGATGTGATACTCATGGATCTGGGCATGCCAAACATGAATGGATTCGAAGCTGCCCGCCACATTCGAAATCAGCCGTGGGGAAAAGCGGTACGGCTGGTAGCCCTGACCGGTTGGGGACAGGAGGACGACAGACGAAAAACGGAAGAAGCCGGGTTTGATTATCATCTGGTTAAACCGGCCGATTCCGCCGCGTTACGAAGTTTGCTCAACAAGTAGGGTAGCCAGGCGGGAATCAATCGGTATCGATGAGTATTTCTATAATCCACCTTTATTGAGCCATAGATAAAATCGAATCAAACCGATAGGTTTCCCGCATGGAAACATCCACATCGCGTCGCCGCTTTCTTCATACCGCCGGAACTACCGGTCTTGCTTTTACTATTCTGCCGGCAGGATCGGCGCGCACCTACGCCGCTAACGAGAAACTGAACATCGCGGCAATCGGTGCCGGAGGCCAGGCTCGCTCGGATATCAAAGGCCTATCCAGCCAGAATATCGTCGCCTTTGCCGATGTCGACTGGAACCGGGCTGCGAAATCTTTTCAGGAGTACCCCAAAACAAAACAGTACAAAGACTACCGCAAAATGCTGGATGAAATGAACAGCGAAATCGATGCGGTCATCGTAGCGATCCCCGATCATCAGCATTTCCACGCTTCGATGACCGCGATCGGCCATGGTAAACATGTCTATACCGAAAAGCCCCTGACTCACGAAGTATGGGAAGCCCGCGAGCTGGCCAGGGCCGCCCGCGAAGCAAAGGTCGCCACTCAGATGGGCAACCAGCGCCAGGCCGATGAAAATACCCGCGTCGGCATCGAATACATCATGGACAACGCTATCGGCCCGGTGCGCGAAGCACATATCTGGACCGACCGGCCTTCAAAAGGATTGTTCGGCGAATACTGGCCGCAGGGCATCGACCGCCCGAAAGAAACCGAGACCATACCGACTACGCTCGACTGGGATCTCTGGCTGGGAACGGCTCCCCATCGTGAATACAACTCCGCCTACTGCCCGCGAGACTGGCGCGGCTGGTGGGATTTCGGCACCGGTGCCCTCGGCGATATTGGCTGCCACTTTTTTGATCCGGTTTTCCGCGCTCTGAAACCCGGCCCGGCGTTGAGTGTGGAAGCTTCCTCCTCGCGGGTGAATACCGAAACCTATCCGCTCGCTTCTATAGTTACTTTTCACTTCGCGGAACGCGAAGGCATGGCTCCCCTCAAGGTGGTTTGGTATGACGGCGGCCTGCGCCCGTCCCGCCCGGCGGAAATACCTGAAGGAACCGTAATGGGCACCAACGGCATGATGATGATCGGTGACAACGGCCTCCTGCTCGATGATCTGACCGGTTGGAAACTCTACCCGGAGAAAAAGGCCGCCGACTATGGAGCCCCGCCGAAGAAACTGCCGCGCTCCCCCGGCATCACCAGGAATTCATTCGCGCCTGTAAAGGTGGAGAGCCCTGTGGTTCACAGTTCGACTGGGCCGGTCCGCTAACGGAAACGGTACTGCTCGGAAATATAGCAATTCGCTCACAGCTGCGTGAAGACTTGACGAAGAAAAAGCTGCGTTGGGATTCGGAAAACCTGCGATTTACCAATCACGATCCGGCGAATGCTTTTATCCAGCGGGAGTTTCGCGAAGGCTGGACGTTGTAGGAATTCCTCAGCTAAAAAAAGATGAATATAGTCCGAAAAATCCTTGCAACCGTCGGCGTTATTTCTCTGCTAATCTTAGGCATTGGAATCTGCTGGTGGAACGGAATACTCAATCCACTCGCTTCAGCAGACATCGGCCCGAAGCCAATAGAGAACCCTGAAAGGACCCACATCGCACATCATCAGCTCACTACGGGTGACGAAATCATATTTCAGGGAGAAACATTTGACGGATTTTTGGGAGACGGTGGCGGAACGGTCGTGGTAAAGTTGGCCCAACCTTTAGAATACTCGATCGATGCCTGGCACCCTATTGCGGAATACCCGGCCGAGTTTGGTAACTTTTTACCCGCTCTACAAGATTCGGACAATCTTGTCAGTGGCACCATTGGATCAAATCACACCGTTTGGTGTGTCACTCAATTACAGCGAAGCGGAGAACACATAAGCAATTTAGTGGTCGCATTTTATAATCCCGAAACGCTAATCGTCATTGAGCGAATTCTCCATACATAGTCTTATCGGAACCGCTTCTCCGGGAGGACCTCTCTTTTTCACCATAGGTCCTATAGGACATACAGGACCTATCCCTGTTCACAGCGAATCGTAGGACTGCTCGAAGGTATCGCCCTCTTTCATGGTGCCGTTTTCGAGGCCTTTCATGAACCAGCGCATCCGCTGGTCGGATGAACCGTGAGTGAATGCATGAGGCGTGATCCGTCCGGTCGCTTTTTTTTGGATGGCGTCGTCGCCGATCGCATGGGCGGCGCGCATGGCTTCTTCGATATCGCCTTTCTCGAGATATTCCCGGCTGTGGTGGGCCCAGAGCCCGGCGTAATAATCCGCCTGGAGTTCGAGCCGCACCGACATCTGATTGAAACCGGGTCGACCGCGCTGGGCACTTACTTTTTTCGAGGTCCCGAGCAGGTTCTGGACATGGTGCCCGACTTCATGAGCTAATACAAAAGCCTGGGCAAAATCGCCGGGGGCTTTGAATTCTCTGGCCAGCTCATCATAAAAACTGAGGTCGATATATACCTTTTGGTCGGCTGGACAATAGAACGGCCCCATTGCGGATGAGGCTCCACCACAGCCCGTGCGGACAAATTTGCGGTAAATCACCAGGGTAGGCGGCACATAGGTTTCGCCGTATTGAGCAAAAATTTTCGACCACACGTCTTCGGTGCTGCCCAGCACCACAGTGACGAATTCGAATAACTCTTTTTCGTGCTCCGACTCGACAAGAACCTTCTCCTGCCCGGGCTCGGTCATTTGCCCGCCGCCGAGGAGCGCATACGGATCAATGACCCCCAGCTTCCACAGAACCATCGTCCCGATAACAGCAATGAGGATACCCTTGATTCCGAAGCGGCTCGCTATCAGCTGGAAGATCCGCAACCCGGCTCCTGAACCGGAGCCGGAACCGAAGGAGCGGCCCGGAGACTGCGCCCGACGATCTTCCACATTTTCACTTTTTCTCTGGCCTTTCCAACGCATGATTTTCCGGCAGAATAGTGGAACTACCGGGATACCTCAAGGTTGTTTATCACTTGTTTCGCCCCCTCGAAAAACGCGATGTTTTCCACTCTTTTCCGGGTGTAATAGGAATTAACGGTTCCCTGCAGCAGCACGATACCATTTTCCACTTTCACCGCGACGTTGCCGGGGACATATCTCAATTCGCTTTCAATGGCCTGTCGGGTCATCAAATCGATATCGCTCACGGTGCCCTCATCCGCAGAGGGAAGAGCGTCGGGCGCGGGACCGTTCCCCACTGTGACGACAATGGTATTTTCCACCGCAGTCACTCCTACGATACCCGATGCGATTTGCGCCGCGCGGGTTCTCTCATAGGGTGTTTCAGCCTTGCCGGTGAGAGTTACATTCCCGCCAACTACCGTCGCACCGATATCCACCGATTCGGTATAGGGGTCGAGCAGCAACGCCTGATCAATAGCTGCCGCAATGTCTGCGTCGGTCAGGCTGCCGTTCGGGGAAACGACGATCTGGTTGATTACGTCGACAACTCCAACCGTGCCCAGAGTCGCTTCCTGTGCCTCATGACGGGCGCGAATCGTCGCCACTTTACCGGACAGACTGACGACACCGTTATCCACTGTAACTCCGATGTTGGCGGAACTAACTCTCGGGTTATAGGAGATTGACTCCGAAATCACCGCTTTGATTTCCGCATCACTCAACGGAGTGGCGTCCGGGATAACAACGGTTTCCGGTTCCGGAAGGTAAACGATCCGGAGATCTCCATAATCGATATTCGCCACTCCCGGAAGGTAACAAAGGGCCACCGCCCGGTCCCGTTCCCTTAAACTCGGCACAGAACCACTCAGGGTTACAATGCCGGAAGTGACCGACACATTGACGAGAGAGGAATCGACCAGGACATCTGACCGCAGTCTCGCTTCGATCCGGTTTTCCAGAGCCTCATCTTCAACACGATCCGGGACCGTCACTACGATGCGGTTTTCCACTTCCCTTACCCCGGCAATGTTGAACAGGATCTTTTCGATAATATTTCGTTCCGCCAGGCTGGGCACCTCACCGGACACAATGACTTTGCCATCGACAACTGAGACAGCGGGATCGATGTCGCGGGTGACAATGTCGTTGATCAGAGCGGTATTCAGCCGCTCCAGCAGGATGGAATCAGCGACGTTGGTCGGACTCACATTCAGATTGTTGATCACCGCAGTAACACCGTATTTATTCGAAGTGATCTCCGCCGCCCGGCGCCGTTCGCCGAGACTGGAAACCGTGCCGGAAAGAGTCACCACTCCGTTGTCCGATACGATTAACACGCCGCTGTTCACACCGGGGTCGAGCATGATCCTCCGTTTTACGGAATCGACGATTTCCGTATCCAGAACCGGCCCCGGAACCTGCGATTGCACGGGGGACACCCCGAATGAGAGGACTGCCAGCATCGAGACAGCAACGGCCAGAGAATTGTTCCTTTTCTTTTTCATCAAGAAGCTATTGTGCAAAAGGGATGCCACGGCCTGAAACCCCGATTTGCGGGTAAATAGCCAATGCTTTGCGGCGAAGCGTGTTGCACTAAGCAATCCGGAGAGAGCAAATTGCATGGACCGTAGAATTCGAAAAACGGAAACGAGAATCGGGAGTTGTGTTTCCCGGCATCGTTTTGTAGTTTCGGCCCCGATTGTACCCTGTCAGGTCCCAGACTGTACCCTGTACAATCCGGGACTGTACCCTGTTGAATGACCCAATGAACGACATCGAAGAACTGGAAAACGGATTAAATGAATTTCAGGAAAAATTCCGGGAATTAAAATCGGAAATCCAGAAAGCCATCGTCGGATACGACGAGCTTTTGACGGATACCCTCGTAGCGGTCTTCTGCCGGGGTCACGTCCTGCTGGAAGGGGTTCCCGGACTGGGCAAAACCTATCTGGTACGGACCCTCGGAAAGGTAATGGGGCTCACGCCCGGCCGCATCCAGTGTACCCCGGATCTGATGCCCGCCGACATCCTCGGCACCCACATCGTGAATGAAAATGAAGAGGGACGCCGGATGATGCATTTTGAAAAAGGCCCGGTATTCGCCAACCTCGTGCTGGTCGATGAGGTCAACCGTGCCACGCCGAAAACCCAGGCG
The DNA here is from genome assembly GCA_029213025.1 of Verrucomicrobiales bacterium. Taxonomy (GTDB): domain Bacteria; phylum Verrucomicrobiota; class Verrucomicrobiia; order Verrucomicrobiales; family DEV007; genus Arctic95D-9. The sequence continues at coordinate 18,573 of JARGOZ010000086.1, forward strand.
GCCCTGCTCGAAGTCATGCAGGAAGGCGGCGTAACCGCCGGCGGTGAAACGCTGAAACTGCCACAGCCCTTTTTCGTAATGGCCACGCAAAACCCGATGGAGATGGAAGGCACCTATCCCCTCCCCGAAGCGCAGGCCGACCGTTTCCTTTTCAAACTGCAGGTGCCTTTTCCCGATCAGGAGACTTTGGTCGAGATTTCGAAGCGAACCTCCTCCTTCGACGAGCCGGATCTGCATCCGGTGATTTCCGCCGACGACTTGACGAAATTTCAAAGACTGGTCGCCCACATGCCGGTGGCCGACCACATCACCGCCTTCGCGGCGGACTTGATTCTGGCGACACATCCCGGCCGGGACAATGCCTCCGATCAGGTCGGTAAATATGTCAGCTACGGTGCCAGTCCCCGCGGACTCCAGGCCCTGATCCGCGGCGCCCGCATCTACGCCGCACTCGACGGACGGACCACTGTGGCAAAAGACGACATCAAACGAGTCGCCCTACCCGCCCTGCGCCACCGGGTGATTTTGAACTTCCAGGGCGAAGCCGAAGCCGTGAGTATCGACAGCCTGGTCGAGGAGTTGATTGCGAAGATCGGCGATTAGATCGCGACCGGATGATTCAGATAATTCTGGTCTTTTATCCCGGCCTGGACTACCATCCCGGAATCATGTCAGCACAACGGTTTTTCCAGACTTTGTTTCTCCTTGCAGCAGCTGTTCTCCTACAAGGCTGCCTTGGCAACGAGCCTCCGCAGGCTGTCAGTTCCATGGCTAACATGATGCCCGCATCCGGAGCTGCTTTTGCTTCGCCTACCTCGGACTAACGATTTTCGAATTTCACGGCGGCGGCTTTGCTACGGCCGGGAAAGCATGCTTTCAACGGACAATAGTTGTCCCCCTCCTGTCGGGCGGAGAATTGAATCCTCAATAGCTCCGATGAATCCTGATTGGTCTTTGTAAGCCTGGGCAAAAACCTTTACCTTTTTTCGGGCAAACTTTTTTCCGACACCCGATGCGGCTTTTGGATCAATAAAATCTTCGAAATCGGAGAGAAGATAGAGCACATCGCAACCTTCTTTTTGGAGGTGGAACATTGCAGAAATCAGCTGGCTGTCCGCACCGACCGCGAGAAATTGATTAGGACGGGTTTGGAAGATATTGATTAACTGATCTACAGTTTTTTGAGGAGATTTTCGGGGAAGATCGTGCCAAAGGAACCAATAGGGAGTTCCCTCTCCATTCGGAGATGTCGCCATTACATCTTTCCCTTCGACCGATATCACTTTTGATTCCTTTTCTCCCCGAATCATGGCATTCCGGATATAAACAATCGGAGCATCATCGAATCGGAGATCAATTTCACGCAGCGCCACCGGCAGCCATTCCGCTACGGAGCCAGAAATATCGACTACCACTCCGATTTGATTTCCTTCGATATCGGGAACTACCGTTGTGGGTTCCGGTTTACTTTTTGCGGTGAGGAAATTCTGATCTTCAGGGCTCAACTGACTCAACAAAACCTCGATTTTCTGACCGTTCTCCCGCATCAAAGTCACTTTACCGTCCGAAAATTCGACCAAAGTCGCTTTAATTTTGCTTCCGGAAGAGCTGGACCACTCCCGCAATTTCTCCTCTGCGAGCAGTTGGTTGCCGACGATCAGGAGGATTAGAAATATGATATTCCCGTGAATCTTCATGCTACTCAAAAGTTTCCCGTCTGCCGGACTGATCGGCTTTGATCCCGTAGGCTTCTTTATAGTGGGCTTTTATCCGCCCCAACTGGCTCCTGGTGTAAGCTTTCGTTCCGGAAACGGGATAGACCAGCCAGTAATTTTGATCTTTTCCGCCGAGGCTGGAATATTCGGTGAGGTGCACGATACCCGTTCCTGAAAAACCACGCGCTCTCCAGACCTGAGCCCTTTGCTCCGCTACCGTCCGGGTCCGCTCCGCCTCTGCGGCGATCAACCAAAGCGGGCCGCCGTTGGGATTGATCTGATTTCCCACTCCGGGATTGGGAAATCCGGGATTGATCGATTTCCCGAAAACCATCGTTGAACTGCCTTCGCCGCCTTCCCATGTCAGATTGTCGCCTTTCCCAGTTTTATTAAGCCGAAACATACCGGGGACGCCGGAAACATTCAGTTCCATATAGCCTTTGGATGGATTCGAACCGGTAAACGGAACGCGGCGGGCATTGAGCAGGATCGTTCCCTCCACCGGTCCCTGCCCGGCGAAATTATCCCAGTGAATATCGATCGAGATCGGGTAGCCATCCCAGAACCCGCTGTAGGTCGTCGTCGCCGGATCGGGCTTGTATCTGCCTCCCGGCATGACACCACCGGGAACGGCGCCCCCTGCTCCGGGTAAACCACTGCCTGGCAAACCGCTGCCGGGAAGCCCGCTGCCACCTCCGGCGTTGATATAGCGAAAAAACATCGCTCCGCCTCCGGGAACGAGTTGCCAGTATTCCTTACTTTTTTCAAATATCCGCTGGAACGTGTAAGGTGGATCGCCGGGCACGGTCATCACCATCGTATCCTGATTAATGGACCCCGTGAAATTGAACGATTTCCCCTGATCCGGCAGAGCAATGGTCCCGGAAACGGTGTTCCCCAGCTCGTTCAAGGTAACTGTGCAGTCCACTCCGTGCCACGATCCCTGATATAACGAAGCAGGATTGGCTCTCGCAGGCCCTGCCAAAGCGAGGAAGATTCCTAAAAGACAAAATCCCGACGTAGATCCCCTCGCGCACCTGCTCATGGCTGCAAGGTAGCGTCCTGTCGCCTTCCGAGTCAACGGGTGATCGCCAATGCGCGGAACTTATCCGGGCAACTGATCGTCCTCGGGACTACTGCGTTTCACTGCGAAATACAACCAGACGAGATAAAGACTGAGAAAGAATGCGATGAACAATTCTCTCAGCTCCGTGTTCCCGAGCGAAGCGAGGCTCTCAATACCGGCCCAGTCAATTAACTTGGAAAAGCCGAAACATACCACCGCGGAAATCCCGAAAAAGCCCGGATAGAGCCAGCGTCCCCATCTGGAAAGGAAAGGCAGGATATTGCGGACTTTGGTGTAGAAAAACGGCAGGATCAATCCGGCCAGTATCATCCACAGTTCCACCAGCGTTCTTGGTTTCTGATTCAACCAGCTCGAAGTATTGTGAAGATTGGTTTCCTGCTGTTTATTGATCTCCTGAAAAGTTTCCGGTGTTTCCCAACCGAATTGCCATTGTCCCCAACTGGCTTCCTCACCGGCGAAGTAGATACAGGCCAACGTCCAGCATACCGTCCACGCGACCAGAAGTTTACCGGGAAAATTGCGACCGTAGATGAGCAGCGCTCCGATACCGTAACAAATCCCCACAAGTAGCACACCCACAGTGGCTTTCTCAACAATGCCACCACCCGCCGCATTATCTTTCTGAAGAATGACCTGTTCGAGAAAGGTCGGGTTGAAGAAACAGAGGTAAAGACAAAAGCCAAAGAACAGCACCGGTATTAACACCGCCGCACTGAAGAAAATATACCGTGTTGCTTTACTCTCAATAACGAGAGACGGCGAGCGATCGAGGACGATATTCGAAGTGTGCATACGGTTATGTTGCAATTTTGTAACCCAAGTGACGGAATTGTTAAACAAAATTTTTATATTTTTAACGCATTTTATTAAATTTCCTTAACTATTTGTTCCTTTTCTGTAAGTTTTTTATGTAACCGCGAAGCAACTTCGGGGTTCTTTTACTGCGACCCGAGCTATGAAACGTTTTTTTCTCACCCTGCTTTTTTTCGGTTTTGCCGTGCCTGGATTTTCGAGAGACCGCCTCAAAGAGGCAATTTTTCACAGGTTCGACCGTGACGGCGACGGAATCGTGACTTCCACGGAACTTCCCGATGCCAATGCACGGGCCAAATTCGACAGCAACGGTGACGGACAAATCACTCTTAACGAATATCGAAAAGTCGTCGGCATCCCGGTCGAAGAGGCGACCGAAAAGCCCGCTGCAGATCAATCCGCTGCCCTCGCCCGCCTTGAATCCTTTATCAAAAAAACCGACTCAAACGGCGATGGGAAATTGTCGCGCGAAGAAACCGGCGATGCTCCCTGGTTCGGTAAAGTCGACCGCGATAAGAACGGCCTGATCGATTCAGACGAGATCACAATGGTTCGCGGCCTGGTTAAAAAATTCGGCGACAAGATGCTGGGAGCGATCCCGGACAATCAGGTGACGGAAGAGGAAGTCGCAAAAATCACCAGCGGTCCGGAAATCCTAAAACCGGGAGATGTCGGGATCGGGAGGATGGTACCCGATGTGAAATTCACGGATCTCGGCGGCCAGAGCCATTCGATTTCCGATGTCAAAAATCACAACGCCTTCGTCATCGCCATGACCAGCGCAACCTGTCCGGTAAGCAAACGTCTGCTTCCGTCGCTGGCAAAACTGGAACCGCAACTCAAAGAAAAAGATATCCCCCTGTTTTTGGTCAATGCCTTTGCCAGCGAAACAACTGAGGAAATCCGCGAGCAGCTGGTAGAGCAAAGAATGGATGCCCCGTATATCCACGACACCGGAAAAGCCCTGTCCCGCACTCTCAATGCCGCCACGACTACCGAAGTCTTTTTGATCGATTCGAAACAAACTTTGATCTACCGCGGCGCTCTCGATGATCAGTATGGCATCGACTACAGCGTCAACGAACCCCGGCACCGCTATCTCGAAGAGGCCGTGGCCGCTTTTCTGAAAAGCGAAGCTCCGGCCATCGCCGCAACCGCCGCGCCGGGCTGTGAGCTGAACTATGAAACCGGTCAAACTGAGCACCAAGCCTCCGATATTACCTACTACCGCGATGTAGCGAGAATTTTGCAGCGCAACTGTGTGCAGTGTCACAACGATGGCGGCATCGCCCCGTTTGCTCTCGATGATTTTGACGAAGTCAGCGACCGGGCCCGGGTGATAAAACGCGTTGTTACCGAAGGCACCATGCCGCCCTGGTTCGCAGCTCCTCCCGAAGATGGCGGTCCATCACCCTGGGCGAACGATCATTCTCTCTCCGCTCAGGACAAAGCCGATTTGCTGGCGTGGTTGGATTCCGGCCAGCCGGAGGGAAATCCCGCCGACGCTCCCGCTCCGCTCCATTTCCACGATGAATGGACCACGGGAACCCCGGACCTGGTAATCCCACTGAGTAAAGCCTACAAAATCAAGGCCACCGGATTTATGCCCTACCAGCGGGATCTCGTGGTTACTGAACTGAAAGAAGACAAATGGGTAACCGGCTACGAAATCCTTCCCTCCGAACGGGATGTCGTTCACCATGTCATCATTCAGGTTTTTGATAAAGGCAGCAAAGTTCGCAACATCGACGAAGCAGGCGGTTACTGGGCCGCCTACGTTCCCGGAAACGGAGCGGTAAAATATCCGGATGGATTCGCCCGGAAATTCCCTGCCGGAGCGAAAGTGCAATTCCAAATTCACTATACTCCCAGTGGAAAAGAAAAAATGGAGCGCCTCAAAATGGGACTTCATTTCGCTGACTCTCCGCCCGAATACGAAATCAAAACTCTCGCGATCGCCGATCACAGATTAAACATTCCTCCGGGTGCCAGAGCGCACAAAGAGGGCACCAGCCGCAAAGTTCCCTTTGATATACCGGCAATGAGTTTCATGGCTCATATGCATACCAGGGGTTCCGCCTTTTCCTATGAACTCACCCACCCGGACGGCACTACCGAAATGTTACTCGATATACCGAGATACGACTTTAACTGGCAACTTCGCTACGAACTCAAAAAACCGAAATTCATCCCGCAGGGTAGCACCGTAAAAGTCACCGGTGTTTTTGACAACAGTACGGAAAACAAAGCCAACCCCGACCCGACGAAAACCGTCAAATGGGGTCCCCAGACTGTGGATGAAATGTTGATCGGCTACATCGAATATTTCGTGCCGATCAAAAACCCGGAATTAGCGAGAGCGGAATAAACCGGATCATCGGCTCAAATCGTATCGCGCCATTTCCTTGTCGTTTCGCACTACTATAGATTTGCCGGCGAAAGCAGGTGCCGCCCACACCACAGAACGCCCGAAAGCTTCATTGGTAGGTTCGATCAAAGCGTGGCGACCTTTTTCGGTATATCCTTCCGGGGTCAAGTCGGCGATCACCAGTTCACCAATTTCGTTAAACAGATAGAACAACCCGTTTGTCACATTCCGGGTGAGAAAGACGGTTCCGTGACGGCCTCCACCTGGAACAGTTTCCGTTCCAAAGATCGGCCGGGCATCCTGCCAGATCCGTTTCCCGTCGCTGAGCCGCGCGCAGATTAAAACACTTTTATCTATATCTGCTCCGTAGATATAATCATCTTTGATATAGGGAGTACAGTTCGAGGCAAAGACGCCTTCTTTCGGTTTCGCCTTCCAGACAAACTTTGCTCCCGGCTTATCCGAATCGAGTTCCATCAGAGCACCGATTCTACCGTGGCCGCTGGCAAACAAATAGTCCCCCGATTTCCGGGGTGACATGATCGCCATCCCAAAGGCCGGCTTGAGAGGCAAACTCCAGAAGACTTCACCGCTTTCCGGATTCAACGCACTCAGCGCCTGGGAATGCCAGTATAAAAGCTGGTCCACTCCGGCGTGATTGATCAAGGTGGGCGGAGCATAGCCCGGTTCAACTGCGGACAATGCCCGCCACTTTTCGGCCCCGGTGTTTTTATCAAAAGCTACCGCTACACTTCCCTCCCCCCCACCTACACAATAGAGAGTATCCCCAATCACCAATGGATGAGATGAGTATCCCCAAATAGGGGCTTCTGTATTGTACTCTTCCGGCAAATTTTTACTCCAAATCAACTTGCCGGTCGCCACATCAAGGCAGGTTAAATTTCCTTCCGCGCCCAAAGCGTATATCCCCCCGGAATCAGGAATCGCTTCAATCACCCCTGCCTCCTTCCAGTCAGCGGATTGATCACTGCCCAACCAGCGCGGCCAGTCATCGGCCGAAACGTATGGAGAAAAAAGGGAACAGGCGAGGAGGAAAACCGGGATTCGAATCGTCATGATGGAAACAATTCGCCCGGATTCGACTTCGTCAAGAAAGCCTTTTGTGCCTGTAAAACGAATTTTAGTTTACTCATGAACTAAAATAGTTTACTGGTGAACTATGTCAAGACCGGAACCCACTCTCGAGGACGATCCCGACGGCCAAATGAGTCTGCTTTTGGGGCGCGCCTATTTTTCCTATCTCGGCATGCTGGGCCGCTACTTGAAACTAAAGGGACTCGACGACAAACTGAAGCCGGGCATTGGGAATATACTTTTTGCCCTGTTTCGCGAAGATGACCAGCGACCCGTTGATATAGCAAACGAATTGGGCCTCGCCCGCTCTACCCTTACCAAATTGATCGGTCAGGTGAAAAACCTCGGCTTGATTGATACCCGTCCCGATCCTGACGACGGACGATCGATACGACTTTCCCTGACGGCTGATGCCCGGGCACTGATGCCGGAATGTTTTGAGCTGGCCAACCACCTGGAGTCCATCATTTGCCGGGGATTTTCCGACGAAGAGCGAAACCAGTTCGGCAATCTCCTGCTCCGGGCTACAGCCAACATTCGCGAAGAACAGGAACACCTTGAAACTGCCGCAAACGAAAAAACTAAACCAAAGCCAAAATCATGAAATTCTATACCTGTCTTTTCCTGCCACTCTGTCTGCTGCTCACTACAATTAGTCCAGGCTCAGAGGAACTCCCCACAGACTTCTCCAACTCACCCTACTGGCAGAAAGCGAGGCGACTGATGCAACAGGAGGCCAAAGGCAAACCCCTGTCTGCGGAAGACCGCGCTTTTCTGGATCAGTCAAAACAGCTGCGTCTGGAGTTAAAGAAAAAAATGGCCGGCTCCCGGACAAAAGAAAGACCAACCCGCGGAGATGGCACCGAAGGCGATAACGGAGGCCGAATCCGAACAGGGATTGCCCCCGCTACACTTCCGGAAGGCACCAGCGATCCTGTGCACATCACGGTATCCGCGCCCGACGGCGAAACCCGAAATGCCTACTACCGGAAACCACCCGGTGACGGACCCTTTCCCGCCATCGTTTTCATTCATGGTGGCCTCGGCGAAATGAAGAAACCGATCATGCAGAACCAGCTTACAGACGGCCCGGTCATCACCCGGTTTCTGGAAAAAGGCTACGTCACCGTGATGAGTACCTTTCGCACCTACCAGGATGATATCCAGTCCCGCGCGCCGATCGAGGACAGCCTTGCCGCCGTGAAAACGACTGCCAAACTCCCCTTCGTCGATCCGAAGCGGGTCGCTGTCTACGGCGGGAGCGGCGGAGGTAACATCGCTCTCGAGCTCGCCGGCATCGCCCCGGTTCAGGCCGTGATTGCTGGCGAACCGGCGACCGTAATCTATACCGGAATGCTCACCACCGGAGACCGCGGCCCCCGACTCGAGATCATGAGCGATCCGGAAAAATATTTCACGCCCGAACTGAAGGACCGCACTATAGAAAAGCTGAAAATGATCGAAGTTCCGGTACTGGTTTTACACAGCGACCAACACGATTTGATTCACCTGAACCGCGAGATATTCATCCCGATGATGAAACAGGCAGGAGTCGACATCCAGTTTAATCTCTACCCCGGCTACCCTCATGGATTCTACTTCGGAACCGGACGGGCCGATTTGAAAGTAGTCGATGCCGTAGTTCGCGACACCATTAAATTCCTGCAAAAGTAGAGAACAGAAAACTTAAACCCCATCCAGCAAAGTGCAATCCGGCTTATCAACGGCGGCCAATGACCACGCCCATAGGTCAATCAATTATTTGCGCAACCCTGAATTCCGCTCACCTTAACATGGCCAATATGAAGAGACACGCAAATCCCAAACCGACACATTGTGGCAAAGCCCATTTGAAGAAGGTCGCTAAAGAAGCGTTCCCTAAATACACATTGGAATTTTGCAGTCATAGTGATCTGGGCGGCCATCGCGCGCCCCGGGACCACACCCTCGGATTTCGCCTTAAAGACTCGCGAGGAAACTACAAGTCCAATGTCATCTGGGTCATGCCTCAGGCTCTTCAGAACTGGACTTCTCAAAATGTTCGCAATGCAGTTAAAAAGGCCAACGGATGTGAGTAAAAAGGGTGGATAGCCCCGGCTTGAGCCGTTTCTTTCACCAGGGACCGTAAGAGACGGGCAACCGCCCGCGCCACACCTCGTTTGTGGGATCATATCTCTTGATGAGAAAAGTAGCATCGAAGAGTTTTGTGATCGTAATTCCAGACAGGATTCAATTCGCTCTTCCAATCTACCGAACTATTTCTGAGCTTTTTTTTTGGCTTTCAGATTACCATTATCTGGTAGTTGACCGGTCAACATTCAACAGGATGTAAAACAATGAAGTCCATATTAATTCTCCTTCTTCCTTTATGCTTCTCAACAGGTCTTGCAGAAGGGAATTGGCAGACTCAGACTTCCGGCAACGCTGTGCGAATTGCCTATACGAAAGATATACAGGCAAGCGGCTTTCCTTCGTTTACTGCTGCCGTTGAGAGTAGTGCGAAAACGGGAGATGTGTCGCGACTCACTTCTATCGACATTACCGTTTTGATGGCCGTCGATAAGGAGTTAGACAAAGAAATAAAAGCGTTACTTCAACACGGTTGGCCGGACGAACTAAAGGCGGCTCAGCGATCAACAGGTAATATGCACAATCCAGCTCTTCGTCCAATTTATAAACCCTTTCTCCAATGTCTGCTTCAGACATCACTGATGAAAGAGATTGAAGGAGCGCTGAACCAACACGGGCTTAAACTCGAGCCGGTCTTTATAGAGAAGTTTTCGTTTGTCGATCGCGATGGGTTTCGTCCGTTTTGGGGATTCGCATATCTACAGGTTGAACCGAGCCGAAGTAAATTGCCGTGAGCAAATATCGAACAGACTACCTTCGGCGGGGAATCGGAATTCTCGTTCTTGTGCTTCCCTTCGCGCTTGTGGCTGCGTCGATTATTTTTCGACCAATGACCTCTTTCCAGAAGTTTGCGATTGGCGTTGCGCTTCTGGCTATGTCCATCAGCATCCTGAATTTCTGGCTTGCGTTCCTGCGCCCATTGCTCTGGCGGCGAAAACACGGCGGCATGAACGATTATAGATACATCTCAGGGCTTCCGGTTATCGGAACCATTCTTGCTGTAGCGTCAGTTTTGATCGGCTTCGGACATCCATTGCCGGCAATCATGCCCTGGCCGCTCTGCTGATAGACTCGGATGGATTGCCAGGGTTAGTCGTTTCGACCTGGAGGGATCGCTCTCTTTGGGACATCGAAAACTAGAGGGGGACCTCTGTGTCCGGAGTTTGAACGTGACTTCCCTTCGGTTTCTTCTATTCTTTGTGAACTCGTTTCGGCCCGGCGGCCGTCCTGCCAACTCAACGTTTACAAAAAAATGAAGACAATCGTGATTGTAATGTTCTCAATTGGGGCTGGCCTTCTGCCCGGTTGGTTTATGGGATATAATCAAGGCTTGAAGAGGGCGCATATGATTGACGCTGAGCGAATCGAAATGGCACTCGATCTCTATCATAATTTGGAATCCCATTATGGTTCTATATCGCCGAATGATCCAGAGTATGTCGATATCGTTGACACTGTTAACCTCGCAGTTTCATAAGAATTTAGGAAATTCCCTGTACAAAAGCGGTCGGTGG
>JARGOZ010000324.1 GCA_029213025.1 Verrucomicrobiales bacterium
TCCGACACCATACCGGAAACACAGCCGTGATACTCCAGGTCATTGAGCCATTGCTCCCGGTATTCGGGATCATGCAGTTCTTCCTGCAGAATTTTTTCGATGTTATCTCTCAGAGTCATGACAGCCCCCGTATTTTCTGATGAGGGTTTCGAGCGACCAGCCGCACAGGGCGATCATGATCATGTTGATGCTGTGGCGGTCCTGTGATGCTTCAAAGGCGCGGAGCAGGCGCAGGCTCTGGGAATTGCGGTTGGCGTCATCGGAAGCCATTTCGGATTCGATGATATCGATAAGGTTGGTATACATAGTTGTTCTCCATAGTTATGAGGTTGAAAAAAGTGAAACACCCCGCCGGTCGGTGGGCGGGGTGCAAGGGCGGTGGTTATCAGGCCGCCTGCTGCTGTTCGTCGTCAGTATTGCCCGAGCTTCCCTGCTCAAAGATCCAGCGGTAGGCATCCTCAAGTGCCTGACGCAGTTTCGGCAGGTCATCGCGCCCAAATGAGATGGAGTTAGCCCATTCATCAGCTTTCTTGTAACTGCGCTCGACAGTCGAGTTGTAGTAGCCGTTTTCGCTTTTCCAGATGGCAACGCGGACATTGCCGACACGGATGGAGTGGGCGGGTTTGTTATTTGTAGTTTCAGTCATGATATTTTCCTTTTATGTTTGATTTCTCCCGAAGGGATTGAGAGGCGACCGTCAGGAGTGACGGCGGTTCAGGTCAACGACAACACGGTGCGAAGCGACTTGACGCGAAGCAGTGGTGCGGGCAGGAGATTGACCTGAAACGCAACCCTGACAGCATTCGAAAAAGACATTCGGTGAACCGGACAAAAGGGGAAATCGATGACAATATTTCTGCAAAACCAGATAGCGGAGTTGTTGCGGCAACTTTTACAGCCAGCTGAATGAGCAAAAGAGCGCTACAGATTTAGCAGTGCTGACAGGTTGGAGGTTAAATTTAGCGGTTGGTGCGGACTGTAGAGTATGCGTTGCGGTGGTTTTTGTGCAGTTCGGAGGAAGTAAAGCAACGTAATACAAGCTGGATACAGTTGACATGTAACCGGTCCGCTTTACCTTTGCCCGGCTTGATTTAAGGAACCACTCCCTGGAATATCGGGGGATATTCCCGTGGTTACCCCAAACAGGTCCTGCTCCTATTTCGGGGGTTTTAGGGGCAGGACCTACCCGGGGGTAATTTCGCACCGGAGCCTTTACCCGAGCGGCGGGAGCCCTGAAGGCTCGCCCAAGCGACGACGACGAACGAAAAGCGCTCCCTGGTCTCCAGGCTGTGACCCGCCGCGCCAGCTATCCGGACAATTTCTTCCCTTATACAAGTATTGCAAAAACTCCAGTTCACGCTTTTAACTGGCAATCATTTATGGCTAAATTAAAACAAAAAGGAACATGGAAAAAGACAAATTGGATGGAATAACTCATTCCAATTCTGAAGAACTGTCCGATTTTTTGGAGGAAATCTGTCAAAGTATCAAGAATGGTGACACCATTTCGCCATTTCTCGGGAGCGGGATTTCTGCACCTTCGGGAATCATCATGGGAAAGGATTTTGAATGTTTCCTTGCTCATACAATGAGACTGTTTTTTGAAGAGGGGTGGAATATAAAGGAACGAGGCTGGCCGGAATATCCCAATAAGGCGGAGGTGGATAAAGCTCAAAGATATCTATGCCGAAAATATAAACAAATTCTTAAAAAAAGTTACTCTCAAAAAGTGAGGACCAGCTCAAACTTAGTAGAAAAGGTTCTAAATAAATCTGATAGTAATAACAGGCGGAAAGTACCCGAAACTGATAGCCCCCTTGATTTATTTCGCCCGTTGATACCCCGTGTAATCCGTGCGGCTGAATGCCGTGAATCAGAATCACGCATCGAAAAAATCCGGCAAAGGCTGGGAATACCGAATGAGCCGATAGATCCAAACCTTTCGACTACCTCTCCCGCGTATGTCGAAGAGACCGCGATCAGGTCACTACAGGATTGGACATTAACGCTGCAGTTCTTTTCGCGTTTTTTCCCTGTCACTACTGAAGTTAGAGGAAAACAACATTTGTATTATAAGGAGGATGAAGATTTGTCGATCATTGACACTTTTAATGCGCATATAACCGATGGTTCTCGTCCAAATTTGATCCACAACATGATTGCCCGCCTTGCCAGAACGTTGCGTATCCAATTGATTCTAAGCACAAACTTTGATACGCTGATAGAACAATCATATCGCCGACTACAGGAACCTCTTACGAGTATCGCGGTTAGTGTGAAGGGTGGATTGCCGGCACCCAGCACGGTTCGTTCCCAGCCAACTATGATTAAACTCCATGGGGAGCTTTGTGAAACAAGGGCAGATCCTTCCATTTCGAGCCCTCCGTCAAAACATGATAAAGAGAAGTTTTTCAACTATCTTCGTGGAGACGTAAACATGGATATGACACCAGGGTACCCAAGATCAAATTTGCTGGTAATTGGCTATTCTGCCAGCGATCCCAGATGCGTTCAAATGATACAGCATGTTCTTGATCTAGATCCGGAATTCAAAGTATTCTGGATCTGCCATCATGAATCCGATCTCGATCATATAAATGGAATATTCGACAGTTCAAGGCTGCGAACCATTGTTCATCCAAGGTCTGATCTGATTCTTTGGGAATTATATCAGATATTGAACCTTTCGATTCCTTCGGGAGGATTCACATTTCAGTTGTCGCATGACATTCCCCCGGAGCCATTAACAAATTCTGAGGCTGCGGATGGGAGGTTTAATGAGGAACTGGAAAACATTGCAACCGAGATTAGAAAAAAAACAAAAGGAAAGTTTTTTGCCGTCGATTGTCCTTCGGGTATAAACTATACTTTTCGTCGAGGATTTAATGATTTAGTTGCCCAGGGATATCAATGTATCTGGCTGGAAGGAGAGTCTTTGGCAACTCCCCGTCATTTTCTTTATATATTACTGCAGGGGATATCGTTACGGATTGGAAAATTCCAACTTGAATGGGTGAGCCTGTTACCAACTAACTTCTGGAGCGAAGAACACTGGGAAAACGGGCTTTATGCACACTTGGATTCTCTGATGACCCATTTTCGGCTTGATCCAACGAAATGGTTTCTGTTCATCTACGAGAGAAGTGGAGCTGGAGCTTCTTCCGGATTGCAATTGAACTATTGGACCGAACAACAGTACGAGGATATGAACAAAATTCTATCGAATTTGAGTTCATTGGGCTTTAGAGTGATATATCTGGTTTTCGGGAAGTTACGAAGTAGCCGAAATCTTGAGAAATCGGAAAATCTTGCAAAATTTATCAGGAAAGCAAAATTACCAAATAGAGAGGTTTGCGATATCCAAAGAGAGGTTATCGATGAGACCTACAATGATTGGTTCCGAAAAGAGTATCGTGAACAACTGGAGGATTATTCATCTCGACTTCAGAAAATTACTCCAATTATAGTTCCTTGCAACAGTCGCCCCATTAAAAGCCCCTTTCCTAAGCAACGCTTTCCGGATAAAAGTTTCGAGTCTATCATAGAAAGAGTTGGGTCCAAAATGAT
>JARGOZ010000087.1:0-11293 GCA_029213025.1 Verrucomicrobiales bacterium
TTCTTTCTCGCCGATGATCTCGGTGTGATGGATCTCACCAACGAAGGTAGCTCCTTTCACGAAACTCCGAATATCGACCGGATTGCCAACGAAGGGGTGCGCTTTACCAGGGGGTATGCCACCTGCCAGGTATGCAGTCCCTCACGGGCCAGTATCATGAGTGGCAAATACCCGGCCCGGCTCAATATCACTGACTGGATCAATCCTTCCGGCGGAGGTCAGCCGGAGAAATGGAAAAGAAATACATCCCACCTTCCTGCCCCCTATCTGTTGCAGCTGCCTTTGACGGAGGTGACCATAGCAGAAGCGCTGAAAGAGGGCGGATACTCCACCTTTTTCGCCGGGAAATGGCACCTCGGCGGCGAGGGCTTTTATCCGGAAGACCAGGGTTTTGATATTAATAAAGGCGGTCACGAAAAAGGTTCTCCTCCGGGTGGATTTTTCTCGCCTTACAACAATCCGAAACTGGAAGACGGCCCCGTAGGTGAATCTCTGCCGATCCGGCTGGGTGAAGAAACGGCAGGCTTTATTGAGGCATCGAAGGAGAAACCGTTCTTCGCGATGTTGAGCTTCTATTCGGTGCATGGTCCCGATCAAACCACGGTGGAACTCTATCAGAAATACCGGCAAAAAGCACTGGCTCTGCCCGAAGTAAAAGAGCGCTTTCTCAATGATGTTCGTATCCCGGTTCGGCAGGTTCAGGACAATCCGATCTACGGTGGGATGATGGAAAGTATGGACGACGCAGTAGGCATCGTTCTGGATAAACTCGATTCACTGAGTCTCTCCGATAACACAATTGTTATCTTTACCTCCGATAACGGTGGCGTCTCCGCCGGTGATGCTTTCTCTACTTCCAATCTGCCGCTGCGGGGAGGTAAGGGCATCGAATACGAAGGCGGCGTCCGCGAGCCCTGCTACATTCGCTGGCCGGCAAAAGTGAAACCCGGGATTAGTGATACCCCGGTCACCGGCACCGATTTTTACCCCACGATTCTGGAAGCCTGTGGTCTGCCTTTGCGTCCCGAACAGCACGTTGATGGCGTCAGCTTGATGCCGGTTCTCAAAGGCGGAAAGATCGATGATCGACGTCTCTACTGGCATTACCCGCACTACAGTAACCAGGGTGGGGAGCCGGTGAGTATCATGCTCGACGGTGACTGGAAGCTTATAGAGGATCTTGAGGACGGTTCATTTCGTCTCTACAATGTGTCTGCCGATATAGGTGAACAAAATGATCTGGCGGAAAAGTTTCCTGACCGGGTGGATGTGATGGCGGAACAACTACACGCCTGGAAATACATAGTCTCAGCCGAAACGATGTCGGTGAACGAGAATTTTGATGCGGAAAAATTTGCTGAACAACAGAAACGTTCCCATACCGTTAAGAAAGAACAGTTGGAAAAATTTCATCACAAACTCGTTCATCCACCAAAGCCGGTGCAACCCGGTGAACCGGTGACTTACAAGTCAAGCGCATTCAAATAGAGGTTAACCCTCTGATGGGTTTCCTACTCACCGGTGAAATCCTCGTAGATTCGGAAAACGGCGGGTATCAGGAGCAGGACTACAAAGGTGGAAACCAGCGTTCCGATGCCGAGGGAAATAGCCATCGGCACGAGGAATAGCGCCTGCTTGGAAGTCTCAAAAATCATCGGTCCGAGACCGAGGAAGGTAGTGATCGCGGTTAATAAAATAGGTCGGAACCGGCGCAACGCGCACTGCCTGGTTTCTTCGCCGTTCATTCTATTTTCCTCGATATAGCGATTCCTTGTCATGGCCATGACGAAGGCTCCGTTGATCACCATGCCGCAGAGCGCGATCATGCCGAAGACACTGAAAATACTGATTTCAAAATCGAGAAGAATGTGTCCGATGATCGCACCGGCGAGTCCCCAGGGTATGGTAAGAAGTACAATTCCGGATTGCACGTAGCTGCGCAACAGGGCGGCCATGATGACATAGATCGCGGCAAGCGAAGCGACCAGGCCCCAGAGCAATTCATGCATCGCATCCCGTTGTTCGCGTTGCTCGCCTTCGAAAGAAAAGCGCAGGCCCGGGTAGCGTTCTAAAATTGCCGGCAGTTCGCTTTTGGAAAAGGCCCCGAGCACGCGGTTTCCGGTGGTAACTCCGGCGATCACGTTGGCCGTGACATTCACGACCCGCCCGCCATCGACCCGCTCGATTTTGACCGGAGCACTGGTTTCGGTAATTTTTGCCGCCTGGCCGATCGGGATTTCCCCGCCGGCCGGACTGCGAATCAGGAGATTGTCCAACCCGCTCATCGAACGCCGGTCGGACTCGGGAAGCCGCACCATGACCCGCACCTCCTGGCGGTCGCGGGGTTGGCGGAGAGCTTCCGCTCCGTAAAAGGAATTGCGAATTTGCTGGCCAAGATCGCGCGACGTGATGCCTAGACTACGACCTTCCGGTTTGATTTCAAAATTGAGCTGCGGCATTTGTCGCCCAAAGCTTTTCCTCACATCAGCCACACCAGGGTAGCGGGCAACTGCTTCGGCCACTTCGTCTGCGGCATGACGGAGCACGGGGATTTCGGGGTGCGCGAGTTGGATATCGATTTCCGCCTCTCCGCCCGGACCGTACAGCCAGTCGAAAAAGAGTGATTCGATATCCGCAATGGTGCCGATTTCCTCCCGCCAGAGATCGACAAATTCCGAGCCGCTGATTTTTCTTTGATTTTGCGGTACCAGCACCACGCTTGATTCGCCGGTATTACTCCCGCTCTCGGCCACTTCGGCCATGAAGCCGATAAGAATATCTTTTTCTCCGGTTTTCTCCAGAGCGCGCCGGGCGGCATCCTCGACTTCGAACACCACTTCGCGGGTGCGGTCCACGGGGGTGCCCGACGGCAGTTCGATTTCGGCCTGGATAAAATCGGTCTCAATCGCCGGTTGGAAAATAAAATCGATCCGGCCACTGGCCAGCCACGCAATGACAACAAGAAGGCAGGCCACAAAAAATGCGGTTGTCAGATAGCGAACCCGGATCGCGAAGTCGAGAACCGGGCGATACAAATTTTCCATCCCCGCGTCGAGTTTATCACGGAAGCGGGTTTGCAAAGCATCGAAGCGGGAAAACAGAGTTTTGCGGTTCTTCGCTTTTCTACTGTGGGCGAGGTGCGCGGGGAGGATGAACAAACACTCCACCAGCGAGACGGTGAAAACCGCGATGACCACTGCCGGCAGGATTCGGAAGAACTGCCCAATCTCACCCGGCACAAAAAGAAGCGGTAAAAAGGCGATGATATTTGTCGCTACGGCAAACAAGACCGGGATCAGCATCTGGTGGGCTCCGTGAATCGCCGCCGCCTGTCTCGACATCCCCTGCGACATCTTGTGAAAAATGTCTTCCCCAACCACGACGGCATCATCCACCACAATGCCGAGCGTGATGATGAAGCTGAACAGCGAGATCATATTGATGCTCGCATCCATCATCGGCATGAGAACGAGAGAACCGAGAATCGAAACGGGAATCCCGATCGCAGTCCAGAAAGCGACGCGCAGCTCAAGAAACAAGCCGAGCGCGATGAGCACGAGTATCAGTCCGGCGGCTCCGTTGTGGAGCAGCAGAGTGATGCGTTCTTTGTAATCGAGTGACCGGTCCCGCGAGAGGCGAATATTTACCGATTCGGGCAAATTGGGCCGTTGTTTACCGACAAAGCGCCGGGCTGCCGCGGCTACTTCTAGCGGTTGTTGACTCTCGGATGAATAAATGGCGATAGAAACTGCCCGCTGGCCGTTGAAGTAATTTTCCCTTTCCGATTCTTCGTATCCATCTTCGATCCGGGCGATTTCGGACAATCGCACCTGACTTCCGTTGGTTGTGCTCAGGATCGGGATTTCGGCAAACTCGCTGGCAAAATCACGGCGCTCCGCAGTTCGCAGCAAAATATCACCACCGGGAGTTCGCAATGTGCCCGCCGGGACATCGAGCGCGGTTTCTTCGATGGCATTGGCGACATCGTTCAGCGTGATGCCTAGCGAGCGCAGCTTTTGCTGGGGAACTTCTACGAGAATTTCCGGTCGCCGAACACCGCGCAGTTGCACGATGGAAATGCCCGGTTCGGCGAGTAAGCCGTCTTCCATTTGGCGGGCAAAATTGATAAGAGTCTGTTCATCGAGATCACCAAATACAGAAATTCGAACCACCTCCCGTCTCCGGCCTGAGCCCAGGGAAATGATCGGCGGCTCCACTTCGTCGGGAAAAAGGCTGACTCTCTGCACGGCGGAGGTCACCTCCTGCAGCGCCCGGTTTCGATCAAACCCCGGAGAGATTTCCACCTCCACATAGGCGCTGCCTTCGCGGGCTACTGAGACGACGCGCCGAACCAGCTCCAGGCCGCGAAGTTCCGCTTCGATCGGCAAAATTACCGACTGTTCGACTTCCTCCGGGCTGGCACCGCGATAGTCCATATCAACCTCGACAGTGTCCAACTCATAGATGGGATAAACTTCCTGGCGAATATCGCGGGCGACGAGCAGGCCGGTCACGATGATCCCGATCATCAGCAGATTTGAGGCTACCGCATTGGCAGCGAACCAGGCGATGATTCCCTTTTTGCCTTCGTGATCTGTGTCTTTTGCGGACTCCATTAGCTTTTTTCCGCTTCTTTGGTCAGCAACTGGGGGCGCACTTCCATTCCCGGAAGAGCTACCTTCAGGTCGCTGACGATGAGGGTTTCACCCGGCTTCAGGATATTCGGGATCACGACGGTCTCCTCGCGGGTCCAAAGAATTTCCGGCTCGGTTATGCGGATTTTCTGATCCTTGCCCACCAGCCAGAGGCGGTTGCCCTCGCGAAGCGCCACCCTGGGAATGGAAAGCACGTTGGTGAGCCTGCCCGCTTCGATTTCCGCCCGCACATAGCTACCGAGAAGCAGTGGCGTTTTTCTCTTTTCTCCCGAGTCGTGTAAGTCGAGAGGATTTTTAATTTCCACCAGAGCGCGGGCCATTCGTCCGGCTTCTTCGAGATCAGCCCGCAGTCGCGCGACCTTGCCGGTCCAGGGTTCCATTTTACCGTTTCCGGTATCCAGATAAATATCAACATCCGCGCCGGGAATACCTTTCCCGGGAAGCCGGATCCATTTCAAATCCGACATGGGCAGAGCGACCTCGACCCAAAAGGAATCCGTCCCGACGAGACGGCAAATATCCCTTCCGGTTTCGATGAGTTGTCCGGTTTCGACCGATTCTTCGATTACCATGCTATTAAAAGGAGCGGCAAGACTGGTCCGTTCGAGATCCAGTTTTGCGCGCGCCACCGCATTTTCCGCTTTGGCGATCAGGGCCCGGGCGCGTTTTAGATGCGGTTCCCGCAGGGCCAGGGCCGGATTGGCATCGCTGCCGGAAATCGAGTTACCGAGCTGTTCCCACTCCCTTTTGGCGATGATTTGCCGGCCCTGCTCGACCTCCAGTTCAAATTCCGCTTCCTCCAGGTCCGCTGCGCGCTCGGTGAGATTCAATTTATAATCCGCCGGATCAATGCGCACAGCGACTTCACCCTTTTTCAAGTGTCCGCCCGGGACGAGGGATTCGTGATGCTCCAGAATCCGTCCGCTCACCTGAGCTTGTAGAGTGACTTCCCGGGCCGGAATCACTGTTCCCCAGGCGGAGACAAAGATTTTTTCGTTGCCCGGTTTCAGTTCGATTACCTGGACGATTTTTGTGGCCGCTTTCTTTTCCCCGGGCACAGTTTTTGGAGCGGTTTTGAATAGTGTCCAGCTCACAAAGGCGGCTCCACCGAGGACCGCGATGATGAGGAGAAACTGGGTGATCGCCCGAACTGCTTTCATTGTCGGAACACTCAGTCGCTCAATCCAACTACGCAACTAACGTTCATACAAAATCCTGGCGATTCGATGCCGCGGAAATTAACGAAAACAAAACGGCAAATGTTCTGCCGGCAGACCGTGTTATGGTGTGGCAATGAAAGATTTCGATTCAGAAATCCATGACCGGTTTCTTCGCCTCTACGTCAGAGAGGAAGAGTCCTTGCGCGGATTTGTGCGCTCGTTTGTACCGACTTTGGAGGATGCCCGCGAGGTGATGCAGGAAGTCGCCGTCGTGCTGTGGAAAAAATTCGACCGCCTTGATGATGAAGAAAACTTTCGCCGCTGGGCCTTTGGGGTGGCCCGGCTCGAAGCGCTGCAATACCGCCGCCGGATCGCCCGTGACCGACTGGTGCTGAGCGAATCGGTTCTCGAAGTGCTGGCGGAGGAAGCTGAGGAACAGTCAGAAAATTTCGATGCGGAACGCCGTGCCCTGCAAAAGTGCCTCGGCGAGCTTCCCGATGCCCGCCGTGCGCTGATGGAGCAGGCTTATGCACCGGGCGTTCGTATCGATGAACTGGCGGCGGATATGGGCAAAACCGCCATGTCTCTGTATAAAAGGTTGCATCGACTGCGGCAGACTTTGATCGATTGCACCCGCAAATCTCTGCAAAAGGAGGGCCTTGCATGAGTGACTCCGGAAATTCTGCATTCGATGATCAAATTGCCGCCTATCTGGCGGGGAAAGCGACGGAGGCCGAAGTGGCTGCGCTGGAGAAACGGCTTCTCGAAGATTCCGAAGCCAGATTGCGGTTCCTCGCGCACTCGAATATGGATGCAGCGCTTGGCGGGGTGGGGCAGGCTACTATCCAAGTCCCGGCGGAGAGCAAAACGGTCGATTTGCGCCCACCGAAAAGAAATCGATTGGTCGCGGGGGTAGCCGCAGCCTGCATGGCATTGGCCGCGCTGGTTTTCTGGCCGCGGGGCGGTGTGCGGGCTGAGGTGCTTGCTTCAAGCGGGCTGGCGGCTGAATCGTACCGGACCGGCGGTTCGCTGAGATTGAGGGAGATGCGAATTGTTCAGGGAGGCGTGAAACTGCGGCTCGATTCCGGCGTGGTTCTCGATCTTCACGGTCCGGTGGAAGCTCGTTTCCCGGAACGAATGAGAGCCATTCTGAAATCAGGAACTGTCACCGTCGATATCTCCGCCGCATCGGAGAAAAACTTTGTGCTCGAAAGCCCCACGCTTCGAATCGTGGATCAGGGCACCAAATTCGGTGTCGCCTATCGCGAAAATGGCGAGACCGATGTGGCCGTTCTCGACGGGCAGGTCTCCGTTTTCCGGCAGGCGGAAAAAAGCCGTCCGCTTGCGGTGCTTCGCGGTGGTGATGCTGTCCGGATCGATTCCTTTTATGTAGCGCGCCGACTGGCGGCCGTGTCGCTTGATGGACTTTCTCTGGCGATTTTGGAAGGCAACGGAAAAAATACCTCCGTGGTTTCGGATGTTACCGACTCGATCAACGAAGCCGATTTCCGCCGGTTTTATTCGATATCCCCGGGGGCGATGGGACCGGGCGTGAGACCTTATTCGACGCTGGGGAAACCGGTCTGGCAGCCAATGCCCGGTGAAGATTTTCCCTCAGAATTGCTTGGTGCCGATGTGGTCGCAACATTTTCCAGCGACCGGATTGATCCCGATCTTTCCCTGACTCTTACGCTGGCTAAACCGGCCACAGTCTATTTGATGATGGATGCCCGGGCGGAGGTGCCGGAATGGTTGGCGCGGGATTTCCAAAAAACAGATCTGAAACTTCGTGCCGGACCCTGGGGGGAACGCTGGGCATCGCGGGTCATCACAGATCCGGACGACGGAAACGGTTATGTGAATTACGAGGTCTGGAAGCGCGAAGTGACCGGTAGACAAGTCGAACTGGGTTCCCCGTTTATAGACTCATCCTCCCGGGAGCTGGCGATGTATGGCATTGCTGTAAAACCTCTTTAAACCGCTGTTTGTAACGACCGTACAGGGTACAGTCCCGCATTGAACAGGGTACGGTTTCGGATTGAACAGGGTACAATTTGCTCCGCCGCGGATTTATTTTCATAAAAAACGGCAAACCGTTTCCCGCGCGACAGTATTAGAGTGATGATTTTCTCAAAACTCGCAGTTTATGTTTGCTCGCTTCTCGTGGTGAGCGCATTTGCTGACGAAAAACCGAATATCATCGTGTTTCTCGTCGATGACATGGGTGTGATGGACACCTCCCTGCCGGGGTCTGATGAGTCTTTCTACGAGACACCAAACCTGGAGCGGCTCGCGGCGCGGGGAATGATGTTTCAAAACGGCTACTGTGCTCATCCGCGTTGTGTCGAGTCACGTTTCGCCATTCAAACCGGTCGCTCTCCCTATCGCGATGCGGCCCAGACCGGCAATACCGGAAAGGCGATGGCACCGCACCCCACTATTGGTGAAGCCTTTCAGAAAGGCGGCTATGCGACCGGCTTTTTCGGTAAATGGCACCTTGGCAAAACGCCGGAGGAATTCCCCTCCGGTCGCGGCTACGATCACAATATCGGCGGTTGCCACGCCGGGGCGGTGGCGAGTCATTTTTTCCCGTTTCACGTCGATCCCCGAACCGGTAGAACCGGAAAAGAAGGTCCTATCCTGGGGCTGGAAAAAGGCGAGCCGGGCGAAAACGTAACCGACCGGCTCACTCGCGAAACAGAAAGCTGGATCCGGGAGCGGGCCGGGAAAACGGATAAGCCTTTCTTCGCCTTTCTCTCACATTTTGCCGTGCACACACCGATCCAGGGGAAGCCGGAAGAGATCGCTCACTTTGAGAAAAAGATCCCCTCGCTTCCCCCTGCGAAGGGCGAGGGCGGAGTTATCCCGGTCGATGGCAGCAGTAAATCGCGGCGGGATCATCCCACGTACGCTTCGATGGTGAAGACTACGGATGACTCTCTGGGACGCATTCTCGATTTGCTCGACGAACTCAAAATCGCGGATAACACAATTCTGCTGTTCACCTCCGATCACGGTGGCTTATCGAATCGCGGTCCGCAAAGCAAGCGGGAGCTGGCGACTTCCAATCTTCCGTATCGGGCCGGCAAAGGTCACCTCTACGATGGCGGTCTGCGTGTTCCATTTCTCGTTGCCTGGCCGGAGAAAATTCCTGCCGCGTCGCAGTCGGATGCGTGGGCTGTCGGCACCGATATTATGCCGACTTTGCTTGATCTGGCCGGTTTGGAACAGTTTCCGGAGCATCATGTCGACGGGGTCAGTCTCGCTCCGGCGCTCCTCGACGGCAAGGGCATGGAAGAGCGCGAGCACTACCTATGGCATCATCCTCTACCACGACCCACGCAGACCGGCGATCAGGCGATGTCGGTTCTCCGAAAGAAGAATTTCAAACTGGTGAAAACCTACTTTCCCGAAGTCGCCTATCAACTTTACGATCTGGACGCCGATCCCTACGAGCAACATGACATCGCCGCCGAAAAGCCGGAACGTGTTGAGCGGATGGCTGCCTCACTGGTGCGCAATTTGACCAAAGCCGGGGCACCCGATCTCCGCCAGGATTGGAAAAATAAAGCAATCACCAAACCGGTCACCGACGAAGCCTTGTCGTTCGATTCCGGAAAGCCGAAACAAAATGTTCTGTTTATCGCCGTCGACGACCTGAAACCCGCGCTTGGTTGCTACGGTGACCCGGTTGCGATTTCCCCAAATATCGATGCCCTCGCCCGCAGCGGAGTCGTCTTTGCCAATGCCCATTGCCAGTGGCCGGTCTGTGGGCCCAGTCGAGCCAGTTTGATGACATCGCTCCGACCCGAAGCAGTCGGTGTTATGGATTTGAAGACCGATATGCGGGCGAAAGATCCCAATGTGCTTACCATACCGCAGTATTTCAAGCAGCAGGGCTACACCACCACCGGAGTCGGCAAAATATATGATCCCCGCTGTGTCGATAATAAACAATCCAACGACTCTCCGTCGTGGTCGGTGCCTTTTGCGCAGATCAGACATGACCGTGTCGCCGAGCCGGATGGAAAAGACCAGGCTGCCCGGGCTCCCGATGTACCTGATAGTTCTCTGACAGACGGTCAAATTGCGGAGCAGGGGATCGGTTTGATAAAAGAACTCGCCCAAAAGGGTGATCCGTTCTTTCTCGCCGTCGGATTCAAAAAGCCGCATCTCGCTTTTGTCGCGCCAAAGAAATATTGGGATCTATATGATCGGAAAGAACTGAAACTTGCCGCGCACAAAGGCAGTATAGAAAACGGTAGCGGTTATTGCCTGCATGACAGCGAGGAACTGAGAAGTTACGGAGGAATACCGAAGAACGGTCCGATTCCGGAAGAGCTACAACTTGAATGCCTCCATGGCTACTACGCCTGTGTCAGTTTTATCGATGCTCTGGTCGGGCAATTGGTCGGCGCGCTCGACTCACTCGGGTTGCGGGAGGATACAGCAATCGTCTTATGGGGCGATCACGGATTTCATCTTAGCGATCACAACATGTGGGGTAAACATTCGCCATTGGAAGAAGCCACCCGCAGCCCGCTGATCTTTTCCGCGCCGGGCATGAAGTCCGGAATCACGACTCAAGCGCCGGCTGAGTTCACCGATATTTTCCCCACGCTTTGTGAGTTGGCGAATCTACCTGTTCCGGTAGGTCTTCACGGGCGAAGTTTGCTGCCGGTGTGGAAGGGGGAAGTAGATCATGTTCGCGAAGGCGCGTTATGCTTGTTCGCGCGGAGGGGTGCTTTTGGGTATTCCTATAGAACGACCCGTTACCGGTATATCGAATGGGTCAATAAATTTGGAAAAACAGTCGCTACAGATTTGTTCGACTATGAAAACGATCCGGGTGAAACCCAAAGTCTTTCCGAAAATTCTGAACTGGTTGCAAAGTTCTCGGCCAGCCTTCGTTTGGAGGCCGAAGGGTGCGAACGCCTTAATAGAACAGAAAAGCACCACTGAATTCCCACCATAAGCAGTGTAAACTGCAACTCCCGTCCCTCTCTTTACGGAGCGGGGCGGGAGACTCTTTTTTTCCGGGCTACCTGTTGTGTCCCGCGAGACGGTTCCCGTCTCTGTCAAGAAGAAGCCCGGCCATTCTCAAGAACTAAAGCGATCTTGACTTTCCGCACTGAGTTTCTGATGGTTCGTAGTTGAAACCAATTTTGATTGCAAAAATTCACCCCGGCTTCCTCTGCACCCAATGCAATCGAGGGGGGCGGGTAGTTAAATTTCAGGCCTTGATTCACCAAATTCTTATCCGTTTTGTCTACTAAATGATCACGAGATTACTCACCCTTTTTGCTGTTTTACTAGTCGGTCTGCAAACGCTTTCGGGCGCTGAGGGGCGCAAGCCAAACTTCATTGTCGTCTACACCGATAATCTCGGCTATGGCGATATCGAACCCTTTGGATCAACGGTGCATCGCACACCCAATCTGAATCGAATGGCGAAAGAGGGGCGGAAGTTCACTCACT
>JARGOZ010000087.1:11303-28987 GCA_029213025.1 Verrucomicrobiales bacterium
CATGACCGGTTCGTATTCGCAGCGTGTGCAAATGCACGACAATCCGCGTGACGGCTGGGTGCTTCGACCGGTTTCTCCCTACGGTTTGCATCCGGATGAGGTCACCGTTGCCGAAGTGTTGAAAGACGCCGGCTATACAACCGGAATGATCGGCAAATGGCATTTGGGCGATCAGTTGGAGTTCATGCCCAACCAGCAGGGCTTCGACTACTTCTTCGGGATTCCCTATAGCGATGACATGACGCAGGAGGCGGGAAAGCGAGCCGCTGCGCGAATGAAGAAAAATCCGCGTGCGCCCAACCTCGGTGGGCTGTCCTGGCCTCCGCTGCCTTTGCTCGAGAACGAAACCGTCATCGAAGCGCCTGTCGATCGCGACGGCCTGACGAAACGCTACACCGAAAAAGCGCTGGAGTGGATCGACGAAAACCATGAGAAGCCTTTCTTTCTCTACTTTCCACAGGCGATGCCCGGGAGCACGAGCAAGCCTTTCTCCAGCCCGGAGTTCCGGGGCAAAAGTAACAACGGACCGTGGGGAGACTCGATTGAGGAACTCGACTGGTCGCAGGGGCAGCTGCTCGATAAGTTGGTCGAGCTGGGCATTGCCGAAAATACCCTGGTGATCTGGACCTCAGACAACGGTGCGCCGATCAACCGAACGCCCGGAGATATCAGCCGGGGATCCAATCAGCCACTGCACGGCCGCGGATATACGACTGCAGAAGGTGCTTTCCGGGTGCCGACGATTATGTGGTGGCCGGGGACGATTCCTGCAGGGACTGAGTGCGCTGAGTTGTGCACAACGATGGATTTGCTTCCTACCTTCGCAAAAATTGCCGGCGGCGAAGTGCCGGGCGACCGGACAATCGATGGGAAAAATATTCTGCCGCTGATCGAAGGCGAAGCGGACGCAAAAAGTCCCTACGAGGCATTTTTCTATTACGATGGCCCTCAATTGCAGGCTGTCCGCTCAGGGCCATGGAAACTTTTTGTCCCCTTGAAAAGCTTTCGCAATCATCCGCATTTTGGCAAAGCAGAGGGCAGTGGTGAAAAGCCTTTGCTTTTTAACGTTGTCGAAGATATCGCCAGCGAGAATGACGTCGCCGATCAACATCCTGACATTGTCGCTAAGCTGATGAAATATGCCGAAGAAGCCAGAGCCGACCTTGGCGACCTGGGGCGAAAAGGAACCGGGCAGCGGGCGATCGGTGAAAACAAAAATCCAACGCCCCGGGTATTAGTGGATGCGAAAAAGTAAAATCTATCCCGACAAACAAATGGAAAAACCAAACTCCTCTCGCAGACGATTTCTAGCCACCACAGCTGGTTCATTAGCCGCAGGAAATCTGCTTTCTGCCGCAGACGCGAAACCGCCGCGAATCAAAATCGGCCAGATCGGAACGAAGCATGCCCACGCTGCCGGGAAGCTGGAGGCGATACGCAAATTTCCGGAAACCTTCGAGTTTGTCGGCTGCGTCGAGCCGGACGCGGAACGCCAAAAGGCGATGGCGCAAAAAGAGCCATACAGGGGATTGCCGTGGATGAGCGAGGAAGAGTTGCTCGCAACCGAGGGCCTGCAGGCAGCCGCCATCGAAACGGACATTCCCGGTCTGGTTCCCACCGCAATGCGGGCATTGAAAGCCGGCCTGCACATTCATCTCGATAAACCTGCGGGCGAGTCTCTCGATGAGTGTAAAGCTATGCACGCTCTCGCGACGGAGCGTGATCTGACCATCCAGATGGGATACATGCTTCGCTACAATCCAGCCTTCGTCTTTGCGCATCAGTTGGTCCGTGACGGATGGCTTGGGGAGATCACCGAAGTCTCGGGGATGATGGGAAAATATATGAACGACTCCGGGCGGTTGCAGTTGGCGCAGTATGATGGCGGAGGAATGTTCGAGTTGGCCTGTCATTTGATCGATCAGGTGGTGTCACTACTGGGAACGCCGGAAAAGGTCACTGCACACACCCGCCGAACCTTTCCTGACAAAGACACTTTTGCAGATAACCAGATGGCCGTTTTTGATTATCCGAAAGCGATCGCCACGATTCGCTGCAATCACATCGATCCCATGGGGGGAGCACGTCGTCAGTTTTCAATTACAGGGACGGAAGGCACGTTTGAGATTCGCCCACTCGAGCCGCAACCACGTGGGCGACTGGGTCTGGCTCGTCCGCGCGGTGAATTTAAGAAGGGATATCAGGATGTCGACTTCGATCGTCCCCCGGGCCGCTACGACGCGGAGTTTCTCGATCTCGCCAAAGTGATTCGCGGCGAAAAAAAACTCGCGTGGGACTCCGCTCACGATGTCGCTACACACGAGGCGGTATTGCGGGCAGGGGAGATGATGTGAGGAGGGAAACGAAGGATAGCGGACACTTCATCTCTGCAAAGTAGAGCAGGCTGAAAATTTGTGTCGATCACGTAATCCGGTGGTTAGCGTTGGTTCAGGGGCTCTGAAGGGTAGCATGGATGGAACATGGATTTTTCAGGATTTACAGGATGCATTGAAGGATCAGGCAATAGCTTTGAGAAATGATGAGCGGCTTTTTGGGGGAGGGGACGACCTTACTCAAGGCTGCCCATTTTACCAATCTGGAAATCGCGGTAGGCTTCCATGATTTCCTGTTTATTGTTCATCACAAAAGGTCCCTGTCCTACGATTGGTTCTCCGATAGGTTTACCGCCGAGTAACAGGTAGTGACTGTCGCTCTCCGCGTTGATTTCTATATTTGATCCATTTCGGTCAAAGATCACCAGGGAGCCGCCTCCGGTCGAATCTCCGTCGGTGGAAATTTTGCCTTTCATCACCAAAAGGGCGGTAGTATGTCCGTCCGGAGCGGGCAACGTTGTGGTAGTCTCTTTGTTTTGATGGATGTCCCACAGGTTGATA
This sequence comes from Verrucomicrobiales bacterium, assembly GCA_029213025.1. GTDB lineage: Bacteria > Verrucomicrobiota > Verrucomicrobiia > Verrucomicrobiales > DEV007 > Arctic95D-9. The sequence goes on from JARGOZ010000087.1 coordinate 14,198, forward strand.
TCTGTGAAAGTGTTGGCAGGCCCCTGTGTATCATCGAATGTGCCTGCCACAACTCGCAATTGCCCGGCTTGTTCCGGAAGAGCGACTACAGGAATTTTCTCTGCAGAGAGGTTCTGATAACGCGGCGGTGCATTTTTATTTGCAGCGGGAAGATTGACCCAGAGTTGAACCATTTCAAACAGGCCTCCGTTTTTGGTGAAATCTTCTGAATGAAACTCCTCGTGGAGAAGTCCGGCTCCGGCGGTCATCCATTGCACGTCTCCGGGCTTGATGACCCCGCCACCGCCGCTGGAGTCACGGTGTTCCACCTCGCCCTGGAAAGCGAAGGTAACGGTCTCAAAACCCCGATGGGGATGCGAACCTACGCCGCGCTTCTCCCTGCCGGGTTCAAACCGGTAGGGTTCGGCATAGTCGAGTAAAAGGAAAGGATCCAGTTCCCGACCCATTTGATCGTAGGAAAATACAGATCGCACCGGGAAGCCGTTGCCGACCCAGTGCATACCCGGGCTGTGAATGATGTTTTTGCGTTTTTTCATATATATATTGTTACTGATTGTTGGATTTCGCCGATTGGTAGCTGTTGATAAGGCAGCGGTAGTTGGGTAAATGGTTGGAAAACAGGGTTCCGAGCCCTTCAATGTCGTTTCGCCAGTCGCGATGCAGTTCGCATGCGGCACCAAACCAGGTCATAAGCTGGGCTCCGGCTGACTCCATTCTCGACCACGCGGCTTCTCTCGTCGTTTGGTTGAAAGTGCCGGAAGCATCGGTGATAACGAAAACTTCATAGCCTTCCTCGAGGGCCGACAGGGCAGGGAAAGCCACACATACCTCGGTAACGATCCCGGCAATAATGAGTTGCTTTTTGCCTGTCGCTTTTACCGCAGTTACGAAGTCTTCATTGTCCCATGCATTGATCTGCCCCGGTCGGGCGATGTAGGGAGCTTCGGGAAACAATTCCTTCAGTTCGGGAACCAGTGGACCGTTTGGCCCGTCTTCAAAACTGGTGGTAAGAATGGTCGGCAGATTGAAGTATTTGGCTGCATCAGCCAGTGCGAGTACATTATTTTTGAATTCATCCGGATGAAAATCCTGAACGACATTGGTCAGTCCGGTTTGGTGATCGACGAGCAATACGGCTGCGTTTTCCTTATCGAGGCGTTTGTAGGTAAATGAGTTCATATTTTAAATCGGGTTTCTGTTGTTCTGTTGTTTTTATCGGATCGATCATCGACCCTCAAAACAAAGTGGCTTGAGACGCTGTTACCGGAAAATACTTTGTCGCTTGGCTAAGCATGCGTTTCAGGTATGCTTAGCCAAAATGGAACTCCGTCATCTCCGCTATTTTGTTGCCGTCGCCGAGGAGGAGAACGTCACTCGTGCCGCAGCGCGTTTGCACGTCTCACAGCCTTCGTTGAGTCGACAGATTCGGGATTTGGAGGAGGAGTTGGAAGTGCCGCTTTTTGATCATGGGGCCCGTTCGCTCAAGCTGACCGAGGCGGGCCGCGTGTTTCTGACCGAAGCCACCGAGGTGTTGGAGCGTATTCGGAAGGCGGTGGAAACCGTTCAGGCTGCAGCAGGTGGCAGTGGTGGGGAAATTCATGTAGGCTTCGCCCCTTCACTGAACGTTCATATACTCCCCGACGTGCTGCGCCGGTATCAGCAAGCCTTCCCGGGGGTGAAAGTTCGCCTGCATGACCTGTCGACCCGGGAAATGCTGGAAGGTCTCCATGAAGGTAGTCTGCAGGCAGCTCTGATGATCAAAACTTCTCCGGACACCGAAGTAGACCTCATTTTTCAGGAGGTAAAAAAGTTTGCGATATGTGTAGCGGTCAGTCCGTCCCATCGACTCGCCAATGTATCGACTATAGAAATCGATGATATACTGAATCAGGAGTTGGTGATCTATTCCCGATCGGAATACCCTGAATACTACGAGTGGCTGGAATCCCTGTTCTCCGCATCCGGCAGGCAGCCGAAGGTTGTTGAAGAGCACGAAGGCTCGACCAGTCTGATTGCGGCTTTGGAAGCCGGGCAGGGAGTGGCGCTTGTCCAGGAGGGTTTCGAATGTTTCTCCGGGCCGCGTTTGATCGTTCGCCCTTTGTCGCCTCCGCCGCCGCCGTTTATCGGAGGGATCGCCTGGCGGAAGGATCTAAAGTCCCCGGCGGCAAAAAACTTTATCGAAACCGTGTTACTCGATAAGAACTGACCGTGAGAAAAGCAAGCCTCTAAGGAGATTTGAGAACTGTCGAAAAGCCCGCAGTCCGTTCATACTGTGCTGTTACAATCGATTGATGTTTTGTAACAGACATTTGAACCGGAACCCGGGATTATAGCCTAATGGAATTGGAAGGAATCGTGGAAAACTGTCAGCATACCACCCGGGTCACCGGCGGTGGTGAATCATCAACAACAACCCGGTTTATTACGCTGTTTCGAATCGATGGCCATCCGGTCAGACTGGTTTCCGGAAAGGCGGTCAACCTGGCGGACGGCGATAAAGTCGTTGTCTCCGGGCGGATGAAATCGGGGGAACTGTATGCGCGAGCGCTGCACAATATTTCGACGAATTCCGAAAGTCATTCCGGGATTTGGAACCGGGTAATAAAAGCGATTGTCCTACCGGTTTTCGGCATTTTTTTCATTGCGATCCTTTCGTTTTTTCCGTTGATCGGGTCGATTGCCTGGTATTTGTACCCCGCATTCCTGCTCTGGGCGGGATATCTTCTTTGGACTGCTGTGGCAACCTACGTGAGTCTCACACGGGTCCGCCCGACAATGTGATCAATGCGGTTTCACAGTTGAATCCGGCATGGGACCGCCGAGAGCACGATGTAGAACAACTCTGGCACTCAGCATCTCCCGCTGACTGAAAAGAAAGTCTCTTTCGAGGCTCTGCAATCTGGCTACCGCATCCAGAACCGGTAGATAATCGGTAGCTCCCTGGCTGTATTGATTGCGGGATTCGCGGAGCAGTTTACGGGTGGTTTCGAGTTGCTTTTTCTGTAGTTGAATCCGCTCGGCAATTTTTCTTTCCCGAATCAGCGCCGTCTCTACTTCCCTGGCCGCATCGAGAAACATCGCTGTATATACATCGATTTCCTCCTTCACCCTGGCGCGACGAAACCGGACCTCGGCTTTGCGGTCGCCGGCATCTATGATCGGGCCTACGGCATTGGCGATCGCATCGCCTACGAGGCTTTCGATTCCCGGTACTGCGCTGGCTGCGGTAATGGAGCCCCCAATGGAGAAACGCGGCATTCGGTCGGCAACTGCCTCACCTACTTCGTAGTCGAGTGCGACAATTCGGGCTCGTTGTGCGCGCAGATCAGGGCGGCGACAGAGAAGGTCGGCAGGAACACCGGCATCCGGAATCGGCGGGGGGCTCAGCAGGGCGTAGGAATCGGAGCGCTCTTTCTTACGGTTCTTTTTACCGGGAACCTGACCGGCCAGGGCATCGAGCACCAGTTCCAATTCTTCAATCCGGGATTCGATATCGGGGACCAGAGCAAGGATTGCCTCGAGTTGGGCCTGTTGTTGATAGACGCCAACTACAGTATTCTGGCCCTGCCCGAAGCGGAGTTCCGTCATATCAAGAAGGGTTTGGTTTACTTCGATTTGTTCGCGGGCGAGAGCCAGCTGGCCGCGTTGTTCGGCTATAGCAAACCAGGTTTCCGCTACTGCGGCGGATAAAATGAGCCGTGCTGACATCCAGTCCTGAACGGTGGCTTCCGCTTCATTGATTCGCGCTTTCCGGCCCGACCGGATGCGCCCCCACAGGTCGATCTCCCAGTTCAGATTGAATCCGAAGGAGGCTTCATCGGTGTAGTCGCCATCGACATCCCAACTTCTTTGAGCTTCGCTTTCGCCGTCGAGCAGCGGGAAAAGTGATGCCCCTGCTTGAACGATCCTGGCATTGGCCTGCTCGATCCGCCGGGAAATGGAGCGAACATCCGGGTTCTTTTCGAGAGCGGTTGTCACGAGACACGACAGGTCCTCGTCGTGAAAAGAATCCCACCAGGGACAGGGAAGTGCGGACTCCGCGGGGAGTGTATCATTCGAAAACGAAGCGATGCAGGAAGCTTCGTCGAGGGCGGGGAAGGGGCTTGAATTCACCTGATGGGGCACACAGCCCTGGAACAAAATACAGGCCGGAGACATTGCCGAAACAATCCCGAAAAGCCAAAATTTTGTAAACCGCCCGCCAGACATGAGAGAATAATTTTAAAATATGGTCTCATTTCCTCGTCGATTTGCAGTTTCTTTCAAGTCACGAATCCTCCGCGAAGGCAGTTTTGGACGCAATGTACCCTGTTGAGTGGTCGACTTAACAGGGTACAGTCGCGGATCTAACAGGGTACAATTGCAAAAAAAACACGGCTCGGGGAATTCACTGAGAAATCCGGATTTTTCCTTTGTTTCAGTCCAGAGGCGCTGTGGTTTGCAGATAGGAAAAAAGGTCGCGAACGTCTTCCCGGCGGAGCGATTCGATGAGCCCGGGAGGCATCAGTGAAATTTCGGAAGTTTGGCGGCTCACGATTTCCGAGACATCGATTCTCTCTGTATTTCCCACCTGGCGCAGAGCCACTACCCTGTCATTTTCCTCGACAATATTTCCGGCGAGAGTCCGTCCGTCTTTCAGGGTCAGGGTGACCAGCTTGTAATCGGGGGCTACATCCTCAGAGGGGAACAGAACGTTGATGAGAAAGTAATCGAGATCGGAGCGACCGGAACCTGTCAGATCCGGACCGATTTCCCCTCCCTCTCCGTAGAGCTTGTGACAGGCGGAACAGGTGCGCCGAAATACCTCGCGGCCTTCCTGTGGGTCTGCCGTGGCGAGGTAGGAATCAGAGAGCCGTTTTTTCCAAATTTTCAGCTGCTTCGATTTCTGTTCCATATCTTTGGAATTGATTCCGAGATGGGCAACGAAAGTATCTTTTTTTGAACTAATCATCGAAACTTGTCTGGCGACAAACGCGGTGATCGAGGCTTTGGGGATCCCCCCGGCGATAACGGTGTCGACTAAGGTGTCGGCAAAGTCTCTCCGCGATGCAAGAGTTTCGAGAACTACAGGTTCTGCAGTTTGTTGATATAGTTGAATCAGCCTGCTGGCGGAGTCCTTTTCCGGGAACGTCGCTACGGCACGGATGGCTTCTTTGCTGAGTTCCGGATCTGTCGTTAGAGCGGTGATATGAGGGGCGATTTTTTCGGAGCGGGCGGAAACCAGCATTTGCAGGTATTCCCGCCGGTCGGGTGCGGGATGTTGTCGGTCCAGAACGATCGCCACCATTTCCGCCTCCGCAGCCGGGTCGCCGAAACTTTGGGCCAGTTGGAAAATTGTTTTTCGCACTTTCGGATCATCCCTTTTTTTCAGTTTTTGATAGAGATTACTCCAGTCTTTCGGCATGGCAGTTTTGGCGGGTAGAGATTGTAAAAGCCCGGAAAATATAGATTGGAGAGTGTCGCTTTCTGTCGTTTCATCCAGCAGTGATGTGATAACGTTTTCCAGTGCCTGCGCGTCAACGGCCCGCCGGGCAATGGCTTCGCTTAACCAGGGGTGCCCGGGTTTTGTAGCCGTTTTCATGGCGCGGACCGGATCTATCGGGACCAGAGGCTCAAAGCCATACCAGCGCATCAATTGGAAGTTCCGGTCCGCGTCCGGTATTTGAATTCGGGACAGTGCTTCGGCTGCGGTCCAGCGATGCGAAACCGGGATGCGCTGTAGCAGGGCTGCCATTCGGTACAAAACCCGCTGATCGGTCTCCTTCGGGATGGTTTGTTCCAGCCACATGACCAGATCAGGGGAAGGCGTTTGCTCAGTGAAAACCAGAGTCAGGAGATGAATGCGAACCGGTGCGCGTGATCCGGGATCTGCGGCGTTCAGTGCTGATTGGTAAATTTCCGGAAACCAGTCGAGGGGTGGTTTGCCGGTCGCGTGAAGGATCTGTATCGCGCTGATCGCATCGCGGATTGTGGTGCTTTTTGCGGTGGCGACCAACCGGGCGATTTGCGAATTCGATAGGCTTTCCCCATTCCAGATTCTTTCCTGAATGTTTCGTCGGGCATGGCGTCGCCACCACACATTTTCGTGATAGATTAAATCGAGTAGTTCCGGTGTATTTTTCAATGCTACATCTATAGTATTCTTTACCGGGCGATCTCCGTGCCATACCTCATAAAGTCGACCGCTGCTCCGGTGGATGCCGTCCCTGTCGTGGCATTCTCCGAGATCGGTCCATTCTGCAATCATCATTTCCCCCGATGGTCCCTGGCGAAGGTCCACCGCGCGAAACCAGGGATTGCTGCTTTTCAGGAAATCCGGCGCGTGAGATGCTACCCAGGAGGACTGGGAGGGAAGGAGAAAATCGGTATTGATTCGCTGTCCTAACACATTGCTGAAAAAGGCGCGGTTTCTATAGGTTTCCGGCCAGGCATTGGATTGGTAAATGACCATACCGCAATGGGAATGCCCGCCGCCGGCGCTGTCATTTCCGCCAAAGTCTTTCCGTCCGGTTTCGCCGCCACTCCAGTGCCGGTGATCGGATGTCGGCTCCATCAGTGCGTAGCTGTAGGGATTCAGTGAGGCCGTGCCGCGCCCCGGAGTTCGTTGGTAGCGGGCACCGGGAACGAGATGCCACAGGTGATCGATCACGCTGGTATTGATAAATCCTTCGCCTTCCTCGTTCCAGTCAAGTCCCCATGGATTGATCGTGCCGTCCGCCCAAATCTCGAATCGCTCTTTTACCGGGTGGTATCTCCATATACAGCAACTGAGATCTGTCCGCTCCGCATCGGGTGTTCCGGGTTTACCTACTTTTGAAGGTTGTTTGATGCCGTGGCGACCGTATAGCCAGCCATCCGGACCCCAGTTAAGACCGTTGACGAAATTGTGTTCCGCTTTTGTGGTCCAGCCGTCGAGAACAACCTGCGGTTCACCATCGGGAATGTCATCTCCATTTGTGTCCGGGATGAAAAGCAATTCCGGAGCGTCGCAGAGCCAGACACCGCCGAAGCCAATTTGGAATCCGCTGGTGTGGTTGCCTTTGTCCCAGAAAACTTTTCGTGTGTCGAACCGACCATCATTATCGGTGTCTTCAAAAATAAGTAACCGGTCTTTTCCGGTGCGTTTCCACTCGATATAGGAAAAACTTTCCAGAACCCAAAGTCGTCCTTTGTCGTCGTAATTGATGGCGATGGGTTGAGCGACGTCAGGTTCTCCGGCGAATAGCGAGACATGGAAGCCTTTCGGAACGGTTATATATTGAAGCGATTGCTCCGGGGTCGGTGGTATTTCTTTTCCAGGCTGGGTATCGACGATTCCCTTCGGTAGTTGCGCGCAGACCGGCAAACTGATCCAGAGCAGTGCCGCCACGATTGCCCGGGAGGTGAGCCATCCCGAAATTTCACATTGATTCACCATGGCGCAAACTTTGGCACGGTTTGGGGATCGTATTGCCGTTTTTTCAGGCGCTATAGAGTGAGGCAAATTGAGTCGGTTAATTCAGGCGGCCCTGCAACGGAGAGCGTTGGTAAGGCTGAACAGTAGCCAAAAGCCGAGGTGCCAGGACCAGGGGATTTTCCATTCAAAATCCGATGGCCAGAACATCGGCGTAGAGCCACCGCCACTGCCGTCCCGGGAGATGTGGCTGATCAGTGCGAGGGCGGCGAGAGCTGCTGCATTTGCGCTGCGAAAAATAATTCCGCACAGCGAAGCGACCCCGAGGGCAACTGCAAAACTGTGTGCTATGGGGCGGTGAGGCAGGGAAATCGCATCGTGGATAGAAAACGAACCGGCCGCGATAAAATGATCCAGATCGATCGCCAGCGCCAGAAACAGGGCAACTAACACAGGCCATCGCGGCGTCTTGCATCGCATCGCCAGCGGGATGACGACCATGAGTGCAAGGGCCAGATGGGCTACGGGGTCCAAAAGCGCGGTCCACTCCAGTTTGCCCAGAAGATTGTCTTTCAGCGCCTGATCCACTCCGATCTGAACCAGAAAACATGTAGCGATCAGAATAAGAAGCTTCAGCCGTGTCATTTTACCCGGTCAAAACGGTAATCTTTTCCCGGATGGGAAGCAATTTACAAAATCAGCCCGGCTCGAAACCGGGATTTCAAAAATTCCGCATTTCCGAAACCACCATCCAATCGCGGTGTTGAATATCCCGCGAGTTACGTCGATGATTTTCCTTAACACAACACTCTCTTCTGCGGAGAGAACCAGACTATGGCTAAATTTCTGACAGCAATCCCCGATCCGGACAGCGGATGGACTCTGTTCTCAGGAAAAAGAGCCACTCGCGGCGGTCGTGATCTCCACGAGGCTGCCGGCAACCGCCCCGGTGTTCTGGTAGGTGTTCCGGTGGCGAATGCACCGACGTTTTGCATCAATCTGCCGACCATGGATTCCTCTCTGCTCAAGCAGATGACCTATGCTCAGATCGAGAAACGCGGTCTGGCGGCGGGCTCGATGGACGAAACTTTGTTCGATTTCGATGTGCTGGAGCAGGCCAATGGTCACTCCAGGATCGCGGTGCATTTGATCGATACGCCTTTGCCGGACGACTTTATTCTTCCCCGGGCGGTGGGTTATGCGCCTTCGGCCCTGATACGGGAGAGGATCGAGAACGGAGCCGTTTTGTGGAAAGAGAACCGGCAGCTGGTTTTTGCGATTTTCCGGGGTGGCAGGCTGGTTCACTCACAGGTTCTTTCCGGATCTCCGGAACTCAGCGTTGCTACGGCTCAGGAAATCAACCTCTTGCTCCTCTCGCTGCAGGGTGATCCGGCTTTCGAGGAAAGTTTGCCGGAAAAAATCGCGGTGGCTCTGGATGATATCGATGAATCGGCAAAAAAATCTTTTTCTGATGCCGTCCATTTGAAAGCTGCCTTTGCGTCACCGGGAGGAGCCTATAAACGGGCCCGTCCGAGGCATCCGCTCACACCGCATCAGGTGTTGAACTTTCGCCGTCGGAAAAAGAATATCAGAGTGACCGCATTCTGCTCCGTTCTTTTCGTGATCGGGTATTTTGTCTTCGGGTTGTATATGTGGAAAAAATCCGAGTCCAGCAGCCGGAAAGTAGCCGCTCTCCAACAACAAATTGCCCTGATCGAACCCGATGTGGAGGAAATTCAGAGAATTGAAAGCCGCTGGTCACGCATGGAGCCTGCTTTCGATCTGAAATGGTTCCCCGTCGTGCAACTCAGCCGCATCACCGAAGCTCTGCCTGGGAGCGGGGTTGTGATTCGCGAGTACAAGACCCGGGAGCGGAATATTTACATCGAAGGTCAGGCCCGCGATGTGCAACTCGCTTTCCGGCTTGAAGAGGATCTATCCAATCTGCCCGGCTTCGAACACTACGAATGGAGCATGCCGAAACCCAATATGAACAGCGATAATACCGCCTCCTTCAAGATCGAAGGCAAACCTGTCGAGCAGCAATGAAAAACCTGACCCATCGTGAAAGAGTGCTTCTGTTGGCCTGTTTTCTTGTCATTTTCACCGTGGCAAATCTGTTTGCGATCCGGTTTATGAAAAAAAACTGGGGTGGTGGGGAAAGCGAAATTACCGCTTTGGAAGGCAATCTGGCGGATCTGGAAATGTGGCTCGAAGAAGCGCCGGAGTTCGAAGCCAAAGACCGCTGGTTACGGAAAAATACTCCGAGGGAAAATTCCATGACCAAAGCCCAGGGAGATCTATTGCAGTTTTTGCAGGATGATTTGTTCCAGCGGAAAATCAAAATCGAAAAGCAAACTCTGCAGGAGCCGGACTCCAACGATGATTACCAGGAAGTGGCCGTGTCTCTGCGGATTCGGGGAGCGGAAAAAGATGTCATTGAGTGGCTCACCACCCTGCAGGGAGCCAAAAAGTTTCAGGTGATCAAGGCTCTGGAGCTGGAACTCGACCGGAAAAGCCGGGAGGACACTCCCCAGGCCGTTTGCCAAATTGTGCTGGCGCGCTGGTTCGCTCCCCCCGGTGAGGAATATGAAGAAGTGGAACCGGCTCCCGAGGTAACAAAAGAAGTCGTAAAGCCGACCTCCAGTGACCCGGCAACAAGTGGATGATATGGAAAGTGACTACAACGTACCGGTGACTTTTACCCGCCGGGTGAAGCAAAGGTTAGACTCGGCGACTGAAAGCCGCCTGAACAAATGTGTAGTCCTGTCACTGCTGTGTGGCTTGTTCGCTTCTGCTCTCTACGCGGATGACTTCGATAAAATCGAATACCCTCCGCTGCCTGATGAAAAACTCTTTACCGCTTTAAAACAGACCAGTCCGTTTTTGCGAACTTTGAATATATCGGAAACCTATGTTCTGCGTGCTGTCGCGACTTACGAGGAACTCGCCTACGCTCGCGTCTACAATAAAGAGACGAAACAGACTGTAACGATAGAAATCGGCGGTGAACCAAAGTCGGGTTTGAATTTAATCAAAATCGTCGAACCGGGTTCGACCGGCGACCTCAGTCGGGTCGCTGCGCAAATCTCTTTTGCCGGTGAAGTAGCGGAACTAAAATATTCCCCGGAGCAGCTTACTCCCACCAGTAGAGGCGGGTCCGGCAGAGGTGGTCCACGGGGGCGTTCCGGCGGTGGCGATGACCGGAGAAAGGGCCCGTCTTCCAAAGAGCGGGAAAAGTATATGCAGCTTTCCGAACCGAATAAAGAAAAACTGAAAGCCTATATCAAAGCCACGGTTACCAAATACCCGGATATGCCGCGCGAAGAACGCGGCAACTTGATTCGCGGTGCCCTGCAAAAACTGGCTGACGGTCGCGATCTCGACGTGCCGAAATAAGTCCGGATTTCCCTCTTTATCTACCGAATATATGTCTCTTATTCCACTTTTGGTTCAGGTCGCAGCGAAGAGCGGTTGTCTCGACAAAGCCGGCTGCGAAGCTGTTCTCGCGGATGCCGGTTCAAAGCAGGCTTCCCTGGTGGAAAGTTTACTTGATGAGGATCTCGTCAATGAACACGACTTCGCCCGGAATCTCGCCGAAGCGACCGGGCTCACCTGGCAGGAAGATACCGAACTGGATCTTTCCCACCCGCTACACAACCGGTTCCCTGCCCGGTTGGCGCTTCGCTATCGACTTCTGCCGGCGAAGATCGATGGCAAAGATATATCTCTGATGACTTACGATCCTTTTGATATCGTGGCGCGTCAGGCGGTAGGTCGGGAACTACAGAAAAATGTGACCTGGGTGGTTTCCAGCCGGTATCGAATAATGGAAGGTCTCCGCCAGGGCTACGGTGTTGGTGCGGAGCATTTCGATGAATTGATTGAAGGCCGCGACATCGGCCCGGAGGATGATGATCTCGCCCAGGAAGTGACCCAGCTCGGTGAGGAGGACGAAGAAGCTTCGGTGATGAACTTCGTCAACCAGGTCTTTCGCGAAGCGCTCCGTGAGCGGGCTACCGATATTCATATTGAACCACTGGAGAAAAACCTGCGGATTCGATACCGGGTCGACGGCGCTCTTCAGACCGTCACGGTTCCGCCCAATATCCGGGCTCTGCAGGCTTCATTGATTTCCCGACTGAAAATTATGGCGCAGCTCGATATTGCCGAGCGTCGACTGCCACAGGATGGACGGATTAACCTCGAACTCGACGGAGAACCGATCGATGTTCGTGTGGCGACGATTCCTTCCGTGCACGGGGAAAGCGTCAGCCTCCGTTTATTGACGAGTAAGTCATTTGATATGTCGATGCTTGGTCTCGATGAGCAGAGTGAAACTATCATTAATGGACTGCTCCGGCAGCCGAACGGAATTATACTTGTGACCGGTCCGACCGGTTCCGGTAAATCGACGACTCTCTATGCGTTTCTTAGAAAATTAAATACCGAGGCGACCCGTATAGTTACTGTGGAGGATCCGGTGGAGAATAAGCTCGACGGGATCATTCAGATTCCGGTCAAACCCGAAATCGGTCTCACTTTCGCCAGTGGTTTGCGCAGTATTCTCCGCGGCGATCCGAATATCATTATGGTAGGGGAAATGCGGGATTTGGAAACTACAGATATCGCGATTCGGGGTGCGCTGACCGGACACCTGGTTTTCTCTACTTTGCATACCAATGATGCGGTAGCCGGAATTACCCGCCTTCTCGACATGGGCATCGAACCCTTTCTTATAGCATCGTCGATTCGCGCTTTTCTTGCCCAGCGTCTGGTGCGGACCTTGTGCAAATCCTGCGCCCGCCCGGCTACCGAAATTGATCACGAGTATCTCGACCGGATCGGATTTCCGGAAGCAGGCAGGGACGGGATTCACGAAGCCGTTGGTTGTCAGTCCTGCCGGAAAACCGGATATCGCGGCCGGATGGCCATCATTGAGATCTGTAAAATCGAGCACAACATCGCTGATAAAATCACGGCAAACGGCTCCTACGCTGAACTCAAGAGAATGGCGATCGGTAACGGCATGATCCCTCTTCGTGACTACGGCTGGAGCAAAGTCAGCGCCGGATTAACGACGATCGAGGAAGTGCTCACGAATGTGGATAACTGATACCGATATCCAGAACCTGTTTCCGAATTCTTTCGCTCCGGGGGGATGATTTACTTTACGTTGGGTTTTCCCCTTTTTTGTAGCCAAAATGTGAGAAGCTCCGTCTTACCATATCCAGAGGGTGATCGTACCCTGTTAGGTCCGCCATTGTACCCTGTTGAATGCGGGACTGTACCCTGTTAAGTCATGAATTTTTCTTCCCGAAACGATGTGAGTTGTGGTAGTGCTGATCACTGGGCGCGACGCAGAGTCTTAAAAGCTGCCGGACTTTCCGGGTTGTCCTGGCTGACTCCGATGGCGGACCAACTCGCTCTGGCGGCGGATTTAGGTAAAACGGCGCGGCCCAGGTCGGTCATTTTGGTTTGGCTGCAGGGCGGGGCAAGTCAGCTGGAGACCTTTGATCCGCATCCCGGTAAAACGATCGCTTACGGCTCAGGGGCTGTGGATACCCCGGTGAAAGGAATCCAGCTCGGGGAAAAGCTGGTGCAGACGGCGGAGTTGATGGAGGATTTTTCGCTGATCCGCTCTGTCGTGAGCAAGGAGGGCGATCATGCCCGGGCGACCTACAACATCAAAACCGGGCACCGTCTCATCCCCGGTTTGGAACATCCTTCCGTGGGCGCGATTGTTTGCCACGAGCTGGAGGATCCGAAAATCGATATCCCGACACATATTTCCATCATACCTGCCAACTTCGCAGCCAGAGGCGGGTATCTCGGCGCTCACTTTGATGCCTTTCAAATTGGCGATCCCAATTCCCCGGTACCGGATGTAGCCTCCAGAGTTTCAGAAAAAAGGACAAAGGAAAGGCTCGAGTCTCTTTCTGTGCTGGAGGAGAGTTTTGCCAAAGGTCGACTCGCCAATCTGGACCGCAACCGGACGCAGCATATTACCAATCTGGAGCGGGCCCGGCGGATGATGACTTCAGATCAACTGGCGGCGTTTGATGTCAGTCAGGAGACAAAAGCGGATCGTGAAGCATTTGGCGACAGCCCCTTCGGGCGGGGATGCCTCGCCGCGGTTCGCCTTATCGAATGTGGCGTGCGCTGTGTCGAGGTGACTCTCAATGGTTGGGACACTCACGCGAACAATCGCGATTTACAAAATCGCAAAGTCGAGTTGCTCGACCCTGCTCTGGCCAGTCTGATTCGCACCCTGAAAGCCCGTGATCTGTACGAGGAAACCATCGTCATCTGTGCGACAGAATTTGGCAGGACTCCAAAACAAAATGTGGCCGAGGGCCGGGATCACTGGCCGCACGGCTTTTCGATCCTGCTCGGGGGCGGGGGACTCGCCGGGGGAAAAGTAATTGGCGAGACTGATCCGGAAGGTGACTCCAAAGATCCGGCCAATCCCGTCGATGTGGAGGACGTCCACGCCACGGTCTACGAAGCTCTCGGGATCGATTACGAATTCGAGCTGCCGACCCCGATCAACCGGCCGGTCCCGATCAGTGAAGGTGTGCCGGTTCGGGAGCTTTTGGTCGGGTAGACCAAATCCGCAGAATTGTGCTATAGTGGAGCGAAATGAAGCTTTTCTCCGCCCCTCTTCTGCTGTCACTTGCTGTTGTTTTTGCCCTGGCGACCACGTCGTGTGGGAAACGGGAGGAAGAGGCGACCCAAATCATTGTTCCGGACCGTGAAGTGACCAATCTCCGGAAACCGGCACAACCTGTGGAAGTTCAATACCCACTTTATCCCGAGACTGCCGAGCTGGGCCCCGACCCGCAGTATTTTCCGAAAGCTGAAAAGGCTCCCTCGATTCTCGACGGCATAGGAAAATCCGGTGGCGGGAATGGAAGCGCTTCCTCCGGGATTTTGGAGTCGATTCTAAATGATCCCAAAAACGCCGCTGCGATCGAGGGAGCAATTGCTTCAGCGATGGAGCAGGCCCCCGTGATTCTGGAAGGAATCATGAATCAGACTGGTGAAGGAACCTCCCCGGCGTTGGAGGAAATACTCTCCGGCGGAGAAATTTCACCCGAAGCGATCAATCAGGCCACAGATTTGATTTCCGAATACGCTCCGGCATTGCTGGAAGGAATGATGTCCGGTCAGACCGGGAATGAAGAAGGAGAACAATCCCTCGGCTCAGCGATCGCCGGGATGCTTTTCCGAAAGCTCCTCGAATCGGGAAATACGAAAGAGATCGAACCCGCGCCGAAGAGTGGTTATTGATCGGAGTTGGGGGTCGCATTTTTCTCTCGTTCAAACAGTGCCGCAAAAGAAGAAGTCAGCATCCTTTTAAAGCGGGAACGAGTCGCTAACATTGAGCAACCTGA
>JARGOZ010000088.1:0-6675 GCA_029213025.1 Verrucomicrobiales bacterium
GAAAGGTTGACAAAATCCTTCTCCTCAAAGAGTTTTGACATCCTTTCCCGGGGCCCCTCAACCCGAAGAGTGTCGCCGAACGCCAGTTTTACATCTTCAAAGCGAGACCGGAGATTTACTCCCCGGCGGTGAACCGCAATAATCACTACTCCGAATCGTTGACGAAAATTTAATTCCCTGAGGGTGTGCCCGATTAGCTTTGAGCCAGGCCCTACGATCCCCTCCATCAACACTGCTGATTCAGTCCGGATGTGATCAAGCCCCAATTCACCCTTCGGAGTTAGATCGAGACCGGTAATTTCGCTGATCTCCATGACTCCGGAAGCACGGGTTTTCATAATTACGAGATCCCCCACTTCAAATTTCAATTTATTCAGCGCTACCGGATAGGGCCGGCCCTCCCTGACAATCTCCACAATTCGAAGATTGCGGTTTTTCGACAGGGGACTCTCCGTGAAAAGCTTACCGACAAGGGGAGAATCGGGTGTGACATAAGCCTGAGTGAGGTATTCGTGACCCTCTGTTGCATCAAAAAGGGTCGAAAGAGTCGTCCGGTTGGGTATCAACTTCGCTCCGCCGAGAATTAAATAGAGAAGAGTTCCTATCACGAAAATGATGCCGAGTTTTGCCACCTCGAACATTCCGAAAGGCTGCATAGCAAGGGTTCCGTCCTCCGTAACGTATTCGCTCGCGATTCCGTTGGCGATCAAGTTTGTAGAGGTTCCTATAATGGTACAAGTGCCCCCGACGATAGCCGCGTAACTTAAAGGAATAAGTAACCCTGAGGCTTTCATGCCGGTTTTCCGGCAGTGCGCCAGAACAATCGGCATAAATACGACCACTACAGGGGTGTTGTTGACGAATGCGGACAGGAAAGCAACCAGGAGCAACAGAACGACAGCGGTGCGCAGCGGGCTTGTTCCGGCGAGCGATTCGAACCGCCCCGCCAGTAACTCAATCAACCCGGTCCTCTCCAACACAGCACTCATAATAAACATCGCAGCAACCGTGACCGGAGCCGAACTGCCGAATATTCCGAGAGCTGATTTCGGATCGATCACCCCGATAACCACCAGAAGGACAAAAGCCCCCATTGCAGCCAAATCCGGCGACAACCAGTCTTTGACGAAGATGACAAAGACAAGTGCCACAACGCCGAGAGTGATAATCTGATGGAGGAGTTCTTGATTCATGTACGAAACAATCGTTGCCAACAAGACCGGAAAAGGCCAAAATCCGCAACAATCTTTATTTAAAAATGGAAACGCTAGCTATCGCAATTGGGGCCTTTGTTCTGTATCTCATCGCCTATAACACCTACGGCAGATGGTTGGCACGAAAGATCTTCCGGCTCGATGAAAAAGCGATTGTACCCAGTGTGGCGTTAAACGACAATAAGGACTACGTCCCAACGAGAAAGTCTATTATTTTCGGACACCATTTCACCTCCATCGCCGGTACCGGCCCCATAGTTGGACCTGCGCTCGCTGTGATCTGGGGATGGGTTCCTGCCCTGCTTTGGGTATTGTTCGGCTCCATATTTATCGGCGCGGTTCACGATTTTGGAGCACTTGTGGTGAGTATGAGGAACCGCGGCCAAACAGTGGGAGATATTGCCGGCAGAGTCCTCGCTCCGCGAACCAGAATACTCTTTCTTTCCGTCCTGTTTCTTGCCCTGACCATTGTCCTTGCCATTTTTGGACTGGTTATTGCTGCTGTTTTTAAACAGTATCCCTCGGCTATTATTCCCTGCCTGGTTCAGATCCCGCTCGCCGCAATCATCGGTATTGCTCTGCACCGCAAAGGAATCAATCTGCTGATTCCATCTCTTATCGTTCTCGCCCTGATGTACCTCTCGGTTTACTTTGGCGACCAGGGGATACTGGGAAACCTGAATCAGTGGCTGGCATCATGGCCGATCATGAACTGGGTGGTTTTTCTGCTGATTTACAGCTATATCGCGTCAGTCCTTCCTGTCTGGACTCTTTTGCAGCCGAGAGATTATATTAACAGCCTGCAACTGCTCAGTGTACTCGGGCTGGTTATGATCGGTCTGGTTGTCGCCGGGCTTATCGGCGGCGCGCCCAATCCCGGAGAAACCGCACGGCCTGCTCTCGAAATTGTCGCAGAGCCGGTCAGACTGAATCCAGAGGGGGCGCCGTGGATATTTCCGTTCCTGTTTGTGACGATCGCCTGCGGCGCAATTTCCGGATTCCATTGCCTCGTATCCAGCGGAACCTCCTCCAAACAAATCGAGAGGGAAACTGACGCCCAGTTCGTCGGCTACGGATCTATGCTAACTGAAGGCTTTCTGGCAACCCTCGTTATTCTCGCCTGTGTTGCGGGAATTGGTCTGGGAGTGGCCGGGGAAAACGGGGTACTAACAGGGGAAGCTGCCTATCAGGCGAGATACGGCAGTTGGGATGCGGCCAAAGGTCTATCCGCCAAAGTGGGTGCTTTTGTAGAAGGAAGTGCCAACTTTCTGAAAGCACTCGGCATCTCGCCTGCCTTCGCCGTCGCGCTGATGGGTGTCTTCGTAGCCAGTTTCGCTGCCACCACCCTCGATACAGCGTGCCGTCTCCAACGCTACGTAACCCAGGAACTGGCCGCCAGTTTGAAAATAAACCTGCTTACGAGGAAACACGAAGCCACCATTTTCGCCGTCCTCCTCGCGGGATCAATAGCTGCCATGCCTGTCGGCCCCTGGTCGGATTGGACCTGGACAACGGCAGGTAAAGGAGGACTGCTGCTCTGGCCACTGTTCGGAGCGACAAATCAACTGCTGGGCGGGCTGGCCTTCCTCGTAATCGGATTTTGGATGTGGCGACGAAAACTTCCCGTCTGGTTTATCGTCATCCCGATGGTCTTCATGCTGATTCTTCCCGGAATTGCGATGACGATGAATATTTTCGTCGGCGAAAACAGCTATATCGCACAGGGCCAGTGGTCCCTGATGATCTTCGGGCTGGCTACAATGGCCCTGGAGATTTGGATGATCGTCGAAGCTGCTGCTGCCTGGCCAAAAGCAAAAGGCGTACTCGAAGAACAACTGGAACCTCTCACTGCGGGAGAAACCTTCACTGCCGAGGGTGGCAGGTCCTGCTAGGCCATACAGGGTACAGCCTGAAAGTTAACAGGGTACACTACCAGACCTAACAGGGTACAATGCGAAAAACTAGATGGAGATCGAAGCTGCTACCCGCTCCTTCATTTCTTTTCCTGGTTTGAACTTCACAACGGCGCGAGCCGGGATCTCGACCGGAGTTTCCGGCTTTTTCGGATTTCGGCCGACTTTCGGCTTCGTAACAGTAATTTGAAAGGATCCAAAATTTCGCAACACAACATCATCACCATCGGCAAGGCTGTCAGATATTTCGTCGATGAAATGTTGAATCACATCGAATACCTGCTGTTGGGTCATTTCTATTTTATCGCTTACTTTGACTACAAGGTCTCGTTTCGTAACGGTTGCCATGGTTTATCTTTAATCTTTAGTTGAGGTGAAATTCGCGGTAATTACTTCGCAGTGGCCAGATAGGCAAATGATTTTGCAATTTCCGAATACCGCGGGATATACGTGAGCAAGCCGAAGCCTGACTACTTTAAACGGCATTTTTTTCAATGATTGTGGTTTCAGACTGGCAGAAAGCTTTAATTCGATGGTTTAGAAGGCATGGCAAAAGCTATCCCTGGAGAGAAACCAAAGACCCATACAAAATTCTTGTATCCGAGTTGATGCTCCAACAAACCAGAATCCGAACGGTTTTGGATAAACGGTTTTATGAAAACTGGCTGGAGAAATTCCCCGATATCGAAACTCTCGCCAGGGCTGACGAAAGCGAGGTACTGAAGGCGTGGGAAGGACTCGGCTACTACAACCGGGCCCGGAATCTTCAGAAGGCTGCCAGAGAAATAGTTGAAAAGCACCACGGTAAATTCCCGGAAAAGCATGAACAAGTTCTCAATCTGCCCGGAGTGGGCCCGTACACCGCCGGGGCAGTCTGCAGTTTCGCCTACGATATGCCGTTGCCAATTGTCGACGGCAATGTTGTGAGAGTTTTGTCGCGGGTCTTACAATATAAAAAGCCAGTTGATACCTCAGCCGGACGGAAAACCCTCTGGCAGGAAGCCGAAAGATTAACCTGCCAGTCTTCGCCCGCTGATTACAATTCAGCAATCATGGAGCTGGGGCAGCAAATTTGCCTCAAAGGCACCCCAAAATGCGGTCAATGCCCGGTTTCCTCTTTTTGCGGTTCAAAAGATTCGCCGGATGCCGCCGCACTGCCGCAGAAATCAAAACCCGTGCCGGTCACCCGCAAAACAGAAGAAGTTGCCCTGCTCCTGTGCGAAGGGAGAGTTCTGCTCACAACCGAGACCGGATCACGAAGGAAAGGCCTCCTGCGCCTGCCTCTCCTCGAAGAGATCGACGCAAATGATCTCGAACTTATCGGGCAAATTACCTATTCCATCACCCGTTACCAGGTCGAAATGAGAATTTTCGGAAATCCTTATTATAAAAAATTCCAAAAAAGAACTCATTTCGCAACAGGTGAGTGGTTCGACCTCACTGAAGAACTCCCTGCGCTTGGAGCGCCCTATTTAAAAGCGATTGAGCAGTTCACTGAATCAAAAAGCGGGAATTTATGACTTTCTTGCTTGTCAGCGCGGGGCAAAGATTTTAAAAGTAGACTTGTATCAAAGAATTTTGTTGTTTTCGTCACCTTGACTCCCTACTCTCGACAAACTTTGATAGAAACATACTTTCTATAACCAAACAGACTCATGTGGAAGATTTTAGCAGTAATCGCAGCGGTACTCCTTGGAGGTGCAGGCTTTTTTGGTCTCCAGAATAAAGGGGTGATCGAACAATCGATGAAAGATCTGACGAAGGAAAAGGACACTCTTGTCGCCCGGCAGGCCGATTTATCGGCAGCCAAAGAAGAGATCGCCAGCCTGAACCAGTCGATCATGTCTCTCGGGGATGAAACCGAACGTTTGAATACAGAGAAAATTGATTTGGACAACAAAGTGGTTCAGGTGGAATCGGAACTCAGACTTCTTGAAACTCAGATTCAAACAGCCGACGCAAAACTCGGGAGAGCGAGAGAGTTGATTAAAGAGTTTCCCGATATTGAAGAAATTCGCCGCCAAATGGCCGAGACAAGAGCTCAGATTGAGGAATCTGAGATCGAGAAAGTCAAGAAACAGGGCGAAGTGGCCTCCAAACAGGTTGAAATCGATAGCCTTGGAAAAGTTGCCGGCGAATTGACTGCGCTGAGAAAAGATCAGGATGCAGGAGTGATTCGGGGTGAATTTCAAAGTTCCATTGCCAAAGCCTACAACAAATGGGGATTTGTTGTCGTAAACGCCGGCAATGATCAGGGTGTTGTCCATCACGCCCAGCTGGATGTCTATCGCCGGGGTCAGTATCTCTGCAAACTTCTTGTTACTCAGGTGGAGGCAAATCAATCTGTAGCAGACATTGTGCCGGGGTCGCTCCAGCCAGGTCAGTCCGTTTTAGCTGGTGATGTAGTAGTGAAAGCGATCAAGTCCACGACACCGGTCCTGCCGACCGGCACCACAACCGGTCCGGCCCCAAGTCCGGACGACGCTGCACCTGTTTCTGCGCCGGCACCTAAACCGGCCGCTCCTGCAGCGGATCCATTCGGCGGAGGTGCTGAGCCCGATCCTTTTGGCGGCGGCGGCGGCGCTATGGAAGCAGATCCTTTTGGCGGAGGCGCACCGGACCCATTCGGACAGTAATTTTCATCAGGAATATTTAAAACACGGGACACTATGAAAAAGTTAATTTTAATCCTCTCCATGATCTGCATGCTTGGCGCCATTGCCATTGGGGTCATGAACAAGAAATTCCTCGCCGACACAACAAGGGCTCTCGCACAGACCAAAGATTCGGTCAGATCTGTCACTCAGGATTTGGGAGTACAGGAAGATGAAAGAGATGGCTTGAAAGAGAGCGAATCTCAGGCAAGAGACCGGAAAAACCAGGCCTCTGCCGCAGTTGACGAGGTGCAGCAGAGTCTCAAACTCGTTCAGAGAAAGGTAGACGATCAAAAGGAGAAACTGGAAGGAATCGAAATTGAGCAGCGCGAGATCGATATGGCTGTGAAGCGAGTCTTTCCGGACGGCCAGTTTCAAAGCCCGGATGATCTAAGGATGATTCTGAACATGCTGCAGGACACACTGACATCCAACCAGAACGCCGTGAATTCACTGGATATGGAGTTACAAAAGCTTCTCGCTCAGCGCCAGGTGGAAATGGGTAAGGTAGGTGAAGAAGAAAGCTATCAGTTAGACCGCCGGACTAAAATTGTTCTTGCCAACCTTGAAGCTACAGTGATCGCGGTTAACAACGACTGGGGATTTGTCATGGTCAACGCCGGTCGCGTTCATGGAGTCGAGCCAAATGCTTCTCTCCTCGTAAAAAGGGGCAATGTTCGGGTCGCCCGCCTTCGAATTTTGAACCTTCAGGATAACGTATGCGTTTGTGACGTTGTGAAAGGTTCCGTGAACCGGGGCGTCACAGTAGACGCCGGAGACAGAGTTATCTTTGAGGATACTTTCTAATTGACTACTGTTGAACCTTCCGGCACCAATTAGAATGACAAGGATTTTCGTTTTGACACTGCTGATGTGCGGAGTCGCTTTTTTAGT
>JARGOZ010000088.1:6685-7631 GCA_029213025.1 Verrucomicrobiales bacterium
ATCAACCCCTAAACCGCCAAAGAAGAAGTCTTTGAGCACACAGCCCCATAATCGACCTGCCTCTTGGGAAGGAACCGGGGGACTTGGCGGAATGATGGGGCCTCAATATCAGGACTGATATTTATTGATATGAGCAGCACAGCACTACCCGAAATGGGCTTCGTTGAAGGCCTGAATGAAGAGGAACGTTCTCAATTCGGCAGTTACGGGGAATTCATATCCCTGACTGAAGGAGAATCTCTCATCGAAGAAGGGGCAGATCAGGATTCTTTGTTTCTCATTATCTTTGGAACATTTCATGTCCAAACGGAAGCCACGGGCAGATCGATTCTTCTCGGAAATTTGAAATCCGGCGATACGGTCGGAGAAATCAACATTTTCGATTCGGGCAAAGCCAGTGCCAGCGTGGTTTGTAAATCGCTTTCTCAGGTTTGGAAAATTGACAAAGCCAGACTGGAACAATACCTCGCTGCGCAGCCGGAGCCGGCTTCCAGAGTTCTGGTGAATATTGCCACTCAGCTCAGCAAAAGATTGCGTGGAACCAATGAAAAAGTCGCCATGGCACGTGAAGCCATGATGGACTCTTTCTAGGAGCCCGAAATCATTAATTACGCTGAAACAAACGGTGCTCCAACCGGATTCCAATGTATTTATGAAATTCGCCTTCTTTTCCCTCGGTGCATTATTTCTTTTGGCCGCATTGGTACAATCTGCAGAAAGCCACCCGAATGTCATTGTAATCTACACCGATGACCAGGGTTCAGTAGATGCCGGTTGCTACGGGGCTGATGATATCGAAACCCCCAACATCGATTTGTTAGCCAAAACCGGAGTCCGCTTTACCCAGATGCTGGCTCCATCCGCTATCTGCTCCGCCTCTAGAGCCGGACTGTTGACCGGAAAAATCCCCGCTGCTGCCGGAGTGCCTTCCAATGTTTCGTCAGCC